>JAGCJI010000085.1 GCA_017648085.1 Clostridia bacterium | reverse complement strand
GTTCTGGGATATTATCTTTGGAGCTGTTGCCACTTTTATAGGAGCTGTCGGTGCGCGCCTGTTACGCAAGCTGCCCGAAAAGCTGAAATTCATAGCAACCGTACCGACGGTTCTTGCAAACGCTATAATAGTTCCCTTCGTGCTTATGTATGCATACGGGGCTCCGGGCTCATATTTTTACTTTGCCCTAACGGTAGGAATCGGAGAGGTAGTATGCGCGAGCGTGCTTGGAACGGTAATTTACTACCCACTTAAAAAAGTAAGCTTCTTGAATAAAGGATAATTCGTATGCTAAAGACTTTTCTAGCCACGATAAATCCCATGCTGACTATGTTTTTCTGCATGGTAATAGGCTTTGCTCTTAAAAAATGCAGAATTCTGCCCGACAATGCTTCAAAAACCGTGGCGAAGCTGTTAACCTGGGTTGCATGCCCCGCTTTGTCATTTTCGGTTATGGCAAGATATTTTACGATAAGCACCATATCGAAATATCTTTCCATCATTATAATGGGAACGATATGCGTTACCATGGCAATAATCGCGGCGTTTGTGATTGCACCTATTATCATAAGAAAAAAATCATATGAAAGATGCATATATCGCTACGCTATGGCATTTGCGAACTCGGGATATATGGGCGAGCCGCTGG
The DNA here is from genome assembly GCA_017648085.1 of Clostridia bacterium. GTDB lineage: Bacteria > Bacillota > Clostridia > Oscillospirales > CAG-272 > UBA1740. The sequence goes on along the minus strand of JAGCJI010000085.1, from coordinate 16,591 downwards.
TTCAATCTATTTTCGGAGATTTCGTGCTTTCATATTACAAGCTTGCAACCCTGCCCATTTCAATAGCTATATACGCATGGGGCGTAGGCACGCTCGTTCCGAGCGGAAACAAGAAGGAAAGCTTTTTCAAAAAAATGATGAATCCCCCGCTTGTTTCTATGATAGTCGGTATGATTGTCGGTATAGTTTGCGGTCTTATCGCAAAGAACGTGCCCGACGGCTCTACCGCGTACGACGTAATTTTCCCCTCCTTTATCGTAAACTCGCTCGACTCCCTTAAGGCTTGTATGGGCCCGATCGCAATGATACTTGCCGGAATCACGGTGGCAAATTACGACTTTCTCGGCATGTTTAAGAAAAAGAAGGTATACGTCGCAACCGCTCTGCGCCTTATAGTTCTTCCCACAATACTCCTTGCGTCACTGTTTGGAATCAAGGAATTGTGCAATCTTATATTCGGCCTTTCTATTTCCAACACGCCGATTTTTCTGCTTTTCTTTGCAACGGCAACGCCGCTGGGTCTTAACACGGTGGTATTCCCCGAGGCATACGAAGCAGATCCGGAGATTGGCGCTTCTATGGCAATGCTGTCGCATACGTTATGCGTAATTTCAATACCGCTGATGTACTCGCTTCTTACCTTGATTATAGGAGATCCGGTTTTACCGGTATAAATACAAAAGGATACCTTGTGCTACCTACGTTAAAGCAGGTCGCACAAGGTATCCTTTTTTCTTTTTATTTATTTTTCAGATAATCGTCAATTGCTTTGGCGGCAATTTTGCCCGCGCCCATCGCGGATATTACGGTAGCGGCACCCGTGACTGCGTCACCGCCCGCAAACACGCCCTCTTTGCTGGTAGCACCGGTCGATTCCTCGACTACAATACCGCCGCGTTTATTTACGAGAAGCCCCTCGGTAGTAGATTTAATAAGGGGATTCGGGGTTGTGCCGATAGACATAACAACCGTTTCAACGTCAAGGGTAAATTCGCTGTCGGGAATCGGAACGGGGCGGCGTCTGCCGCGCTCGTCGGGCTCGCCGAGCTGCATTTTCTGGCATTTGATTCCCGTAACGAAGCCACGGCGCGCATCGCGCAAGTCGCCACATTCGTAGCCGAAAATTTCCACGGGGTTGGTGAGAAGTATAAACTCCACACCCTCCTCCATCGCGTGCTCGACCTCCTCGCGACGGGCAGGAAGCTCCTCCATACTGCGACGGTAGACGACGTAAACCTTTTCCGCACCAAGACGAAGTGCAACCCGTGCCGCGTCCATTGCGACGTTTCCGCCACCGACGACAGCCACCCTGCCCCCCTTCATAATGGGAGTTTCGGGGTTATCCTTATATGCTTTCATAAGATTTGCTCGGGTGAGGAACTCGTTTGCGGAATAGACGCCCTTGTAGGATTCACCGGGTATGCCCATAAAGCTCGGAAGTCCTGCACCCGAAGCAATATACACCGCACTGAAGCCATCCTCAAACAGCTCATCCACGGTAAGAGTTTTTCCAATTATGACATTAGTCATAATATTTACGCCCATAGCGGTGAGGTTGTCAACCTCCTTCTCGACTATCGCTTTAGGCAGACGGAATTCGGGAATTCCGTAGACAAGCACGCCGCCCGCGGTATGTAACGCCTCAAAAACCGTGACGTCATATCCGAGCTTTGCAAGATCGCCCGCACAGGTAAGTCCCGACGGACCTGATCCTACAACGGCAACGCGCTTTCCGTTTTTATTTTCGATTTTCGGGGGATTTTTACTGTGTGCGTTGTGGAAATCCGCAACGAAGCGCTCAAGTCTTCCGATTCCGACCGGCTCACCCTTGATTCCGCGGACGCAACGCGACTCGCACTGCACCTCCTGCGGACAGACTCTGCCGCAGACAGCGGGAAGAGTCGAAGATGCGGAGATCACATCGTAAGCCCCATCAAAGTCGCCCTCTTTAATTTTGGCGATAAATTCGGGAATTCTTATATTTACGGGGCATCCCTCCGTACAAGGCATATTCTTGCAGCCGAGGCATCGAAGTGCCTCGTTTATTGCAGTCGCCTCATCATATCCCGTTGCAACCTCAAAAAAATCGTGTGCGCGCACCTCGGCATCTCTTGTGGGAATGGGATTCTTTTTCATGTCCATATTAAATTTTGCCATCACTTTGCCCCCTTAAAGAGATTGCAGGCTTCCTCGCGCTTATGCGCTTCAAAGTCGCGATACATAGCGGAGCGCGACATAGCCTCGTCAAAATCCACCTGATAGCCGTCAAAATCCGGGCCGTCGACACAGGCAAATTTGGTCACGCGCCGACCGTCAACGTTAAGAGTCAATCTGCATCCGCCGCACATTCCCGTGCCGTCGATCATAATCGGATTCATAGATACGTCGCAGGGGATACCCGTGGGGCGTGTTGCCGCAACGACAAATTTCATCATAATAAGCGGACCGATGGTTATAACCTTGTCAAATCTTCTGCCGGACGCAAAAAGTTCATTTAAGGGCACGCAAACGTTGCCGCTACGGGCATAAGAGCCATCGTCGGTCATAACGTGAAGCTCGTCAGAGCATGCACGGAATTCATCCTCCAAAATAACGAGGTCTTTATTTCTGAAGCCGATAATAGAGGTTACTCTCGCGCCAAGCTCGGCAAAGCGCTGTGCAACGGGGAGCGCAATAGCACATCCCACACCGCCGCCGACGATGCAAACGTCACGGACACCCTCTGTTTTGGTAGGCTTGCCGAGAGGTCCTGCAAAATCGCGTATATATTCTCCCTCGGAGAGTCTGTTAAGCTTCTCGGTTGTTGCGCCGACGACCTGGAATATAATTTTAACCGTGCCACCCTCGCGGTCGTATCCCGCAACGGTAAGGGGAATTCGCTCCCCGTCCTCATCAACACGCAAAATTATAAACTGCCCCGCCTGCGCCTTCCTTGCGACAAGAGGAGCTTCAATATCCATCATAGTAACGGTCGGATTAAGCTCTTTTTTATTTACGATCTTAAACATTTTGCTTTCCTTTAATCAATACTGAAATAAACGGTAGGTAATATTTTATCATATTAAATAAAAAAAGTAAAGGGGTAAAAGAAAAAAGAGCCAAGTTTATATTCTTGGCTCAACTTTCAAGTATAAAGCGTGTGTAAAACTCCACCGCGGTGACAACCTTATCGGTCGGAATACGCTCGTTGTGGGCGTGGATGCTTGCGCGCTCCTCTGCCGTAAGGTATAGCGGGGAGAAGCGGTAAACGGCATCGGATATTTTACCCCAATGGCGGGAATCCGAGCACGCCAACATCAAATAAGGTGACACGACGGCACCGTCCCACGTGTTTTTTGCGACACGGGTAAGGCGTTCCCATCCTTCACCGTCGGTTTTTGAGATTCGTGAGGGGTCCATTCCGTATATGACGTCAATCTTTACTCGCTCGTCGGCAACCGTCTTTTTTATGCGACTGACTACGCTTGTGAAGGTTTCACCGGGTATAATACGGTGGTTTGATACCATCTCGGCGTAGGGTGGAATTACGTTCATTCCCTCCGAGCCGCGCATCTGCGTAAACGCCACGGTGGTGCGCAAAAGAGCACCGAGCTCACCCCCGTTTTTACGGGTAATAAGATTGATTATGGGAGTAAACAACCAGAGGTTAGCAAAAATCAGTCGATAGCCGAAGCTTGAATGACGGGCAACGGTGTCTAGCATACGGCGCGCAGGAGGCGTGAAGCGTAGCTTGAATGGGCGCTTTTCAACCCGTCTGCAAGCACGGGAAAGTATACCGACGGGGCTTTCGGGTGAGGGTGCGGAGGAATGACCGCCGATGCCCGAAACCGAATATCTTACGTTAAGCATACCCTTTTCCGCTATTCCGATGAGCGCGCAGGGTGAATTTACTCCGGGAAATACCTTATCAACTACCGCGCCGCCCTCGTCAAGCACTATTCCGGGGGTAACGTTGTTTTCGATAAACCAATCTACGATACTCGGTGCGCCGTTTCCGCCGATTTCCTCGTTACCCCCAAACGCCATATAGATATCGCGCGCAGGGGTGAAGTTTTGCTTTATCAACTCCTCTGCTGCGCAAAGAATAGCATTTAAGGTTATCTTGGTATCGATACTTCCCCTGCCCCACACGCATCCATCGGATATATTGCCTGAGAATGGGTGGTGCTTCCAGCCGTTATTATCCGCGAATACTACGTCGTAATGAGCCATAAGAACGGTGGGTAAATCTGCACTTTTTCCCTGCCATTTTATTAAAATTGCACGGCGATGCACGTCAATTACACTACATTTTTCATAGACGGTGGGAAAGAGTGATTTAAGGAGTGACTCGAAGCGCGAAAACTCCGCCTCATCCTCGAGAGCGGGGTCAATATTTGACACGGTACGGCACTTTATCATCTCCGAAAGCGTTTTTGCGGCAATATCGGAAGAAAAGCTTACTCCATCATCCGTCGCGACGGTATCGGTGTTCGGACGAAAAAGAAATGCTCTTATTAAAATCAGCAGAATAATTATCAGAACCGCCCCGAGCGAGACGTATAATGCAATCATACAAGTCACCCGTGAAAGAGCTTTTTAGTCTGATACTTCGGCTCGCAAGAGAGGTTCACTCCAAGCTTGCGGAATACACTCTTATCAACCTCGGAAAGAATAACGGTGGAATGAACCTCCGCGCCCTTAAGCTCCTCTACCGCGGCAAGTGCGCGACGTGCCTCCTCGCTTTTAGCAGCCGTAACCGCAAGAGCAATAAGCACCTCGTCGGTATGAAGCCTTGGATTATGGTTGCCGAGATGCGTGGTTTTGAGAGTTTGTATCGGTTCAAGAATTTCGGGAGATATAATTTCCCTCTCCTTCGCTATTCCCGCGATAGCCTTGATAGCGTTAAGCAGAAGTGCGCTTGACGCGCCGAGAAGCTCGGAGGTCTTGCCTGTAACTATTCTGCCGTCGGAAAGCTCGATCGCGGTGGCGGGTGCGCCGGTTTCTTCTGCACGGGCAAGCGCCGCACCGACGCATTTGCGCTCGGTATCCACGTTTATTAAAAGCTGGCGCATAAGAATTTCTATTTTCTGCACCTCGACGTCATTGCCCGCGCCTTGACGCCGCTTACAGAGTGCCTGATAGTAGCGACGGATTATTTCCTGACGTGCCGCCGCACCGACAGCCTCGTCGTCGTAAATGCAGAAGCCCGCCATATTTACTCCCATATCGGTGGGAGATTTGTATGGACATTCGCCGAGAATACCCTTGAACATTGCGCGAAGCACGGGAAATACCTCTACGTCCCTGTTATAATTGACCGAGGTAATGCCGTAGGCGTCAAGATGGAATGGGTCTATCATATTTACGTCCGCAAGGTCGGCGGTAGCCGCCTCATAGGCGAGGTTGACGGGGTGCGAAAGAGGAATATTCCATATCGGGAAGGTTTCAAACTTCGCATATCCCGACTTCTTCCCTCTCTTGTTTTCGTGATATATTTGTGAGAGGCAGGTTGCCATTTTTCCCGATCCGGGACCGGGGGCGGTTACAACGACGAGAGAGCGAGTAGTCTCAACGTACTCGTTTTTACCGTATCCCTCATCACTTACAATAAGGGGTATATTATGAGGATATCCGTCGATGGCGTAATGCTTATACACCTTTATTCCAAGGCTTTCAAGCTTATGCTTAAAGGCATCTGCCAGCGGGTTTTCCTTATATCTCGTCATAACTACCGAGCCGACATAAAGTCCGTAGCCGCGAAAGGCGTCGATAAGGCGCAATACGTCCAAGTCGTAGGTGATACCAAGATCCCCTCTTACCTTATTTTTCTCTATATCCGCAGTATTAATTGCTATAATTATCTCCGCTTCGTCCTTCAACTCAATAAGCATTTTTATCTTACTGTCCGGAGCGAAGCCCGGAAGGACGCGAGAGGCGTGAAAATCGTCAAAAAGCTTGCCACCGAATTCAAGGTAAAGCTTTTCACCGAATAGCTCTATTCTCTCCTTGATCTTCTGCGACTGAAGTTTCAAATATTTATCGTTATCAAAGCCCTTAATCAACATACTAAATCTCCATCGGTCTAAAAAATAACATTATAATTTTAACATATTGTTAATTCAAATTCAATACAAAAACGGGATTTATTTATTTTTTTGTTAATTTTCTTTTTTTTGACTGTTTTTGTTGATTTTGTCCTTATTTAGTGGTAAAATTGTTGTATATATGCATTCGTTAAGCGAGGAAATTCTATGAACGGTCAAAACGCTTACTCCCCGGAGGATTCCGGATATTACAGCGAATATGTAAAAAGCAATACGAGGCTTGCGCGGCGTGCATATTCGCGCTGTGCTCTTGCCCTGGTTTTATATCAAGTCATCACCTACGCGGTAGTTTTCGTCGCACAGTTCCTAATCATACTGATAATGGGCGAGGAACGGGCAAAGGACCTGTTTTCAAACGAATACGTCATTTGGCTTTTCCAGGTAGTTCCGATGTACGTGGTCGCATTCCCCTGCTTTTACCTAATTATTAAAAACATGAAGGTGATGCGGGAGCTTAACGGTAAAATGAAGTTTGCCGACCTCTTGATCACCCTTTTCGCAGCGCACGGTGTTATGCAGGTAGGAAATTATATAGGTCTATGGCTGAACAGCTTTATATCCGACTTAATCGGACGTGACGTAATTAATTCAACGAGCGAGCTTATAGATAACACTTCAACTTGGATAACAATCCTAGTCGTGGTAATAATCGGTCCGATAATCGAGGAGCTTATGTTCAGAAAGCTTATGATCGACCGTCTTGCTCCGTACGGAACGGTCGGTGCAATAATATTTTCCTCGGTTACATTCGGACTTTTTCACGGAAACTTCTTCCAGTTATTCTATGCCGCATTCTTGGGCGCGGTTTTGGGATACGTTTATGCAAAAACGGGCAAGGTAAGATACACCGTAATTCTGCATATGGTATTGAACTTCTTCGGCACTGTAGTCGCTATGAAAATAATTGAGCTCGCAGAATATGCAAGCAAATACTTCAATTTGGAAAGCACCTCGGAGGAGCTGATAAAGGCTTTTCACTGCATTAACGTTTCAAGCGCGTATATAACGCTAAACTTTTTGTTTGCAATTATCGGAATAATCATTCTCTGCGTCGCCCTCATAAAGAGGTACGTAACGGTTGAAAATAAGCGCATATACAGAGTAGACGCACCGAATCTTGCGCTGGCAAGCGTGCTTAATTTAGGCTCTATTCTTTTTATAATCGGTGCAATAGTTCTTTTCGCATTGGAAATACAAGCAAAATAATTAGGAGAAAATATGGAAAAATTCAAGCTACCCGATACGCCGTACAGGCACAAAATGGACAAATCGCTCCCCTGGGCTGACTATCCGCGCCCGTCAATGAGGCGAAGCTCCTATTTCTGCCTTAACGGCGAGTGGGATTTCGCTTACTCCGAGTCGGAGCCCAAGGAATATAAGGAAAAAATACTCGTCCCCTTTCCGCCCGAAAGCGAGCTGTCGGGTATAGAGAGAGAACACACCGACGGGGAGAAGCTGTATTACAGGAGATCCTTTACCCTGCCCGACGGATTTGTCAAAAAAAGAGTTGTTCTGCATTTCGGTGCGGTTGACCAGATATGCGAGGTATACCTCAACGGCAAGAAAATAGGTGAGCATGCGGGTGGATATTTTCCCTTTTCATTCGATGTGACCGACGCTCTAACTGCCAACGAGAACGTTATAACCGTTATAGCAACGGACACGCTCTCGCCTCTTTACCCCTACGGAAAGCAGACTAAAAAGAGGGGCGGTATGTGGTACACCCCCGTCAGCGGAATATGGCAGGCGGTGTGGATGGAATCCCTCGTGGATAACGCCATAGAAAATATTCGTATTACTCCGACCGACAAATCCGTAAAAATTGAGGTTTTCGGTGGGGAAAGCAAAAAAACGCTTACTCTTTCCGACGGAACGGAATACGTTTTTGAGGGCGAAAGCATAGTTATAACCCCGGAAAGCCCCCGCGCGTGGTCACCCGAGGACCCCTATCTTTACTACTTCACCTTGAAAGTCGGCGAGGACATCGTCGAGAGCTACTTTGCGCTTCGACTTGTTGATATACGGAGCGTAAACGGAATTCCGAGAATATGCCTTAACGGCAAGCCCTATCTATTTCACGGTCTGCTTGACCAGGGCTACTATCCGGACGGAATATTCCTGCCTGCTACGGCGGAGGGATACGAGGCTGATATTCTCGCGGCAAAGGCACTTGGATTTAACACCTTAAGGAAGCATATAAAGATCGAACCTGATATTTTCTATTATCTTTGCGACAAGCACGGAATGATCGTTTTCCAGGATATGATTAATAATTCCGACTACTCGTTTTTCCGTGATACAGCACTTCCTACGGTTGGCTTCAAGCGACTGTCGGACAGACGTTTGCACAGAGATCCGAAAAGCCGCGAAATATTCCTTTCTGGAATGGAAAGAACGGCGAAGCTGCTTTATAACCACCCATCTATCGTGTATTACACGATTTTCAACGAAGGATGGGGACAGTTCAGAGCAGACGACGCCTACGATGCGCTTAAAGCCATTGATCCGACGAGAATTATCGATTCGACGTCCGGGTGGTTTTGGCAGAATAAAAGCGACGTTGACTCGCACCACGTTTACTTCAAGAAGCTGAAAACAAAGCCGAGCAAGAGCCGTCCTACGGTAATCAGCGAATTCGGCGGATACTCTCACAGATGCGACGGTCACCTTTTCGGTGAGAAAAACTACGGATATAAGACATATGAGAGCCGCGAGGAATTTGAGGACGCTGTCGAGTCGCTCTATCTTAACGAGGTTGCTCCCCTCGTTAAAGCAGGTGATTCAGCCTTCATTTACACCCAAATATCCGACGTTGAGGACGAAACTAACGGACTCCTCACCTACGACAGATGCCTCGTTAAAGTAAGCGAGGAAAGAATGCAAAAAATATCAAACGTTTTAGAGGAAAATATAAAATGAAGCTTTTGATTTGTTCTGATATACACGGTGACCTTGACAGCATACAAAAGGTATTTATGGCGTTTAAAAACGAGGACGCGGACAAAATGGTTATACTTGGCGACCTTCTCTATCACGGGCCACGCAACGATCTGCCTTCAAGCTATGCGCCAAAGGATGTAATAGAGCTGCTTAATGCAAATAAGGAGATAATACTCGCCGTCAGGGGCAACTGCGACACCGAGGTTGACCAGATGGTGCTTGAATTTCCGATTCTTGCTGACTACGCCTATCTTTCGATTGACGGTATCGGTATGTTTTTGACACACGGTCACCGCTTTGGCATTGAAAATCCACCACCCCTTAAGAGTGGCGAGATACTGCTTTGCGGTCATACTCACATACTGAAATGCGAGTCGTTCGGAAACGAAAATCTTTACCTTAATCCCGGTTCTGCCGCTCTGCCAAAGGGTGGCAATCCGAGAAGCTACATGGTATACGAGAATCGCACCTTTACCGTCAAGACGCTTGACGGTGAAGAAATATTCAAAAAAATAATTTAACAGAGTGGCAAAAAGCTTTCGCAAGAATACACTGTAAACGGTATATTTTTGCGGAGGCTTTTTTTATGGATTCGGCGTATTACAACGGACACTATGCAGAGACGGATAAAATCCGTATTCCCCTTTCGGACAGAGCGGTATACTTCGGTGACGGAATTTACGATGCAGCAATAGGTCGAGCGGGTGAGATCTATCTTGAAGAGGAGCATCTCAACCGTTTTTTCGAAAACGCCGAGCGACTTAACCTAAAAACCGACGTGGACCGTGCGGCGCTCTCCAATATTTTAAAAACGGTGGCGGAAAATAGCGGGTACGCTCGATATTTCCTTTATTTTCAGCTTACGCGAAACGCACATACGCGCACCCACGCTTATCCAAGCGACGCAAGATCAAACCTTCTAGTTACCGCAACAGAGCTGAAAAGCGCGACACGGGGCGGGGTTAAGCTTATAACCGTACCGGATTTAAGGCATCACCTATGCAACGTTAAGACGCTTAACCTTATTCCATCGGTAATGGCATCGCGCCGAGCGGCAGAGTGTGGATGCGACGAGGCAATTTTTATTCGCGACGGAATCGTGACAGAGTGCGCGCACTCAAATCTGCTGATAGTCAAGGAAGGCGCGATATACACACACCCAACCGACAATCTTATACTACCCGGTATAACCAGGGCACGTATTGAAAAGATCTGCAAGTGCCTCACTATTCCATTCTACGAGAAGCGGTTCGGTGTTGAGGAATTGTACTCTGCGGACGAGGTAATCATCAGCAGCACCTCAAAATTCTCCGTAAAGGCGACTCATATCGACGGAATAAAATTGGCAGAAAATGGCACGTATATAAGTTCAAGGTTGCGAAATGAGTTATTATTGGATTTTAATGGAAAAAGTATGTTAAAATTTTAGCAAATTTCCTAGAAAAAGGACTTGAAAAATCGCGCGCGCGGTGATATAATAGTATAAACGTTATATATTTTAAACGTGCAAATCAACAAGGAGGATTAAAATATGCTCAAAAAACTTTCAACCATTCCTTTCAACGGAACTGAAGAGCAAAAAAGTCAGCTTGACGCGGTTATAGCCGCACACAAGCACGACAAGAGCTGCCTTATGGCAGTTATGCAGAAGGCGCAGGACATTTACGGCTACCTTCCGCTTGAGGTTCAGAACATGATTGCAGAGGGAATGGAGGTTCCGCTTGAAAAGGTGTACGGTGTTGCAACCTTCTACGCACAGTTCTCTCTTACTCCCAAGGGAAAGCATCACATTTCGGTTTGTCTTGGTACTGCTTGCTACGTTAAGGGCGCAGGCGATCTTTATGACAAGCTCCAGGAGATACTCGGTATAGGAGGCGACGAATGCACCCCCGACAGACGCTTCTCACTCTCTGCTTGCCGTTGCATCGGTGCATGCGGTCTTGCCCCCGTTCTTACCGTGAACGAGGAGGTTTACGGACGTCTTGTAGTTGACGACGTACCCGGAATCGTTGCAAAATACAACGCTTAATTCTACCACTCTTAATTTATAGAGGAATTCTTTATGAAAATAAGCACTATGCAGAATTTGCTTGACGCAAAGGTTCTTTGCTGCGAGGAAAATATTGAGCATCACGTTTATTCCGCTTGCGGATGCGACCTGATGAGCGACGTTCTTGCTTACGTTAAGGACCAGGCTGTATTGCTTACGGGTCTTGTAAATCCCCAAGTTATCCGAACCGCCGTAATGATGGATATGAACTGTATCGTATTCGTCCGCTCAAAATTGCCGAGTGAGGAAATGCTGGCACTTGCCGAGGAAAGCGGGATAGTAGTTATGACCACGGACAAGCGTCTTTACGAGGCTTGCGGACTACTCTATTCCAACGGACTTGTCGGCAATAAAACAAAATGAGTGAAGCTTTAACTTTCAAATTTAATGTGGACGGTGAGGACTTTACCTCTGCCGGTCACGCATCGGTTCAGATAAAAAAGAATTTAAGACAGCTGGGTATTTCCCCGGAGGTCATAAGACGCGTTTCAATAGCCATGTACGAGGGTGAGATCAATATGGTAATTCACGCCGGTGGCGGTACTGCCGAGGTAAAGGTGTACGAAGACTGTATTGAGATCATACTCGACGATCACGGTCCGGGTATCAAGGATATAGAGCAAGCTATGCAGGAGGGATACTCCACCGCCCCCGATCAGATCCGTTCCCTCGGATTCGGTGCGGGAATGGGCTTGCCGAATATGAAAAGATACACCGATTCAATGGAGATTTTCTCCACGGTCGGAGTTGGCACGAAGGTCGTTATGAAAGTAAACAACGAATAGGTGACGGATAATGCAAAATTACGAACATTCGGTTCTGCTTGACGAATCGAAATGCACCGGATGCACCACCTGCTTAAAGCGCTGTCCGACGGAGGCTATAAGAATTCGTGACGGACGGGCTACCATCAATTCCGAAAGGTGTATTGATTGCGGCGAGTGTATTAGAGTGTGTCCGCATAAAGCCAAAAAGGCAGTTTGCGGCAAGCTTGCCGGTATGGATCGCTTCAAGTGGAAAATCGCGCTTCCCGCCCCCACGCTTTACGGTCAGTTCGATAATCTCGACGACGTTGACTACGTTCTTGACGGACTTTTAAAAATCGGATTTGACCAGGTATACGAGGTAGCCAAGGCTGCCGAGTTAGTTTCTGCATACACAAGACTTTATCTCAAAACAGAAGGAATACTTAAGCCCGCCATCAGCTCGGCGTGCCCCGTCGTAGCAAGACTTATAAGCTTGAGATTCCCCTCGCTTGAGGATCACGTTATACATATGCTGCCGCCCATGTAGGTTGCGGCAAAGCTTGCAAAGGAGGAGGCGGCTAAAGCTCACCCAGAGCTTAAGCCCGATGAAATAGGCGTTTGCTTCATTTCACCCTGCCCCGCAAAGGCAAGCTACGTTAAAAACGGATTTGGAAAATACGAAAGCCACGTTGATGAGGTCGTTGCGATAAACGATATCTATTTTTCCCTTATCGGTAAGATGCACAAAAACGAATCCGTTGAGCATCTGTCGGAATCGGGAATGATAGGCCTTGGATGGGCACGCAGCGGCGGCGAGGCTACGGCTATTTTCAACTCCGACTATCTTGCGGCAGACGGCATTGATAACGTAATACACGTGCTTGATCAGATTGAAAACGGAAATATTCCGCCGCTTGATTTTATCGAGCTTAACGCCTGCACAGGAGGATGCGTCGGAGGTGTTCTGACAATACAGAACCCCTTTATTGCAAAAGCGAGGCTGCAGACTCTGCGTAAATATCTTCCCGTTTCGAGAAACCCGATTCCAAAAGGTGAATCAAGCTACATCCCGGAGCTTTATCTTTTTGATGAAATTCCGGAATACGCCCCCATTACAAGACTCAGCGACAGCATTGCCGAGTCAATGAGAATGATGGCTGATATTCAAACACTTAAATCCGAACTGCCCGGCATAGACTGCGGTGCGTGCGGCTCGCCCACCTGCAGAGCGTTTGCCGAGGACGTCGTAAAAAAGCTTATTTGCGTTGATAACTGTCCTATCAAGGACAGACACGAAAATGAAGGAGAATGCGAAAAATGACGGTTAAAGAGCTGGCGGATGCTATGAATTTTTCCGTTGTCGCCCTACCCGACAGAGACAGAGAGGTAAGCGGTGCTTACGTCGGCGATCTGCTTAGCTGGGTTATGGGAAGGGCAACGGCGGACAACGCGTGGATAAAGATAATGTCCAACGTCAACGTTCTGGCGGTTGCTACGCTCACCGACGTTTCCTGCGTGATTTTTGCGGAGGGTGTAATTCCCGAGAGGGAAATTATTGACACCGCAAACGAAAAGGGCGTCAATCTCCTCACCTCCCCATTCCCATCATACGAAACAGCCGTTATGGTATCACGTTGGGTATGATGAAAAGGTTTTACTGCGATCTACATAATCACTCCTGCCTATCCCCCTGTGCAGACGACGATAACACACCAAACGACCTAATCGGCATGGCGTCTATATCGGGCATAGAGATACTCGCGCTGACAGACCACAACACAGCCAAAAACTGCCCTGCCTTCTTCAAGGCGGCGGCTCGGTACGGAATTATTCCCGTAGCCGGTGTTGAGCTTACGACCTCGGAGGACATACACGCGGTATGCCTGTTTGAGTCGCTTGAAGGCGCAATGGAATTCGACGCTTTTCTTGACGCGCACAGAGCGCAGGTTGAGAACAGGCCCTCGATATTCGGCAAGCAACAGATTATGAACGAAAACGACGAGGTAATCGGAGAGGAAAAATATCTTTTATCGGTCGCAACCGATATTTCAATCGAGGATGCACCGAGCATCGTAGAAAGATTTGGCGGAGTATGCTACCCCGCACACATTGATCGCGATGCAAACGGAATTATATCAACGCTTGGCACGTTTCCTGAAACTCCGAGCTTCAACGCGGTGGAATTTCACAACGCCGAGAACGTAAAGGATTATACCGAAAGGTATTCCCTTTTCGGAAAGACGGTGGTGGTGAGCTCGGATGCGCATTATCTCACCGATATGCGCGAGGGTGAGTTTTCGCTCCTTCTTGACTGTGACGGAAGCGACGGAGATTTAGTAAGAAAATTGCTTATACGCAAGCTTCGCGGCGAGAGAGGTTAGGATATGAAGGAATTATCTCTCAATATATTAGACATAGCGGAGAACTCCGTCAAGGCGGGGGCTACGCTTACGGAAATTACTGTCGATGAAAACGGCAGCACTCTTTCGATAACCATAAAGGACAATGGCTCGGGAATGCCCGCACAAACTCTTGCGGCAGTAACGGATCCCTTCTACACGACGCGCACGACGCGCTCGGTGGGACTTGGAATTCCGCTTATAAAAATGAGTGCGGAGCAGACCGGCGGATACCTTGAACTAAAATCCAAGGTTGCAGACGACGCCGACGCGACACACGGCACGGAGCTTTTCGCCCTTTACTACAAAAATCACATAGATTTCACACCGCTTGGCGACGTGATTTCTACGGTGACTACGCTGATTCAGGGACACCCCGACGTAGATTTCACCTTCGTTCACAGGACGGAGTACGGGGAGGTCAGACTTGAAACGGCGGCTTTGCGTGAGGTGCTTGGTGAGGTTAGCCTTGCAAGCTATGAGGTTATAAAATGGATCACGGAGTATCTACGCGAGCAATATGATGAGATTTGAATTTAAAATCAAATAAATTATGACACAAAAGAAAGGAAGAACAAATGAAATCTTTGGCTGAATTGCAAGCAATCAGAGACAAGATGCGCGACAAGGTCGTTATCCGTGAGGGTGCTTCCGACGTGCGCGTCGTCGTAGGTATGGCTACCTGCGGAATTGCAGCAGGCGCACGCCCCGTTCTCAACGCTTTCGTTGAGGCAGTTAACGAGGCAGGCCTTGCAGAAAAGGTCACGGTTTCCCAGACGGGATGCATCGGCATTTGCCAGTACGAGCCCGTCGTTGAAATCCACGAGCCCGGCAAGGAGAAAACCACTTACGTTAAAATGACCGCTGAAAAGGTAAAGACGGTCGTTGAAAAACATCTTAAGGGCGGCAATGTTGTATCCGAATTCACCATTGCAAACGCTCAGTAATCGGAGGTAAAGTTATGATTCGTTCACACGTACTTATTTGTGGCGGTACAGGCTGTACCTCGTCAGGTAGTCTTACCGTTCAAAATGCCTTTGCTGAAAACATCGAAGCCTTCGGTCTTTCAGAAGAGGTTAAGCTCGTTCAGACGGGCTGCTTCGGTCTTTGCGCGCTTGGTCCCGTAGTAATCATTTACCCCGAGGGAACATTTTACAGCCGCGTAACTCCCGATGACGTAAAGGAAATCGTTGAAGAGCATCTTCTTAAGGGTAGAATTGTTGAACGCCTTGTTTACAACGATACCGGTGCTGACGAAGAGGAGAAGGAAAAGGTTAACGTTGCTCTCAGCGATACCGCATTCTACAAATCCCAGAACCGCGTAGTTCTTCGTAACTGCGGTGTTATCAACCCCGAGGAAATTGACGAGTATATCGCAATGGACGGTTATGCCGCACTCGGTAAGGTTCTCACCGAGATGACTCCCGAGGACGTTATCAAGGTTATTACCGACTCCGGTCTTCGCGGAAGAGGCGGCGGTGGATTCCCCACCGGTCGTAAATGGGCTCTCTGCGCACCCAACAAGGCTGCACAGAAATACGTAGTATGTAACGCCGACGAGGGTGACCCCGGAGCATTCATGGACCGTTCGGTTCTTGAGGGAGACCCCCACTGTCTTGTTGAGGCTATGACCATCTGCGGATACGCAGTAGGTGCTACGATGGGTTACGTTTACGTAAGAGCTGAGTATCCCATCGCGGTTAAGCGTCTTCAGATCGCTATCGATCAGGCTCGCGAATACGGCCTGCTCGGTAAGAACATTTTCGGCTCCGGATTTGACTTTAACCTTGAAATAAGACTTGGTGCAGGTGCGTTCGTCTGCGGCGAGGAAACCGCTCTTATGACCTCTATTGAGGGTAACAGAGGTGAGCCCCGTCCCCGTCCTCCGTATCCCGCAGTTAAGGGTCTGTTTGGCTGCCCCACCGTTGAAAACAACGTTGAAACCTTTGCAAACGTTCCCCAGATCATCCTTCGCGGTGCTGAATGGTTCGCATCCATGGGTACTGAAAGATCCAAGGGTACGAAGGTATTCGCGCTCGGCGGTAAGATAAAGAACACGGGACTTGTTGAGATTCCTATGGGTACTACCCTTCGTAATATCATTTACGATATCGGCGGCGGTATTCCTGACGGAAAGCAATTTAAGGCTGCACAGACCGGCGGTCCTTCCGGCGGTTGTATCCCCGCTCGTCTTATCGACACCGAGGTTGACTATGATAACCTCGTTTCCATCGGTTGTATGATGGGTTCAGGCGGTCTTATCGTTATGGACGAGGACACCTGTATGGTTGACATGGCTAAGTTCTTCCTTGAGTTTACCGTTGAGGAGTCCTGCGGTAAGTGCACACCCTGCCGCGTAGGTACGAGAAG
>JAGCJI010000010.1 GCA_017648085.1 Clostridia bacterium | reverse complement strand
ATGCGGCGGAAATATTCGTGACGCGTGTAGGAAACGAAACTGCGGCTGTCGGTAAGCATACCAACGAAGCGAGCAAGCATTCCGAGGTTTGAAAGAGCCTGCATCTGCGCAACCATGCCGTCGCGCTGATCGTTAAACCACCAGCCCGAGCCAAACTGGATCTTGCCGGGGATGGGCGCCTTCTGGAAGTTACCGAGCATAGTGCCGAGCACGTAGTTATCCTTGGGGTTAAGGGTGTAAAGAATGGTCTTGGGAAGACAATCGGCAACCTCAAGGCTATTCATAAACGCGGAAAGAGCCTCGGCAATGCAAAGGTCGTTTATTGAGTCAAAGCCGGTATCCGCACCGAGCTTTTCGTACATTTTTCTGTTGTTGTTGCGAAGCGCGCCGATATGAAGCTGCATCGTCCAACCAAGGCGGGTATATTCTTCAGCACATACGCCGAGGATTCCGCACTTAAAGGAGTCGATCTCCTCTTTGGTAAGCTCCTCGCCTGCCATTTTCTTCTCGAAAGCTGACACGGGGTCGCCCTCGCCATAGGGAACGTACTCAAGAGCATGGTCGGAAAGACGGCAGCCGTGCTCGTCGAAATACTGAATTCTCTCTCTTATCCAGCCGACAAGCTCGTCGTAGGACTTAACGCCGATAGCCTCAATATAAGGGATAAAGGTTTCCTTGTTGATCTCAACCGCCTTGTCGGGACGGAAGGTGGGGAGTATCTTGGTCGGGAAATCCTTGAGCTGCTCGTGATACTCAAGGGTGTCAGCAGGGTCGTCGGTGGTGCAAACGACCTCTACGTTTGAGCGAAGAATAAGGCTCTGCGCTCTGAATTCTTCTTTTGCAAGGCACTCGTTAACCTTGTCCCAAACCTCGCGGCAGTTGTCCTCTGTCAGCACCTCGTCAATGCCGAAATATCTCTTCAATTCAAGGTGAGTCCAATGATAAAGGGGGTTGCCGATAAGAAGCGGCAGAGTGCGCGCAAACGCACGGAATTTTTCGAAATCGTCACCCGCGCCGGTGATAAGCTCCTCGTCGATGCCGTTAGTACGCATCTGACGCCACTTGTAGTGGTCGCCTCCGAGGAAAAGGTCAAAGGCGTTTTTAAACTGATAGTTTTCTGCTATCATCTTGGGGTTAAGATGGCAATGGTAGTCGATTATCGGAAGGTCCTTTACCATAGAGTAAAGCTTTCTTGCCGTCTTGGTTTTAAGCATAAAGTTTTCGTTGATGAAGGTCATAGCGTTACACCGTCCTTAAATATTGATATTTCGCGATATCCGTTTATTTCGTTTCTGGTTTCCTCGCCCTCTGCTACTCTGATAACGTAATCAAGAAGCTCGTCGGTCAAGGGATTGCCCTCCAACGTGGGGCTCGCGTCAAAGTCTATCCAGCCCTTCTTGCGCGTGGCAAGTGAGGCGTTGGTTGCAATCTTCACCGTGGGAACAGCCGAGCCGACGGGAGTTCCTCTGCCGGTGGTAAAGAGAATTATATGTACTCCCGCAGCCATAAGATTCGTTATGGCAACTATGTCGTTTCCGGGTCCGTTCAAGAGCGAAAGACCGCATCTTGACAGCCTGTCACCGTAGGTGAGCACGTCAACCACCTTGGAAAGTCCACCCTTTTGCACGCAACCGAGCGACTTTTCCTCAAGCGTGGTTATTCCGCCCTTTTTGTTTCCGGGCGAGGGGTTTTCGTATATAACCTGATTGTGACGGGTGTAGTAATCCTTGAAGTCGTTTATAAGAGCGACCGTCTTGTCAAACACCTCGCGGCTCTCGCATCTCTGCATAAGAAGATGCTCTGCGCCGAACATTTCGGGCACCTCGGTAAGAACGCAGCTGCCGCCCATAGATATGAGCTTGTCGGAAAGTCTGCCGACGAGGGGGTTTGCGGTAATTCCGCTGTATCCGTCGCTTCCGCCGCACTTAAGTCCGAGCTTAAGCCTTGAGAGGGGCACGGGCTCGCGCTTGAAGCTGCTCGCGTATTCCTTAAGCTCCTCAACTATTCTTACGCCCTCCTCGACGTCATCGTCAACGTCCTGGGTGTTCAAAAACTTGACACGGTCGGGGTCGTATGCGCCAAGAACCGACTTAAAGACCTCGATATTGTTGTTCTCGCATCCGAGTCCGAGAACGAGAACTCCGGCGGCGTTCGGATGATTTACCATTCCCGAGAGAATCTTTTGCGTAATACCCTGGTCGTCACCGAGCTGGGAGCAGCCGAAGGGGTGCGGAAAATGTCTTGCGCCCGTGCGCGCCGCAATAGCCTCTGCTATCTTATTGACGCATCCGACGGTGTTTACTATCCATACCTCGTTTCTTATACCGACCTCGCCGTTTTTACGAACGTAGCCCATAAAGGTGCGCGTTTTGTCCCCTTCGGGAATATCGTAAAATTTCGGGTCGTATGTATATTCAAGGTTGCCGGAAAGGTTGGTTTTTACGTTGTGGGAGTGCACGTGCTCTCCCTTTTTAATATCCACGGTCGCGTGACCGATGGGGTTGCCGTACTTGATAATATTTTCGCCCGCGGCT
>JAGCJI010000084.1 GCA_017648085.1 Clostridia bacterium | reverse complement strand
GCTCAACGGATGCGCCGTAGCGATTTTTCAGCAAGGAAACGATTATATCGAGGTGTATGTCGCCAAGGCCGGAGACGGTAAGCTGCTTGGTTTCGGGGTTGTTTTCATACTTGATGGTAAGATCCTCTTCAAGAAGCTTTGAAATACCGGAGGATATCTTATCCTCATCGCCCTTTGCCTTAGGCGTGATAGCCATAGTCATATAGGGGCGCGGATATTTGATGGGAAGATACTTAACGTCGGACGGGAGCGTAGTAAGAGTATCGTTAGTATTGGTGTTGGAAAGCTTTGCAGTTACGCCGATATCTCCGCAGGAGAATACCTCTGCTTCAATCTGCTTTTTACCGCGCATCATAAATATCTTGTTAAGCTTTTCCGAAGTGCCGGTGGTCGTGTTGCGAAGCACCATGTCCTTGCGCAATTCACCGTTCATGACTTTAAAGAAGGACATTTTACCTACGAAGGGATCGGCGACGGTCTTAAATACGAATATGGAGGTGTCGGGGCTATCCATATCAATAGCGATCTCACTTACGTTACCTTCAGCATCAACTACCTGTTCTACCTTACGTGCGATAGGTCTCGGGAAGGATTCTGCGATAGTGTCAAGAAGGGTCTTAATACCCCAGTTTTTAAGTGCCGCGCCGCAGAATACGGGAACGATATCGCCGGATATAATTCCCTCGTGTATAGCTTCGAGTGCTTCCTCTCTGGAAATAGGCTCTTCGTTAAAGAACTTATCCATAAGCTCATCGCTCGTCTGTGCAATAGCTTCAAGAAGCATATTGTGGTATTCTTTGAACATATCCGCGAATTTTTCGGGAATGGAGGAGCGCACGTATTCACCGGTCTGCTTTTCAAAGGTGTACACGCACATTTCAACAAGGTTAGCAAAGCCGATAACGGTATCACCGTCAATTATCGGAATCTGTATAGGACATACGGTCAGACCGTACTTTTCTCTAATTGCGCCAAACACCTTATAAAAACGCGCTTCGCCGTCGTCAAAGCGGTTGATGAAGAACGCCTTGGGAATGCCTGCCTCGGTTGCGAGATCCCAGGCTAGCTCCGTTCCGACCTGAATGCCCGATTTGCCGTCAACGACGATGATAGCCGCGTCGGCAGCGCGCACGCATTGTCTTACCTCTGCCTCAAAATCAAAGAAGCCGGGTGTGTCAAGTATATTTATTTTCGTACCGTTCCAAAGCATAGGAGCGAGTGCGGCAGAAATAGAATAACCTCTCTTTATTTCTTCGGGATCAAAGTCGCACACCGTATTTCCGTCGGTAGTTGTGCCCAAGCGGTCGGTCAATCTGGAAATATAGAGCATTGACTCTGCAAGTGAAGTTTTTCCGCCCCCACTGTGTCCGAGGAGCGCTACGTTTCTGATACTTTTTGTGTAAACCTTTTCCATAAGAAATTTCTCCTTGATATGTTTTGCCTGACATAAAGTGCCGAAAAAATAAGACACGGCACATAAACATCTATATAAATTATACATTAAAAGCGTATGCTTTTCAATATTTTTCCTTTAAGTGAATCGTGATGTAATGTAGAAAATAAAAGCTCTGTTTTGTCTAATTTCAACAAAACAGAGCTGTAAAGTTGTATTTAAGTGGGCATATTGCCCTCTTTTTCCTTTTGCCGCATGTGTAAAAGCACCTGATATATATTGCTTATCCCAACAAGCTCGACGTTATCGGGAACCTTGAGCATCGCGCTCACGTTTTTCTTTGGAACAAGGATCTTTGTAAATCCAAGTCGTATCGCTTCCTTAACCCTATATTCAATATGTGACACCGCTCTAACCTCGCCTGAAAGACCGATTTCGCCGAAGGCGATAAGATCGTCGGGAATAACCCTATCGGTAATTCCGCTGATAAGAGCCATAGCTATAGAAAGGTCGGCACTCGGCTCGTCAAGATGTATACCGCCGGCAACGTTGACGTAAACGTCATTTTCGTAAAAACGGAGTCCCATTCGCTTTTCAAGAACGGCGATAAGCAGACACATACGGTTATGATCAAAGCCGTCTGCCGTGCGTTTTCCCGTGGGATATGCGGTTTTAGCAACGAGGGATTGAATTTCCGAGATGATCGGGCGCGTTCCTTGCATAACGCATCCCGCGCAAGATCCGCTGGTATTTTTGGGACGCTCAGCCATAACGACCTCGCTTGGATTCGGAATCTCAACGAGTCCCTTATCACCCATTTCAAATACACCGATCTCGTTGGTAGAGCCGAAGCGATTTTTGATAGCACGTATAATTCGGTAAGAGTTGGTGCGCTCCCC
This sequence comes from Clostridia bacterium, assembly GCA_017648085.1. Classification (GTDB taxonomy): domain Bacteria; phylum Bacillota; class Clostridia; order Oscillospirales; family CAG-272; genus UBA1740. The sequence continues at coordinate 18,945 of JAGCJI010000084.1, read as the reverse complement.
CTCAAAGTACAAAACGGCGTCAACCATATGCTCAAGCACCTTCGGGCCGGATATACCGCCCTCTTTATTTACGTGACCGACAAGGAAAACCGCTGCTCCTGCCCCCTTGGCGTATCCAATGAGGCTCGCCGCCCCCTCGCGCACTTGAGTGATAGTACCCGGTGCGGAGGAAAATCGCATAGTCGAAAGAGTTTGTATTGAGTCTATTATAATTACGTCGGGCTTTAAGGCTTCGCACTCCGAAAGCACGGCGTCTATGTCGGTTTCGGTAAGCAGATAGAGCGATTCACCCGCGATTCCAAGACGCTCTGCACGGAGCTTTATCTGACCCTTGGATTCCTCGCCCGAAACGTAAAGCACCTTGCGATTTTTTGCAAGCTCTGCGGATATTTGTAAAGGCAGGGTTGATTTTCCTATGCCCGGCTCACCCGAAAGCAAAACGACCGAGCTATCGACGAGACCACCGCCTAAAACGCGATCGAGCTCCTGCATTCCGGTTTTGGAGCGCAGATAGGTCGGAAGCTTCAACTCGTTAAACTTTTCAGCCTTGTTGTTGGATATCGGCGAGGCTGATGCACGCGGCTTTTCAGAAATCGCGACCTCATCAAAGGAGTTCCACGACTCGCAGTCCGGGCATTTACCCAGCCATTTTATACTTGTAAAGCCACATTCGCGGCATACGAAGGTGATTTTAGGACCTTTCATTTATCCATTCCTTTGTTTTAATATGAAGAGATGCTCTCTCTGTATTCTATAATACCACAAACTATCGCCAAACTCAACTGTTTTTGATATTCTTTTTCAGAAAGTTTTCGGCATTCTTCCTCGTTGGTTAAAAAACCACACTCGATCAACACGGCGGTGTTGGGTACGTTTTCCATAAGGTACATATCCCGTCCTGCCTTAACCGCCCTGGTATTGTTAGGCTGAATCGCGCTTTTTACAGAGTGCTGAATTTTATTTGCCAGTGACTCGCTGCCGGGCTCAACGGTGGAATAATAAACCTGAAGTCCGGAATATTTCGCGTTGCCGTAGGAGTTCATATGAATGCTCACAAATATTGCATTTGGGTATTCTGCCGCAATTTTACATCTGTTTTTTAAATCCGATATTTTCCTGATACCCTTGATATTTTCCTCCTCCGTATATAGGAGCTTATCCTCCGTCCTTGTGAACAGAACAGCAAATCCCTCTGCCTCAAGAGCCGCTGCAAGCTCGCGAGCAATAGCAAGATTCAAATCCTTTTCGTATACACCGTCCGCGCCTATTGCACCGGGGTCCTCCCCACCGTGCCCTGCATCTATAATAACGATATTTTTCTCATTCTGTATTTGCATGGCAGAAACGTATGCCGACGAAGTCAAAAAGGAATTTCTGACATATACCCCCACGAGCAATACGACAAGAAAAACTGTTATAACCTTGACGGCTGTTAAGACGTATTTTAATTTCCGCGCGTTAATTAGTACGACCTGCATAAAAAACCTCCGAGTTAGTTTAATAAACCATACTCGGAGATTGGATAAATTATTACTTTTTAGTCCTTTTAGGCGCGACTATGCGAATATCCTTGCTACCAAGAGTATATCCAACGTGCGCCGCGAGCACGGTAAGCATTGGCAAGATGAAAAATCCGAGAGCTTTCAGGAATGCATAAAGTGCCTCATTTTCCGCAAGCGGTGAGAAAGCCAGCTCAAGAATGCCGATATACATAGAGTTAGTCATCGTAAGAATTATCGTAGATACCTGCTCTACACCGCGAAGTGCGTTACCGCCGCCAAGGCAAATGGCTGCACTTATCACCGACACTGCACCGAGAAGAAAGTTGAGGGAGTTGGCCGTCAGACCGAGGATAAAGCCCTTTGCGCGAAACGGCTCCATTCTACCACCGTCGATTTTGATTTTGTCCTTCGCGCCCCATTCCCACGAAGCCGTATAAATAAGGGCAAGCAGAAACAGCGTAGCGAAAATCGAAATCACAACCGTAAGACGTGCGGAGGTGGTTTCATTTTTCAGATCAAGCACCGGAAAATACAGTAGTAATGAAAATATCGTAATGCCTATTTGATTTATGTAAAGCCTTACTATGTCGTATGAATTTTCTTTTAAAAACTTCATATAAACCCTTTCAAGGTGATTTGATGCTATTATTTTAACATAAAAGCGAAAAAAAACAAGTATTTACGAAAAATGTTTACACTTTATCCACTAAAATTAAAAAATATTTTGTATAATAGAGGTGTAATGACCTAAACATGGAGAAAAAATCGTGTCGGTATTAACATTTAAAAGTGACGAATTCAAGACGTTCCCCCTCATTTTGCGGGATTACGCATCTTATACGGCTGTCATTAAGGGCAACAGCGAAAAGACCGTATGTGAATACTTGCTTGATCTGCGCACCTTTTTCCGCTTTATGATAATGAGGAAGCGCGGCGATTCCCCATCTCCCGAGGAATTTGAAAAGATCAGCATACAGAATATAGGCATTAATGAAATCAAAGAGGTAACACCGCAAAATATCATAGACTACCTTATGTTTGCCGGATTCGAGCGTGCCAACAGCACAACGACTAGAATGAGAAAATTGAGCTCGCTAAAATCCTTTTACAGCTATGCTTACGCCAAACGCCACCTTGTCGACTCAAATCCAACCTCCGATATTGACGCGCCGAAGAAAAACAAGACCTTGCCTAAATATCTTATCATAGAGGAGGCTATTTCCCTGCTTGAAGCCGTCAAAAGCGACCTTGATTCCAAGACGGTGATACGCGATTACGCGATAATCACGCTGTTTTTAAACACCGGTATGCGTCTTTCCGAGTTGGTTATGTTAAACCTTGAAAGCTTTGATTTCGAGCTGGTTACCGTAAAGGTGATCGGTAAAGGCAATAAGGAGAGGATAATATACCTCAACGACGCCGCGCGTGCCGCTGTGCAGGATTACATAAGGGTGAGGCTTGACCCGCGTTTTATAAGAACGAGCTCAAACGCCTTCTTTTTGAGCGGCAGGCAGAACAGAATATCCGCAAAAACGGTTCAATGGATGGTAAACAAGTATCTTGACCGAGCAGGACTGGGTTCACGCGGTCTCTCCGTGCATAAGCTTCGTCACACGGCGGCGACGCTCATGTATCAGACCGGAAAGGTAGATATCCGCGTTCTTAAGGATATTCTCGGCCACGAGCAATTGAACACGACGCAGATATACACGCACGTAGTGGACAGAAATATGGAAATGGCGATGGATCAAAACCCACTTGCCGAAATAAAAATCAAGAGAAAGACGAAGCAAACGGACTTCGATGACTGATATGGATAAGAGGCTTCTCGGAATTAAAGTAAAAGAGCTCCGAAAAAAACGCGGACTGACTCAAAGTGCCCTTGCGGGTGACGTTATAACCCGTAATATGCTCAGCAGCATTGAAAACGGCACTGCGATGCCGTCAATCGAAACCCGATCTCACCTTGCTGATGTGCTTTTAGTGGATGCAGCGTATTTTTTAAGTGCAGAGGAAGATCTTGCTTTCTTTGAGAAAAAGGCGTGTATTGATAAGATATACCGTGCATATGAGGCTCACAATTATGCGGCGTGCATAAAAATTATCTCTTCCCTCACCGCAACCGATAACGAGCTTGATTATATCCTTTGCGAATCCTATTTTGAGGTAGGAAAGGAATGTGTTTTAAGCGGATCGTTATTAAGTGCAACCAAGCATCTCTCTACCGCCCTAAAGCACGCGGCGGCTACAAAAATAGACACCCACCATATAGAACTAAAAATACCTCTGTATCTTGCAGTAGCGAAAAATATACAGTCGCCCCTGCTCGAGCTTGAACCCCAAAAATATTCCGATCAGCTCGTCGATACCGCTGATTACGAGTTTTTCAAATATCTTACGATGGATTTTGACTACCAGTTCAGCACTCCGAGTTATAGATTGCACATGGATGCCAAAAAAATGATCGGCGAAAGAAATTACACCGAAGCAACGAAGCTGCTTATCAGCGCCGTCGAGTTTTCAAAAAGCGACAAATACAACGCCTACGCAATTTTTACGTTATACAGCGATCTTGAGCTTTGCTATAAGCAGCTATATAACTTCGAACGCGCGTATTACTACTCAAACAAAAGAATGACACTGCTTGAAGGGTTTAAAATTTAAAAATAACGCAGCGATAGCGCGGTACAGTTTTTAGAGTATTGCGCTATCATTGCGTTATTTTTTATCGTAAATCCCTATGTCACTATTAATAACAGAACCACGAATAATAGAGTCGCTTCCATACTTCTGCCGTATTTTATCAACGGCATTTTCTTTTTTCTCGCTCTTTTCATGTTTCTTATCAGCCTTGTCGTCAAAGAAAGAAAGCTGCATTGTGTGAGAGTCCTTGCGAATGAGATTTGAGGCAGAAACCGTTATCATACGTATAGGCTTTCCCTCAACCCATTCCTCGCGAAGAATCTCATACGCGGTGCGCGCTATCTCCTCTCCTACGTCGGTGGCGGGTACTTGAGGCTTTTGCCGCTGTATTGAACGCAGATATTCATCCTTGATAGTCAAGGATACGGTGGAAGAAAGCTGCCCCTGCCGGCGTAACCTTCGTCCGATTTCCTCGGAAAGATATTCTATTCCCACCCTGCACTCCTCACGCGTGATCAGATCGTGCCTAAAGGTAAAGCCGTTACTCACGCTCTTTGCATCCTCGGCAGAGGACGCGACGGGACTGTCGTCAAGTCCGTTTGCATAGGAATAAAGCATACCGCCGAGCTTTCCAAAGCGAAGCATAAGCATTTCCCTGCTGGTTTCTGCAAGCTCCCCTATCGTACGAACGCCCATTGAAAGAAGTGCCTCGGAGGTTTTTTTGCCAACGAAAAGAAGCGTTGAAGCGGGCAACGGAAAAACTATATTTTTAAAATTTTCCTCGCTTATAACTGTGATAGCATCCGGCTTTTTGTAGTCGCTGCCGAGCTTTGCAAATGCTTTGTTAAAGGAAACGCCTATTGAAACGGTTATTCCTATCTCTTCCTTGACCTCTCGTCTTATCCGCTCTGCTATTTCAGTGCCGCTGCCGAATATTTTTTGGCTTGCTGTGACGTCAAGCCAGCTTTCATCTATTCCAAACGGCTCGATCATATCGGTATATCGTGCATATATTTCATTTACTCGGCGCGAAAACTTAACGTACTCGTCGTAGTGGGGCTCTGCGATTACAAGCCCCGGGCACTTTTTCTTTGCGGAATACACGGTTTCCGCCGTAGCAATATTATATTTTTTAGCCAGCTCGTTTTTTGCCAGAACTATTCCGTGGCGGTCGGACTGACTGCCGCAAACCGCCATAGGCACGCCGCGATATGCCGGATTGAGTGCCGTTTCAACGGAGGCAAAAAAGCTGTTGCAATCGCAATGCAATATTACTCTTGACATCTTTCCACCTTAAATCAGGTTTATTTTCTTTTTTGCGCCTCGCCCTCCGCGAGAGTGAAGGAGAAGCTCGTGCCGACGCCTTCTTTTGACTCCACGCTTATACTTTCGCCGTGCGCGTCGATAATAGTTTTACAAATATAAAGACCGAGTCCCACACCGCTTCTGTCAAGTCCACGGCTTTTATCGATCTTATAGAAGCGTTCAAAAATCATAGGCAGATCCTCCTCGGGTATCGCCTGACCGTCGTCGAATATAGATACTGTGATCTTTTTATTTTCACTCCTGGTAATCTTGATTGAGAATTTACCGCCGTCGTTTGAAAATTTGATCGCGTTGTGACAAAGGTTATAGACCACCTGGTGTATTGCATCCTTATCGGCGTAAACGGGCATCTGATCAGATTCTGAATCGAATTCCACATCCAGACGTTTAGCATCGATTTTCTGCTCAAAGGATATAAGAATTATTCTTGCCATTTCGGCAACGTCAAAATCCTCAAAATTAAATTTTCTGTCCCCCGACTCCAGCCTCGAAACGTCGAGAAGCTGTGATACGAGGCGGGATAGTCTGTGAACCTCGTCGGAAATTACCCCGAGATAATAATCGCGTTTTTCCTCCGGAATAGCGCCTGAAGTTATACCGTCTATAAAGCCGGATATAGTCGTCATGGGCGTACGTAGATCATGCGAAACGTTAGCAAGGAAGGAGTTTCGCATTTTTTCAAGATTTGCAAGTGAATCTGCCATATGGTTAAAGGATCTTGCAAGCTCCGAAACCTCATCCTCTCCGTAAACGGTAACTCGAGTTTCAAAATCGCCTTTTGCAAACTTTTTAGATGCGGCGGTCATATTACGAAGGGGCTGTATTATCCTCTCGGTTATAAAATACACGGCTATTACCGCGGCAAGCATTACCCATACGGAGCTATTGACTACCGCACGGCGAGTCGTGCTTATAAGGTTATCCTGCTGTGAGGTCGACGTCAATGCTATTACGTAGCCGCGCAGCTGATTGTTTATGTAAACCTTTTGCGCGCAAGCGATATTCTTTTCCTCAAAAAAACCGTCTAGCGTTCCTGTGTAAGCAAGATATTTTTCCCCGCCCTCCGATGTCTTTTCAAAGAAAAACTTTTCAATCTGAACAGACTGGCTTCCGTCAGATATAACCGGACGCCGCACAGCGTCATCATCTTTATCGGTATAGGTAGTGAGGAAGATCTTTCCCTTATCGTCGGCAATTATAACGTGAATATTGTTATCGAGATTAACTATAGCGGTTACAGCGCGCAAAAGTTCCTCTTTATAGTTCTCGATGTCCACACTTTCACCGTTGATTATATGTGCTGAAATGGCACGGCTGGTCGATACGAGCTTATGCTCCTTTTCATCATTGGCATACGTCTGCACCATAGAGGTTATAATGCTGGAAAGCATCATAAAGCTGACGAGTATTATAAGAACGAATGCAACAATATATTTTGAAAACGTAGTTTTAAACATTTTACCCTCTGTCTATACCTACGGTGCAACAATATGCTCCGCTTATTTTCATATATATTCTACTATATTTGAGTGGTGTATGTCAAATATTTTTTTTAATTACATTGACTTAATTTGTTTTTTATGCTAGAATGAGGTTTGTTAGAGAAAAGAGAAAGGAAAATCATCATGACCGTAACAAGATTTGCACCCAGCCCGACCGGTTATATGCATATAGGAAATCTGCGCACCGCACTTTATTCTTATTTGATTTCCAAGCACGATGGCGGAAGGTTCATTTTAAGAATTGAGGATACCGACAGAGAGCGTTTGGTTGAGGGTGCGACCGACGTCATAAAATCCACACTTAAAATTACAGGCCTCGATTACGACGAGGGTCCCGACGTAGGCGGAGAACACGGCCCGTACGTTCAGAGCGAGAGAAAAGAAATATATATGGAGTATGCGAAAAAGCTCGTTGATATGGGCGCGGCATACTATTGCTTCTGCACCAAGGAAAGACTCGAGAAGCTTCACGAGGAGGATGCAACGGGGGGATATGACAGACACTGCCGCAATCTTTCCCGCGAAGAAGTCGAAAAGAAGCTTGCCGAGGGGACGCCCTTCGTTATCAGACAGAAGATGCCGCTTGATGGCGTCACCTCCTATACCGACTCGGTCTTCGGTGAAATTTCCATGAATAATTCCGAGCTTCAGGATCAGATACTTATGAAGGCGGACGGATATCCCACGTACAACTTCTGCCACGTGGTTGACGACTATCTTATGGGCATCACGCACGTTGTGCGCGGCTCTGAATATCTTACCTCAACTCCGAAATACGTATTGCTTTACGACGCTTTCGGCTGGCCCCGCCCGAATTACGTACACCTCCCCCTGCTTATGGGTAAGAATGCAGACGGCTCCGTTTCCAAGCTTTCAAAGCGACACGGCGCTGTTTCCTTCCAGGACCTTGTGTGCGACGGATATCTGCCGGAGGCAATTACAAATTATATTGCCCTGCTCGGCTGGTGCCCGAAGAACAGCGAAACCGAGTTCTTCACCCTTGACGAGCTGAAAGCAGCCTTCACCATTGACGGCGTTTCCAAATCCCCTGCCGTATTTGATTTTGAAAAGCTGCTCTGGTTCAACGGCGAGTATATACACAAGCTTGACGACGACCGTTTCCTTGAGCTTATCACTCCGTTTATCAAGTCGGAGATACCGGAAAACGTAAACCGCACAAAAATGTTTGCGCTTCTTAAGACGAGAATCTCGAAGCTTTCCGAAATTGACGAGCGCATGGCGTTCTTTATCTCACTTCCCGACTTTGACAAGGAGCTTTTCTTAAACAAGAAAAACAAGATCTCGGATTTTGATACCGTAAAGGCGGTGCTGACCGAGGCACTTCCCATCCTTAATTCAATTGACGTCTTTGATAACGACACTCTCTTCACATCTCTTATGCCACTTACCGAGAAGCTTGGTATGAAGACCGGTGCAGTTATGTGGTGCATCAGAATCGCCGTTTCCGGCATGTCTGCGACCCCCGGCGGAGCTACCGAAATTATGGAGGTAATCGGCAAGGCGGAGAGCATCAAGCGAATTGAATTTGCACTTAATATGCTATAATTTCAAGCGGTTTTCTTCACGAAAACCGCTTTTTGACGTCAAAATCGGTCATTTTGAAGTTTTTTTGCAAGAAATTCAGTCATATTTTTTCATAAACTGTTGTATTAAAATATTTTTTATGTTATAATTGTTCCATACTGCTTTAACTAGTATACGGAGGTCCGTTATGGCAACCGATATTTCACAAAGAATAAAAAATCTTTACCCCACCTTTTCAAAGGGGCAGAAAAAAATCGCCAACGCAATTCTGAACGACTATCACAAGGCGGCTTACATGACCGCTTCAAAGCTCGGGCTTTTTGTAGGAGTTTCGGAATCCACAGTAGTCAGATTCGCAAACGAGCTTGGCTTTGAGGGGTATTCCGAGTTTCAACGCGCGGTTCAGGAGCTGGTAAGAACAAAGCTGACTCCCAACCAGCGTATTGAGTTTACAAAGCAGCGCATGGGTACGGGTGATATACTTGAAAAGGTTATGGAATCCGACATAAACAAAATCCGATACACCCTTGACAGAATAGACCGTGACACCTTTTCCGCCGCGGTCGACGCAATACTTTCGGCAAAGAATATATACGTTATGGGGGCAAGAAGCACCGAACCGCTTGCGCTCGTATTAAAATACAATCTGTCATTGATTTTTGACAACGTAAAATTCATTCAACCCACCTCAACCGCAGAGGTTTTTGAACAGATGTTTTCGATAGGTCACGACGACGTTTTGATTGCATTCTCTTTCCCGAGATACTCCTCTAAAATGGTGAGTGCTGTAAAATACGCCAACCAGAGCGGATCAAACGTCGTTGTTTTCACCGATTCGGAGATATCCCCACTTGCAAAATACGCGACCTGCCTTATAACAGCGCAATCGGATATGGCGTCCTTTATGGATTCCCTTGTTGCTCCTATAAGCATTATAAACGCCATAATAGTTGAAATTACCAGACGTCGCGAAAAGGAGATAACCGAGAGATTCGACCGACTTGAAAAGGTTTGGGACGAATACGACGTTTACACCAAATACTGATGGATAATAAAAAAATATGCGTTGTCGGCGGTGGTGCGGCAGGAATGATGGCGGCCGGCACGGCTTCGCTCTACGGTGCTGACGTAACTATATTTGAAAATACCGACCGACTTGGAAAAAAGCTTGCTATAACCGGCAAAGGAAGATGTAACGTAACTAACAACTGCACGACGGTTGAATTTTTGGAAAACGTTACGAAAAATCCCAGGTTTTTATACTCTGCCTTAAACGCCTTTGATACCGAAAGCACTATCAGCTTTTTTGAAAATCTCGGTGTACCGCTGAAAACCGAGCGCGCAAAAAGAGTCTTTCCCGAATCCGATCTTGCTAAAGATATAGTGGATGCAATGCGCAAATACGCGGCAAATTGCCGCGTCATATATAGCAAGGTTACAAAAATTACGCGTGTCGGAGACGCCTTTTCAGTACGCGCGGCAAACGCGGAATACACATTTGATGCGGTAATACTCGCTACCGGCGGAAAATCCTATCCCCTTACCGGCTCGGACGGCTCGGGATACCGACTTGCCACCGGTCTTGGACACCGAATTACAGAATTGATCCCCTCACTTATTCCGATAGAAAGTACGTCGAGTTTCTGTACTGATATGCAGGGGCTTTCGCTTAAAAACGTTGGGATAAGCATCAAGGACGTAAACGGTAGGACGGTATATACCGATTTCGGCGAAATGATGTTTACGCATTTCGGCGTTACAGGACCGATGATACTGTCGGCATCTGCGCATTTGCGCTCCTACGACATCTCAACGCTTACCCTGTCCATAGATTTGAAGCCGGCACTTGACGAAAAGACGCTTGATAAAAGATTGCTGTCCGATTTTGCGGAGAGGAGTAACAAGGATCTCGTGAATGCGATGGGTGCTCTGCTTCCGTCAAAAATGATAGAGCCGTTTATACGTTACACAGGTATTGACCCTCGGATAAAGATCAACTCGGTAACCAAGGAGCAACGCAAAAAGATTTTGTGCGGACTAAAGGCGTTTTCCATTCCTCTATCGAAATTCAGACCGATTGAGGAGGCGATCATCACCTCCGGCGGAGTTGACACTCGTGACATCTCTCCAAAAGATATGCAATCAAAATTAACACCCGGATTATACTTTGCCGGTGAGATGATAGACGTCGATGCATACACCGGCGGATTCAATCTGCAAATTGCCTTTTCTACCGGATATTTGGCTGGAAAAAGCGCGGCAGAACAGTAAATTTTAAATATAAAGAAGGATTAGATATGGTTAGAATCGCAATAGACGGACCGGGCGGAGCCGGCAAATCCAGCGTGGCTAAAGCAGTAGCACGCGAGCTTGGAATCATATACGTTGATACGGGCGCGCTTTATCGCACGATAGCGTATCATATGGTCTTAAGCGGAATAGATCCCAAGGATGCCGAGAGCGTAGCGGCTGAGCTTGATAAATTTACACTTGAGCTTAAATTCGTTGATGGAAAGCAGATCATTCTTCTCGACGGAGTTGACGTGGGAGATAATATCAGAACTCCCGAAATGTCTATGGCCGCCTCTGCCGTAAGTGCAATAAAAGAGGTGCGCGAGTATCTGCTTAACACCCAACGCAACATTGCCCGCAACAACAGCGTTATTATGGACGGCAGAGATATCGGCACGGTTATTCTTCCCTACGCCGAGGTTAAGATCTTCTTGACCGCATCTCCCGAGGCGAGAGCGAAGCGCAGATACGAGGAGCTTATTGCACAGGGACAGGTCGTCACATACGATCAGGTATACAACGAGATGGTGGAGCGCGATAAAAATGACTCCACCCGAGCTATTGCCCCCTGCGTTCAAGCAAAGGATGCAATTTTGCTCGACAATTCAAAGCTGACACCCAATGAGACCGTGGCGGCAGTTATAAAAATAGTAAAAAAAAATGAAAAAAGCCTCTATATGAAGCTTCATGCCTGGCTTCCGCCGATTATAAGATTTTTCCAGAGAATCAAGCGCACGGGGCTTGAAAACGTACCCGCCGACAAAGGCTACGTAATATGCTCAAATCATATAGCCGCAAGGGACGTTATTCTTATCGGAGCGGCATACCCGAGCCAGATCAGATTCGTTGCGAAAAAGGAGCTGTTTTCCGTTCCGATTCTCGGTTGGCTTATAAAAAAGCTCGGTGCTATAAAGCTAGACCGCGGCGGTGGTGACGTGGCAGCTATAAAAACCTCGGTAAATCTTGCAAGAGCGGGACATAGCGTAGCTATTTTCCCCCAAGGGCACAGAAACCCCGGAGTTAATCCCGCCAACACTCCCACCAAAAACGGCGCGGCTCTTATTGCATACAAGTCGCAAAGCGACGTTTTGCCCGTCTTTATTAAAACCAAAAATCATAAATATGCCTTTTTGCGTAAAAAAGAAATAATTTTCGGTAAGCCTATTCCCTACTCCGAGCTTGGATTTAAAAACGGCGGCGGTGAGGAATACGAGGCGGCGACGAAAATTATATTTGACAGAATTCTTGAGCTTGGCGGCTGTAAAAAAGATGATGCCGAAAAGGAGATAAAGGATTGAAGGTAACGTTATCGAAAAATTCCGGATTTTGTCCCGGTGTGCGACGCGCTGATACGACTGTTAGGGAGCTTATAGCTAGCGGAACAGATACCGACATTTTCACCCTCGGAAGTCTGATACACAACAGACTCTATAACGAGGAGCTTGAAAGAAACGGTGTACGCAAGGTAGAGGTAGACGAGCTTTTCGACACTATCAAAGCTCAAAACGGCCGCGATACCACGCTTATCGTGAGAACGCACGGTATTCCGAAGGAGCTTGAGCTTTACCTTGATAGGTTAAAGACGGAGTACACAAATCTGCACGTTTTAGATATGACCTGTCCTTACGTTAAGCGCATTCACAAGATAGCGGAGGACAATACCGGCGACGATACGCTGTTCCTTTTGTACTGCGATCCGAACCATCCCGAGGCGATCGGCATTTTAAGCTATGCACACGGGGAGAAGTTTCCTTTTTCTTCCATTGAAGAGCTTAAAAACCTAGACGTTTCGGGCAAAACGCCCATTCTTTGCTCACAAACGACACAAAATCTCAGCGAATTTAAAAAAATTAAAAATTTTTTAAAAAAACTATATACAAATACGATTTTTTTTGATACAATATGTAATGTCACGGAAAATCGCCAGAATGAAGCTGTAGAAATTGCTAAAGCTTCCGACCTTATGGTCGTTATAGGCGGTAAGGAAAGCTCAAACACGCATAAACTGTACGATTTGTGCAAGCAAGAGTGCCCCGACACCCTATGGATAGAATCAGCAACGGAGCTGTCGTCACTTGATTTTTCTGACAGCGCAAAACGCGCAGGAATAACCGCAGGCGCTTCCACACCTGACGGTATAATTACGGAGGTTTTTAAAACAATGGAAAACGAACTCGACTTTAAGTCAATGTTGGAAGACTCACTCAAAACTTTACATACAGGAGAAACAGTTACCGGTACCGTAGTCACGATCGGCAAAAACGAGATTAAGCTTGACCTCGGCACCAAAGTTACCGGCGTTCTGCCCAAAGAGCAGATTACAGATGACCCAACTGCTAATCTCGCTGATATGTTTAAGGTTGGCGACGAGATCAGCGTATTCGTAATTCAGGTCAAGGACAGCGATGGTATCGCTCGCCTTTCCAAGAAGAGAGTTGACGCTGATAACAGCTGGATCGTGCTTAAGAATGCATTCGATAACGGCGAGATCCTTGAAGGAAAGGTTACATCAGTCGTCAAGGGCGGCGTTATCTTCACTTCCGGTGCAAACACCGTATTCGTTCCCGCTTCCCAGACCGGCGTAGCTAAGGGCGGCGACCTCAATTCCCTTCTCGGCACTGCACAGAAGGTTAAGCTCCTTGAGTTTGACGAAACCAAGAAAAGAGCAATCGGCTCTATCAAATCTATTCTCGTTGCAGAGAAGAAGGCTGCTGAAGAAGCACTTTGGGCAACCCTTGAGGTTGGTAAGCACTATATGGGTACTGTTAAGAATCTTGTATCCTACGGTGCATTCGTTGACATCGGCGGTGTTGACGGTATGGTTCACAATACCGAGCTTTCCTGGAAGAGAATCAAGCATCCCTCACAGGTACTCTCCGTCGGTCAGGTTATCGACGTATTTATCAAGGAGCTTGACGTTGAGAAGAAGAGAATCTCTCTCGGCTACAAGACACAGGAGATGGATTCCTGGTTCCAGTTCACACAGAAGTTTAACGTTGGTGATATAGTTCCCGCTAAAATCGTTTCCATTATGCCCTTCGGTGCTTTTGCAGAGGTTTATGAGGACGTAGACGGACTTATCCACATATCAAGAATTTCTACCCAGAGAATCAACTCCCCTGCTGACGTTCTTTCCGTTGGCCAGGTCGTTGACGTTAAGATCACCGAGATCGATGACGAAAACAGAAAGCTTGCTCTTTCTATCCGCGCTATCACCGAGGCTGCTGAAAAGGCTGCTGCGGCTGAAAAGGCTGCTGAGGAAGCTGCTGCAAGAGCTGCAGAGGAAGCTGCTGAAGCTGAAAGAATCGCCCAGGAGAGAGCTGATATGGCTCCCTACATCGTAGGATCTATCTGATAACGCCATATATTTAAGGAAGCAAGTTACACCCTTGCTTCCTTTTTGTATAGCGAAAATCAGCGGCAATTAAAACACGCCGCTGATTTTAATTGAAATGATTCCGAAGTATAAAAGCCAAGCAGGATTCTGCTTGGCTTTTTCTCGTTTAATTTAATTATAATTGATTACCAAACTTTTGCGAGTCCACATTTAATCGAGCTCCTTTAGGCCGGTATACAGCTCGTAATATCTGCCCTTAAGCTCAAGCAGATCGTCGTGTGAGCCGCGCTCAATTATTTCACCCTTCTCAAGAACCATTATCGCGTTAGCGTTTCTGACGGTTGAAAGTCGGTGGGCTATAACGAAGGTGGTACGGTTTTTCATAAGGCGGTCCATACCGCGCTCAATGTGGCGCTCGGTTCTCGTATCAACCGAGGACGTCGCCTCGTCAAGAACGAGTATAGGTGCTTTTGAAAGTGCCGCGCGAGCAATGTTGAGAAGCTGGCGCTGTCCCTGCGAAAGATTTGCTCCGTCACCTTCAAGAACGGTACCGTATCCATTTTCAAGACGCATTATAAAGCTATGCGCGCTGGCAACCTTTGCCGCGGCAATAACTTCATCGTCGGTGGCGTCAAGCCTGCCGTATCGGATATTCTCCATAACCGTACCTGTAAAGAGGTGGGTGTCCTGAAGGACCATTGCGATATTTTTGCGCAAAAAGTCGCGCTTATAGGAGGCAAGAGGTCTGCCGTCTATTGTGATTTCGCCCGAATTGATATCGTAAAATCTGTTGAGCAGGTTTGTTACGGTAGTTTTACCCGCTCCCGTTGAGCCGACAAACGCAATCTTTTGTCCCGGTTTTGCGTAAAGAGATATATTTTTGAGAACGATTTTTTCGGGAATGTAGCCAAAGGTTACATCCTCTAGTATAACGTGTCCCTCTATCTCGTCCTCGCTTGCTTCAAGTGTATCGGGAGCTTCGGGGGCTTCGTCCATCATCTTAAATACGCGTTCAGCTCCCGCAAGAGCCGCAAAAATCGTTGAAACCTGCGCGGAAAGCTGATTTATAGGCATAGAAAACTGCTTTGAATATCCTGCGAATACGGTGAGAGCTCCGGTTGTAAGCTTGCCGATGGCAATAAGTGCACCGCCGACTCCTATGGTAACGCCGTAGGAAATAAGGCTGATATTGTGCATAATCGGTCCCATCACGCCGCCCCAGAACTGTGCGCTGAACTGCTTATCGCGCAAGTCCTCGTTGAGAAGCCTAAATTCACCTATTGCGGTATCCTCGTGATTGAAAACCTTTATAACCTTTTGTCCCGTTACGCCCTCCTCAATATAACCGTTGACCGCACCTATTGCCGCCTGCTGCGCGGAATAGAATTTAGAGGAGCGCTTGCCGATAAGAGCGCCGCCCTTAAAGAATACGGGTACGAATACGAGAGTAATGAGCGTCAGCCAGATATTAGTGGTTATCATAAACACAAACGTTCCGAGAAGACTTACTACGCCGCTGACGACCGAGGTAAGCGAGTTGTTAAGCATCTGGTCGATATTGTCTATATCGTTTGTAAAACGGCTCATTATCTCGCCCGTAGGATTGGAATCGAAATACCTTACGGGAAGGCGCTGCAGCTTTTCAAACAAGTCGTTTCTGATCCTTTCGACCGACCCCTGCGAAACGGATATCATTATCCGCGCCTGAAGATAAGAGGACGTAGCGGACAGAAGATATACCGTGCCGAGAATAACGAGAGCTGCAAAAACGTAAACCGATATTGCCGCCACTCTGCCCTTGTCGATCAATGCTGAAACGAGATCTGTTGAGGCGAACCAGTCTATTGCCTTATCGGCGATCGCCTCGATCTTACTCATTTCCTGCGCCTCTCCAGTAACCTCTTCGGTTATACGGTTTATTATCGGCGCCATCATATATCCGCCGATAAGTGAGGATACCGTAGTGAAAAGCATACAGAAAAGAACGACGATAAGGCGAAGCTTATACCTTTTCACGTAGGACATCAGTCTGCCCACGGTATTTTTTAGATTTTTCGGCTTGCCCTTCATAGCGGGGTTTCTGCCACGGCCGCCACCGAATTTCATTCCGCGCGCCAACTCTGCGCCACCCTTATTATACTGCGACTGAAGCTGTTCGAGAGTTCTCATTTTGCGTCACCTCCCGTTACAGCATTTTCCGTTTTATCCATTTGAGAATAATAGATTTCCTGATACTCGGTATTATTTTCGAGCAGAACGTCGTGTGTTCCTATACCCGTAATTATGCCGTCGTCCATAACGATTATGGTATCCGCGTCCTTTACGGAGCTTATGCGCTGTGCGATTATGATTTTGGTGCATTCCGGAAGATCGTTTTTAAGTGCTGAACGGATCTGCGCCTCGGTAGCGGTATCAACCGCGCTGGTTGAGTCGTCAAGAATCAATATCTTTGGCTTTTTAAGTAATGCTCTGGCAATACAAAGTCGTTGCTTTTGACCGCCCGAAACGTTTGAGCCGCCTTTATTCAAGGGGGTATCGTAGCCATCCTTAAAGGTAGAAACGAACTTATCAGCCGCTGCATGTTCAGCCGCGGTAACGACCTCCTCGTAGGTGGCGTCAGCATCACCCCAACGGAGATTTTCTATTATTGTATCGGTGAACAAAAGATTTTTCTGAAGCACCATTCCGATTCCGTCGCGCAGATTTTTTAGTGAATAGTCCTTGACGTCCACGCCGTCAACGAGAACGCTTCCCTCATCTACGTCGTAAAGGCGCGGTATCATAGAAACAAGGGTAGTTTTTCCGCATCCGGTCGAGCCGATTATACCGACTGTTTCCCCGGAATTTATCGTAAAATCTATATTTTCCAGCACCCATTCGGAGTTATTCTTGTAGTAGCGGAAGAAAACATTTTTAAACTCAACCCGTCCACCTTCCACTTTTTTCTCGGGCTGCTTGGCGTTTTCATCGGAAAGATCGAGCTCCTCGTCAAGCACCTCGCAAATACGCTTTCCCGAAGCCATAGCACGAGAAGCTGTTAAAAACAGCATAGAAACCATCATAAGCGATGAAAGTATCTGAGTTACGTAAGTCACGAAGTTGGTGAGATCGCCGACGGACATTTTTGTCGCCTCGCTAATTACGTCAAGGTGACCCGACCAGACGACCGCAATAACCGTACCGTACATAAAAATGTTCATAATTGGCATTATGAATATCAAAATTTTAAACGCACTAAGTCCCGCAAGGCGCAGGTTGCTGTTCGCGGTTTTGAATTTATCTGTTTCATAATCCTCTCTTACGAAGGATTTAACAACGCGCACGTTGGTTACGTTTTCCTGCACGGTGGAGTTGAGCGCATCAACGCTTTTCTGCATTCTTGTAAATTTTGAAGCACCGATGGCGATGAACGCAACAATAGTAATTATCATAAGCGGCATCGTAATGGCAAACGTTACTGAAAGCGAAGGACTTATCAAAACCGCCATAATTATACCGCCAATCATCATACCGGGAGCACGAAGTGCCATTCGCAAAAGCATATTGACGAAATTTTGCAGCTGGTTTACGTCGTTGGTAAGACGCGTCACTATTGAGCCGGTCGAAAACTTATCTATATTGGCAAAGGAAAACTTCTGTACCTTGTCAAAAATATCCTGTCTTAAATCCGAGGCGAAGTTTACCGACGCCTTTGCACCGAAATATGCACCGCCGACACCGCCCGCCATCATAACGAGTGCTACGCCAATCAAAAGCAAGCCGATAATGACACTTACTCCAACTGTTAATTGACCAAATTTCTCGGGTTCAGTTGCTCTGTTAATTACCACTGCTAATAGACGCGGCATAATTACCTCGCCGATAACCTCTACTATCATACAGAGCGGACCTAAAATGAAAGCCGGCAGATATGGCTTTACGTACTTAAACCATCTTTTCATGCATCAGCCCCCTCCTTTTTTTCCATCTAACATAAAAGTCCTCACACGTATCAAATAATCACTTAAGTATTATATAAAATATTTACGCATACTGTCAATAGAAAATTTAAATGTTTACAATTTTTCGGGTTGAAATATGAGAAAAACTATGATAAAATAATTTTAGTAAACTTTTGAGGGATTGATATGAAAAATACGACTCTTTGCTATATTGAGCGGGACGGTGCGTATCTTATGCTCCACCGAGTAAAAAAGGAAAACGACGAAAACCGCGACAAATGGATCGGTATAGGCGGAAAGTTCGAGGACAAGGAGACCCCCTACGAATGCGCTGCACGCGAAATTTACGAGGAAACCGGGCTTATCGCAAACACACTTTTATACCGCGGAATCGTAACCTTTGTGTCGGACGTATACGAAACGCAATATATGCATCTTTTCACCTGCCACGACTTTTCGGGCACTGTGCGCGAGGTATGCGATGAGGGCGAGCTTTTGTGGGTAAGCAAGGATGAAATTAAAAAACTTCCTATTTGGGAGGGGGACAAGATATTTTTTAATCTTCTCAACACAGAGGAACGATTCTTTTCCCTTAAGCTGGTTTACCGCGGCGACGAGCTTGTTTCGCACAAAATTGAAATATAACGTTAAAAAGCGGATGCTCAAGTGAGCATCCGCTTTTTTATCCGGCGCGACGGCGCCTTCTTTCGGTATTGAAATCCGCCCCAAAAAAGCTTGGTGAGCCGTTTTCAGCATTGCTTATCCAACGTTCGATAACGTAATCACCGTCGCTAATACTTACTTCTGCCGGAAAATTTCTATCCGTAACGTTGATAAGCGCAATTTTGCGCACATTT
>JAGCJI010000083.1 GCA_017648085.1 Clostridia bacterium | reverse complement strand
TTGACCGTCTCGGGTCTTGGTGACTTTCACGTTGATATTCTTGTTTCTAAGCTTGGCAACAGATATGGCGCAAACGTTGAGCTTGCAAAGCCCAGACTCGCTTACAGAGAAACTATCAAAAAGAAGGTTGACGTTGACGGTAAGCATAAGAAGCAGTCGGGTGGCTCGGGCCAGTACGGACACGTAAAAATCACATTCTCACCCGGCGAGGCTGAAGGACTCACGTTTACCGAGTCTGTGTTTGGCGGAGCAGTTCCGAAGAACTTCTTCCCGGCGGTAGAGCAGGGACTTCGCGAATGCATGCAGAAGGGCGTGCTTGCGGGTTATCCCGTTGTAAATCTTGCAGCAAACCTTTACGACGGCTCGTATCACGACGTTGACTCTAACGAAATTTCCTTTAAGCTTGCAGCGGCTATCGCATACCGCGAGGGTCTGCCGAAAGCACAGCCCGTAATTCTCGAGCCGGTAGGCGAGCTTAAGGTAAGAATTCCCGATAACTACGTCGGCGACGTTATGGGCGACCTTAATAAGCGCCGCGGTAGAGTTATGGGTATTGAGCCTACCCACGACGGTAGCTCCGCACAGATGATCCTTGCGGAAGTTCCGTTTGGCGAGATGACCGACTACGTTATCGCACTTCGTGCTATGACGCAGGGCAGAGGCAGATTTGACTTTGACATTGTAAGATATGAGGAAGTTCCTGCATCTCTTACCGACAAAATAATCGCCGATGCAAAGCAGTCAGCAAATTAATTGAAAACGTACTGTCTTAATTGATCCCGTAGAAACATAACTCAAGATAAGAAACCTCCCACGGTAGAATATAAGCATCTGCCGCGGGGGGCTTTTTTGCATATAAAGGACGAGATAATGAACAAAAAATAAACTCTTGACTATTTATTAATAATGTGTTATAATGAGATGTCAGTTTTTTTAACAAAGGATACGTTTTTATGCAAGAGCTAAAGGAATTAAGCAAAGAACAGCTGTATGACAGCATCGTCGAATTCGATACACCTGCATATAAAAAACGCAAGCGTCGTATTGGCGACCGCAAAGAAGGAAGGCGTCTGCGCACCTTGCATCCAATGCATTACGTTGAGCCGTATATCATGCCCATGCGTTGCGATGCACAGAATTACTTTGAAGACGTTATAGATATAACGGGAATTGAAAATTACCTTACCGAAAAGCATAGGGAAGGGTATACTGATATGACGCTACTGCACGTAATGCTTGCCGCTTACGTGAGGGTGATCTCGGAACGTCCCGGATTAAATCGCTTTATCGCCGGTCAGCGCATCTATGCAAGAAATAACATTGAATGCGTTATGACTATTAAAAAGGAAATGTCGCTTGAATCGCCCGATACCTGCATTAAGGTTGAGTTTGATCCGAGAGATAACGTGTACAACGTATATAAAAAATTTCAGAAGGTAGCTAAGGAATCAGTTTCCGGAGATACCGGATTTGATAAAACGGCAGAATTTATTAAAAAAATCCCAGGCTTCATATTCCGCGCGGCAATGTCGGTTCTTCGCGGCCTTGACTATATGGGATGGTTGCCAAAGGGACTTATGAACGTCAGCCCCTTTCACGGCTCTATGATAATTACTTCTATGGGATCTCTCGGAATACCGGCGATATACCATCACCTTTATAATTTCGGAACGTTGCCGATCTTCCTCTCCTATGGCAGTATTTTCTCGGCTGATGCCATCAAGCGTGACGGCACGAGTGAGCGCCACCATTTTGTCACCTTCAAGGCAGTGACCGATGAGCGTATCTGTGACGGATATTATTACGCCTCCGCATTCAAGAAAATCAAAAGATATCTTCTTCACCCGGAGCTTCTTGACAGCTTCGCAGAAACCGTAATCGAAGATATTGACTGATTCATGACTATTAAAAAGGAAATGTCGCTTGAATCGCCCGATACCTGCATTAAGGTTGAGTTTGATTCTGCTACAAATTAAGTGGCGAATATAGTGTAAAAAGCACTCGCAAATGCGAGTGCTTTTGGTTTTGCTATTGTTCATAAAAAGGGATGTCAAAGTCCTTTCGTACTGAATCAGCAGGCGCACATGTCATTCGCAACTTCTTGCGGTACATGATCAAGCTTAAGAAAAATGCACGCTAATGCGTGATGATATCCACCGCACCTCGCGCGGTTATGATATACCAAGCCTGCGGCTTGGATAAACAAAAAACGAACTTTCATCTGGTAGACAAAAGTTCGTTTTTTGTTGGCGGAGAGAAAGGGATTCGAACCCTTGAAACCGTATTAGGGTTTACACGATTTCCAGTCGTGCGCCTTAGACCAACTCGGCCATCTCTCCACGCGACTTCTACATTATAGCAGATGTATTTTAAAAAGTCAAGAGATTTTTAAACTTTTATAATATTTTTGCTATGTTCATTATTTTTGTATTGACAAATCAGCTCTTATAAAATATAATATTAATATCTGTTTTATTTAGGAGATTATAAAATGAGCTTAAAGGTTTTGAAATTTGGCGGTTCATCTCTAGCTGATGCAACGCATTTTAAGGCAGTTGCCGATATTGTAAAGGCAGAACCCGACAGAAGATACGTGGTAGCGTCCGCACCCGGAAAGAGAGTAGGGGGGGACACCAAGGTTACCGACCTTCTTTATAAGTGCTATGAGCTTGCTTCGAATGAAGACGATATTACCGAGGTTTTCGAAGAAATTAAAACTAGATATAATGACATTATAAGGGATCTCCAAATAGATCTTGATCTTACCGAGGCGTTTGAGAAAATACGCATGTCGCTTTTGCATAGTTCGGGCAGAGATTACATTGCTTCTCGCGGTGAATATCTCAACGCTATGATACTCGCAAAGTACCTTGGATTTGATTTTATAGATGCAAAAAAGGTCATTTTCTTTAAGGAAGACGGAAGCTTTGATTCGGAGAGAACTAACGACGTTCTCCGTGAATATCTTTTAAAGCACGAATATGCCGTTATCCCCGGATTTTACGGCTCTATGCCAAACGGAACAATAAAGACCTTCTCGCGTGGCGGCTCGGACATCACGGGCTCTATAGTTGCAAGAGCAGCTTCGGCTACACTTTACGAGAACTGGACCGATGTATCCGGATTCCTTATGGCCGACCCCAGATGCATAGACAATCCCAAGCCTATTGATAAGATCACGTATAAAGAGCTTCGCGAGCTTTCTTATATGGGTGCTACAGTTCTTCATGAGGATGCGATTTTCCCCGTAAGATATTCCAAAATTCCAATCAATATCAGAAACACCAACCGTCCCGATGACAAGGGAACGTTTATTGTTCCTCAGAGCGATGAGATCAGCGACGACGTAATTACGGGTATCGCAGGTAGAACGGGCTTCGCAACCATCACTATCGAAAAGGATATGATGAATGCAGAGCTTGGATTTGGCAGACGCGTTCTTGAGGCGATAGAGAATAACGGAATTTCCTTTGAGCACTTCCCGTCGGGCATAGACACGATGTCCGTCGTTGTTTCCGCTAAGGAGCTTCACAAAAAGAGGGCTGATGTTATGGCTGACATATGCAAAGCCGTTGACCCCGAGAATATCTTTGTGGAAGAAAATCTTGCACTAATCGCCGTCGTTGGACGAGGTATGGTAAAAGCGAAGGGAACTGCTGCTCGTATATTCACAGCACTTGCTAACGCAGGCGTGAACGTTAGAATGATCGATCAGGGTTC
>JAGCJI010000082.1 GCA_017648085.1 Clostridia bacterium | reverse complement strand
TCTTCCTTAAAGGTGTCGGCCGCCTGCTTCTAAGTACCTACGAAGAGGATAGTGCCGCCCTCCGCTGCAAGCTCTGCAACGTAGTTGTAAGCCTCCTCAAACTTCTTAACGGTCTTCTGAAGGTCTACGATGTGAATACCGTTTCTCTGTGTGAACATGTACTCTGCCATCTTCGGATTCCACTTCTTAGTCGGGTGACCGAAGTGAACGCCTGCTTCAAGCAACTGCTTGATTGAAATTTCGAACATTTCTATGTTCCTCCTTGGTTTTTCCGCCATAGCGACATAATATTGCGACTTAAAAAGCACCGGCAATAAACCTACTCGCTATGTGAGATATAATATTTACTGTGTTTTTGCACAGCTATAATATAATATCACACGCGCGCTTAAAAATCAAGTAGAAATACAAAAGGATACCAATATTTACAATTTGTTCATAAATGGTAACTTCAATCAATATAAAGAAAGCAAAATTGCCGCAGTGCGAACGATCTCGCGTATAGCAGGGTAAGCTTCCTCGGGGAGCGGATTTTTTCCACGTCCGAGCTCTACTGTAAAAGACGGAATTTTCAGCACGCCCCCCGTGTAATCGACAAAGCCGCCGTATGTCGCGGTATCTGTCGGTGTAGAAGCCTTATATCCGACCTTTTTGCAAAACATCTCTGCTTTTCGCTGCACGGGTGCGGTCCTAGGCATAAAAAACACCTCACCACCTTGCGCATGCAGAGAGATAACGGTGTCGGGTGTCAGAGCGCGCACAAACGATGCGAGAGAGCGGGCTTCGGGCTCGCTTTCGGGATGCTCGCCCGAATATTTGGAACGGCCCGCAACAATTCCCTGCTCCCTTTCCACGCGTTTATATTCTGAAAACCGGAAATCGTAGTTATGATTAAGGTCTACCCCGCGCGCATTAGCCTGCCACTGTGAAAAGTCGTTACTCCCCCCGTTCATTCTTATCTGCCGCTCACGGAGCGGGGATACCCGTGCGGCGTTAAGATGCATATCTACACCGTCGGGATTAAGGCACGGAACTATATAAAAACTGACAAGAGAAAGCAGATACGGAATATCCATACCGCAATACGTGCCACCCCGTGTTTCATTTAAAAGGAAAAAGTCAATCAAATCATAAAGGGCAGACGCGCTTATATATTCCATCGCGTGATGCGCACCTATGATAAGGGACGTGCGCTTACCCTTTCCTATTTTATATACGTCGATGGGCTCGGACAGTATGCTTCTGCCGATCGTACCGATGCCGATGCGCCCGCCGAGGCTTAAGTACTCATCCCTCTTTTTCCTTCTGAAATCAGCCGTCGGCAAAAAAAGTTCACTCATTTATATTACACCCCACTTGAAAATTGCTTTTATATGTGTTAAAATTATTTATCCCTATAATTCAGGAGTTATTTTATGAAGATCAACGAAGGGCGCGCCGCTATGCGATTTGCGCTTATCGCGTTGTCGGTAAATTTGTTTTCATTTTTATTCTACTATCTATCAACGTACGTTACCGACAGCACCGTGCTGGCATACGCCTCTCTTTATTTTTCCGAAATCGCATCGCTGCTCTTACCGATAGCGTGCGCGGCGGCATTGACCGTCACCTATGTGGAGCGCGGAGTTAATTTTTCGTTTTTGCGCGCGCTCATCTACGCTCTGACGTTCATACCGTATGCATTTCCATACTACGCCTTTGAAAACGCATATCTCGGATACACCATCGACGAGGTTCTGTTGTTTTCTCTGTTGCAGACGTTGCTTTCACTAGTTATAGCTTATCTCAAAATAGCAGTTCTTCTCCTTGTTATGATATTCGCTACGAGATTTTTTGCGAAAAGGCAAAAGCGGCGCGGCGGAGAGCTTGAGGCTACAATACCGGCAAATCGGGCATTCGACCTCTCGATACCCGAGTCGGCAGGCGTTATGGTTGCATCGTTTATCTCCTTTATCGCAACCCTCATACCCGAAATAATCAACACCGTTGATTTTATACTTGATTATGCCGGCACGTACCGCGCAGGTGAAATAGCTTATATCGGATTCAGATACGTATTTATTCTTGCAATGCTGCTGCTATCGCAATGGACCGCGTTCCTTGTGCGAGAGTTAATGCAAAAGTGCAAAAAAGGCACTACCGTGACGGAATAAAATGTTTGTTTTATTATATTTACACAAAAAAGAGGCACTGATCAAGCCAGCACCTCTGCGGGGCGAACGGATTTAGAGTAGAAATCGTCGGCTGAGGAGCGATAGCTGTATAAAAATACAGCGAGGAAATGGTGATAGAATAAAAAAATCAGATTAAAATGGGAAAAGCCCCAGGTTTTCAACCTTAAAATCAGTTAAATAAGCACAAATCAAAAAGTGGAGACACCTTTTACATTGTCTCCACTCATTTTTTATTCGGTTATCCCTAAATGCGACAGTCTCTTTCATCCGTTCGTTATATCGGCTTGAAAATTTTATCAAGCTCTGCGGCGAATCGCTTTGCCATAGAGAAAAATCCAAGGTCGGTGGGATGGTGGAAATCGACGAGTCCGCCGTCCCCCGCGAGCTCCATTAGCTCGTATCCCGGGATGAAATATACGTTTTTATCTCCTGCGGCGAGCGCATTTTTATAGGTGCGTTCCGCTATCGGAATCCTAGCGCGCTCCTTCTCATTCATAAAGCTTTTGACCTTTGGTCTCGTTGCCATAATTATAGGCAAATCGGGATTTTTTGACCTGACCGTTTTAAAAAACGGCTCGTGGGTGCACTCGTATTCGGCGACTCCGGGAGCATTGTGGTCGTAGTCCATGACGAACGCCGACATTTTGAGTCCGGCTATGTATTCCGCCATTACAGCCTCTCCCTTTCCACTGCCGGAAAAACCGAGGTTGATATAATCGGCATCGTATCTGCGGGAGAGAAGCGCCGCGTAGCAGTTTCCGGGCCGGGAGGCGCATCCGCCCTGCGTTATGGACGAACCGTAATAAACTATCGGATCGGACACGGTATATTCAGGGGGTTCGTTAACGTGTGAGCCCTCCTTCAGTCCTATATACAGGTTATATACATCATTATATAACGGAAAGTTTATTGTGACAAGGCGTGATTTATTTTCCCCGTCGAACCATTCAATTCTCTCAAAGAAGTCCTCAAAGTCGTATTTCGGCATAAACGGAGCGACGTACTTTTGCCTTCCGTTCTCGGTCACGTACATATCAAATCCCGCAACGCCTGCCAGTGCCATATGCGCAAAATGCACGTTGTGCGGCAGTTCTGCCCTAATAGCAACGTAAGGGCTATCTGTAACGAAACGCACACGTCCGCCCGAGGTATTCGTAGAAAGACGAAAAACACCGGGATTTGCCGCTTCGGCAATCTCGCCGGGCATGCGGCGAAACTGCGTGCCGTCATGATATACGCCATAGAGCTTGAAGGGGCGAGAGGTCGCGCAGTAAAATTCAACGTCGGTGCGATTTATGCTCGTTTCAAGTTTGAAAGCTTTATCTATTGCAGTTATATCGAATCCCATATTTACCTCCCTGCGATACTGGTGTCAAGTGTATTATACTGCACGCGCGTTTTAAAGTCAAGTATTCTTGACAAAAACCGAGAATCAATGTATAATGTAATTATCAAACGCGAGGTTAGAGCTATGCAACTAAAGGAAGCTGATTTTATTTCCGAGCTTACACGGGTTTTTGGAGAAAACGGACTTGGCGCTATGCTTTCAAAGGAAAGATGCGAGAAGTTTTTCTCCCTAACGGAAAGAATGCTTGAGGAAAACGAAAAATACAATCTTACGGCGATAACAGAGCCGTCAAAAATAATACTCAACCACTACGCAGACTGCGCACTGATAGCGAGCCTTTTTCCAAAGGGGGCGCGTATCATTGACGTCGGCTGCGGCGCAGGATTCCCTACGTTGCCGTTAGCTATTGTGAGAGAGGATTTGTCTATACTTGCCGTAGATTCCACCGCCAAGCGAATAAGCTACGTTGAGGAAAGCGCAAGGATACTCGGGCTTTCGGGAGTAACGACGCGAGTAATGAGAGCGGAGGATGGCGCAAAAGACGAAAATATGCGAGAAAAATTCGACTTCGCCACCGCGCGCGCCGTTGCCGAGCTCCGTGTTCTGTCAGAATTATGCCTGCCGTTCGTTAAAGTGGGTGGCAAGATGATAGCGATGAAAGGCAAGAACGCCGAATTTGAGCTTGCGGGCGCAAAGCGCGCAATAACCATCCTCGGAGGCAAGGATGCAAAAATAGAAAGCTTCGAGCTGGTCGGCGGCGACGAGGTGCTTACCCGCCCGGTAGTCGTAATTAAAAAGGCGGCAAAAACACCGCACGCCTACCCCCGTGCCTACGCTCAAATATCCAAAAAGCCACTTTGATAATCAGACCTGCGCTCCTTATAATTTCCGCTTTCCATATATAAGCGAAGGAGTGTCAGGTCGTTTATTTTTTCCTTGATGGCTCTGCCAAGATCGGTGTCGGCAATGCACATTTTGTCACCCGAAGGACGAAAAACCACGGTTTCGGCTATTACGTCCCTATTATTTTCTATTGACTGCCGTCTTCCGCAAAAGGCGGCGTGCGCACAAAGGCGAAGTCCGTCTGCATTGTAAATTAAGGTATATCCCGCTATGCCCGTAGCCGAGTGGTACGCGCTGCAAAATCCTCCGTCAATAACTATCAGCCTGCCGCCCGATTTTATCGGGCTTTCTCCTTTGTTTACGGGAATATGACCGTTTACTATATACGAGGAGTCGGGATCAAGGGAAAATTCCTTTGAGATACGCCTTGATATTTCAGCATTATCCCATATGCGATAATAGGGGTTTTTCGGCTCGTGCCAGGTATTTCTATCTTCGACAAGCAATCGCTCAAAGGTCGTTATTCTTTCCCTACCGGTAAGCGGTGAATTCTTGCCGCACCATAAAAACCAGAGAAAATCACCGCCAAAGAGGCGCTCGAGCGTGCCATGCGGAGCAAAATAGGCGCGCCGCGCCATAGAGTCACAGTAATCCATAAGCTCCCGTCCGCGTCTACCCCGTGCAAATAAGCAGGGCGAAAATTCACCGTTATCTTCCATTGGAATTGAGCCGTGAAATAGCAAATTTCCGTTGTATATTTTGTATATCGAGCCGACCTTGTAGAGAAAGCGGGCGTGCTTCTGCAATTTTTCAGAGCTTAAAAACGCGTGGTGCAGGTAGTCAACCAGCTCGGCTTCCCTTTCGGTCAAGTGATACGGCGCGTTCGGATCGACCGTTGGGAACTCGGTATCCTTCAAGGGGTAGGATACCCCTTTTATTTTTACGGTTTTGCCTACAAAATCAATTTTATCAAGCAGGAGGCGATCGTTCATATCAAAATCGGGGTTTCGCTGTATTATCTCGCCCTCAAGTTTAAATTGTATTATGCTTATAGCCTTTCGCATTCTGGCGAGCAGCATCTCGTCATCGTGCAAGAGAAAATCGCCGCCCGTGCCGCGAGGCATATATATTTCGGCGGGAGTATCAGCGTAGACCTCCTGGGCAAAAAGCGCGAGAGGGCGTAGAGATATTCCGTAACCGATCTCAAGCACGTCAAGGTTTTTGTAGGAGAGCGAATTATTTAACACGCATGCTATGGAGGCGTCAACACCGGCAGCCGCGCCGAGCCATAATACGTCGTGATTGCCCCACTGTATATCGACCGATGGCTCTACCATCAGCCCGTCCATAATAACGTCAGGGCGTGCTCCGCGGTCAAAGATATCACCGATTACGTGCAGGTGATCGACAGCCAGGCTTTTTATCACGGAGCAAACAGCGCACACAAGCTCCCGAGTTACTCCAAGACCCATTGCCTCCGAAACGACGGATTCAACGTGGGATGAGCTGACCGAGCGCCACGTAAGCTCCTCAATTATTTCGTGATAGCTATCGGCTACCCCTCTGATTCTTTCTCTGACCCTTGAAGTTGGATATTTTTCGCTGACGAGGCGACACACGGACATAAGATGGCAAAGAAGCGCACACCATCTTTCCGCGGTCATTTCGGATGCTAACAAGCTGAGCTTTTCTTCGGGATAGTATATCAGGGTGGAAAGCTCCGCGCGCTCGCTATCGGTAAGTGTTTTGGCAAAAAGCGCATCGATCTTTCTGCGTATGACTCCGGACGCACTTTTTCTTATATGCAAAAATGCCTCCGCCTCCCCATGCAAGTCGCTGAGAAAATGCTCAGTCCCCTTTGGAAGTCCCAGTATTGAATTTAGTCTTATAATTTCACACGCTACCGCATCGCTATCCTTATATGCTCCGTAAAGCGCGGAAAGCTCCTTTTCACTCAAGCCTTTTTTCATAACACCTTTTTTGCTTTATTATATGCATTTTCGGTGATGAAATTCGGCGTTTATTTTTCGCGCGGCGTAAATACGACTTGTTGCGACGCTTTTTTCATAAGTGCAGATATATAATATATGAAAAAGGGGGTGTAAACATGAATATGTTTGACGAGGCGCAGGCGTTGAGGACCATGATAATTATGTGCGGACTGACACAGGCCGAGATTGCAAGAAGGATGGGCGTCAGCCAATCCTACGTAGCAAACAAACTGCGACTGCTTAATTTTCCCGAGGAGGTACGTGAGAAAATAAACGAAGCGAAAATAACGGAGCGCCACGCGCGAGCCCTTTTAAAGCTACCCGACTCCGATATGCAACGCGAGGTGATAGATAAGATACGCTCAATGCGCCTGCCGGTACGGGCGACCGAGGCGTTGATCGACGATATGCTTATCGATAAAAAGGCTGCTCTACTCTTTGATAACGCGACACGGGAACGGGTACGATGCTTTGAGGACATGCTATCTGCGGCGGTAAAGGGACTTGTCAGCTATGGAATAAAAGTGCGGCAGGATACGGACGAATACTGCGGAAAAAGATTTATCACGCTATGCATCGACGATGGGTAAAATTAAAGAGGCAAGGACGATGGGAGTTCCCCTTCATCCTTGCCTTTTTTATTGGTAACTTACTCAAGTATAGCCTTGGTTATTCCGATATTGCTACCGCCGAGCACCTTGATTATCTCAACGACAAGCTCGCTTTCGGATTCGGGTATCTTTACGAAGTGAAGATTTACGGTTGAAGAATCCGGCACGCTTGCCTTTATCTTTATGTAAACGTTTTCCTTATGAAGATACTTAATGGTCGTAAGAATTATTTCGTGTATGCGCTTGGTGATATTAGGATCGACAGGACGGCGGAAGATCAAGCGCGCATTCTTTGATACGTACTTAACCGAAGCGTCAGGACGGATCTCGGTTGACTGCTTAACCTCCTTGACTATCGCCTCGACGCGCTCACTTTCGGTGCGGAATGACATATCGCGCTGAATTCTTTCAGCCTCACGGCGTCTTTCCTCTTCGCGACGCGCCTCCTCCTCAAACATTCTGCGTTGCTCTGCTTCAACGGCAAGTCTGCGCTCCTCCTCGTCTCTTTCCTCTTCCATCCTCTTTTGCTCAAGGATAGCAAGCCTTGCTGCCTCTGCGATTCTCTCTCTTTCTCTTGCCTCGGCAAGCTCCCTTGCCTCCAGCTCGCGGCGGAGCTTTTCAGCTTCAGCTATACGTTTTTCCTCCGCTTCGCGTGCGATTGCCGCAAGACGCTCGTTTTCACGGGCGAGTTCTTCTCTTTCAAGGCGAAGCGCCTCTCTCGCCTCCGCCTCAAGCTCTGCACGAAGCTCTGCTTCAATCTGACGGCGAAGCTCCTGCTCGTCGATTGCGGGAGCTGCAGGTGCTGCCTTGGGCTCTTCTTCGGTAACGAAGGATTCAATCGTGGGCGCATCAGCGACCGCTTCGTAGGTCTGCCTGTTTTCTATCGGAAGCTGATCAAATACGGGAGCGACATAAGCTTCTTCGGTCACGTCCTCCTCCGCGATTTCACTCTCAATAGGAAGGTCGAATATATCTGCCGCCTTCGGTTCATCCTCTATCGCTTCGGGCTCTTCATTTACGCCGAGAAGATTCTTAAGAAGTGCGGTGATATCGCTGTTTTTATCCTCGGCGGGTGCTGCCTTCGGCTCTTCTACCGGGGCTTTATAGCCACCAAGCAGCTCCTCAAGCTTATAGGAAAGCTCCTCCGTCTTAGGTTCTTTTACGGTGGATGCAAGGCATCTCACAACCTCGCCGCGCTTTATAATTCTCTTTATAAGGTCGCGCCATTCGGTAATGTTCTTTCTACCCATTGCCGCTTGGTATCTATCGGATGAGGTAGCTACAAGGAAGCGGTATTCCTTTTCACGAATCTTCTGGGACACGTCCTCGCCGAGCTCAAAAACCACGTCGGCATCGGTAACGTTATCCGACACGGTGAGCGGGGCATCCAATTTTGTTGATTTCCATTTTATCCAAAGGTCGCGCGCGGAGCATCCGTGCGCGCTGATAAGCAGACGGCGGTAGGTCACGCCGTCAACGACGTGCTCCATATAAGTACCCGGCGCAAAGACGAGCGAGAGCGTTGCCGTGCTGTCGGCAAGTCCCGTGATAGAGAATGCATCCTCAATTCTTTTTGATATTTGTCTGTTCATCTCGTCGATAAAGCTCTGCGAGTACTTACCCGCGAGGAAGGTTTTATCGCTTGATGCAGACTCTATCTGCATATTTATAACGCCGCCCTCAAAATAAACGCCGCGGCCGCGAAGCTTGTTTTCAAAGCCAACAGGCACTTCTTCAACGAGCGAAAACTGAAGGGGCTCGGTACCAACGTAAGCATAAGGTACTTTATTTATAAACTTTCTATATCCGGTGCTCCACTTAATCCACTCTCTTTTTATACCGTCCTCTAAAACGACGGTGAGAGGATAGTAAAACTCCCCATCAGCGATAAAGCCATCGACGAGATAATCCTCATACATCTGAACTGCAACAACGGACGAGCCGTACTTGTCCAGAAGGAGCGGAACTAAACCGTCCTCAAAGCTTTTCGAAAACGCATCTGTGACGGTGTCGCGAATTATTTTATTATGCAAGAGGTCAACCTTCATCAGAAACCCTCCAATATATAGTATTTCACTATATATTCTAGCACAGTATTTTGTAAAATGCAAGATTTTTGAGTCGAAGAAAAGAATTTTTTTCTAATTTCAATATGCAAGTATAAGCCTCTATTGCATATTTTCTCTTTTTGTGCTAAAATAAGTCAGAACACGGAGGAGCGTTGATGCTATGGAGCTTAA
Source organism: Clostridia bacterium (assembly GCA_017648085.1). GTDB lineage: Bacteria > Bacillota > Clostridia > Oscillospirales > CAG-272 > UBA1740. Next base: position 14,263 of record JAGCJI010000082.1, on the reverse strand, counting down.
GATAATTGCAAGAATATATACGGATTTTGACGAAAAGTTCGGTATTCCGAGGCAAAGCGGAATATGCAAGGGGACTGTAGGAAGAATAGTGTTCGAAAAGGAATACAGACGCCCCGAGGCGTTGCGCGGAATCGACGGATATTCGCATCTGTGGCTTATATGGCAGTTTTCTGAGTCGGTGCGAGATGATTGGTCGCCAACCGTCCGCCCGCCGCGCCTTGGTGGAAACAAGAGAATGGGAGTTTTTGCGACACGCTCCCCCTTTAGACCCAATCCGATAGGTCTTTCCTCGGTCGAGCTTTTAGGGATTGAGCATACCGTGGAGGGCGAGGTTCTTGTCGTTGGAGGCGCTGACATTTTGAACGGAACGCCGATATACGACATCAAGCCGTATCTCAAGTTCACTGACTGCCACGACGATGCGATGGGCGGCTTTGCCGACGGTGTGTTGGACTATCGGCTGGAGGTGGATTTTCCAAACGAGCTGCTCGCAAAAATTTGTGAAAGCAAGCGCGATGCGCTGATCACCCTGCTCTCAAATGACCCGCGCCCCTCGTATAAGAATGACGGTGAGCAGGAATACGGAATGAGCTATGCGGGATACGAGGTGCGCTTCAAGGTTGAAAACAAGCTACTTTCGGTAACCGGAGTTGACAAGCGTTGAATTCAGGGAGGATTTTGGATAAAGTTTTGAATGATTCGCGATATTTTTGGAAAAGGTATTGACAAACGCTAAAAAAATTGATATAATAATTCGGCAGGTTACCAAACGACGGCCTGCCGCATGGAGAAGTACTCAAGAGGTCGAAGAGGCGCCCCTGCTAAGGGTGTAGGTCGGGTTTTTCCGGCGCGAGAGTCCGAATCTCTCCTTCTCCGCCAAAAAAATCTCGTTCTTCGGAACGAGATTTTTTTATCCATTGCGAAAGCAATGGTATATCATCACGCTTTAGCGTGTATATCATCACCGTAGGTGCATCTCATCAGCCGCAGGCTGTATTTTCTTTCGCAATGATGATATACAAGGCTTTCGCCTTGGTGATATACAAAACTTCGTTTTGATGATATACACGCCTTTGGCGCGATTGGGACGCTACAGTTCAAACCCGAACAAAAATTGACGAAAATATCTTTTTTATCGCCACTTCACAAAAAAGACAGTTATCCGATTATGGATAACTGCTTTTTCTTTTGGCGGAGAAGGAGAGATTCGCCCCCTCTTGCGCCGTCGCGCAGCGACGGCGCAGATAACCTAGCAAAGCCGAGTCGGCAAGCTCGCTTGTCAGCGAGGCGGCGACGGTTGCTCCGCGAGCGTTGCGGCATTGCCGCGACATAGCACGAAGTGCCAAGCGCACTGATGCGCTTGTAGCTCGCAGGGAGTATAGTCCGAATTTATACCTATCTAACAAATCATAAACCGCAATTCTGATACAAAGGGATTGCGGTTTTTGTGTTTTTGTGGTATAATGATTTTGGAAAGGCGGTGGTTTCATGAAATGTATTATTAAGGGAACAGTTCTCATTATTCCCGAAGGAACAAAAAAGATAGGTTTTACCGATATTTGCAACTATATTTATGACAATTTGATTGAGGAAATCCTACTGCCGTCAACACTTGAAACGATTGACGCCAACACTTTCTTCGATTTTACAGAGTTGAAGAAAATTAACATACCGAAGAGTGTCATTGAAATTGGAGCTCAAGCATTTTGGGGACTCGATCAAATGAGAGAGCTTATCATACCAAGTACGGTAAAACGAGTAGGAAAGCACGCGTTTTGCAATATCCCGCAGTGTAAATTGGTAATTGTCGGAGAACACCAAGAAATTCCAAATGGGTGGGATGCGGAATTTGCCGCAAATGTTAAAGAAATCTGCTTTGCATCAAAATTATAGTCATTAGCCAAAAAAGACAAGCAAGCCCTATCGGTTTGCTTGTCTTTTTTTGTGGAGAAGGAAGGCGGCGCGGACTATGCTTCTGCGGAAGAATACACAGAGGAAATGAAAAGTATTGCGGACAAATATATTTGCAGTTTTTCCGAGGTCATATAAAAAGAACCCCGGTTGCGTTTTTGCCATATAGCAAATACACAATCGGGGGATTTTTCTATTATTTTACTATTTCACGGAGGGCGTCGGCTTCTATTTTAAGCTCATTTATATCGTTGTTTGGCAAGAACTCAAGAAGTAAGGTATGCGGAGGTGTGAATTTTTCAAGGTAGCTTCTCCACTCCTCAATTCCGTCGTTAAGGGAATAGCGCGCCTTTTCCTTCATATTGAAGGCGTGGATATGTACGGTATATTTTGATATTGCCTCGGCGTAGGCGAGATTTTCCTCAATAGAGCGATTCTGAAAGGGCTGCCAATACATCAGGAAGCTTTTCGAGTTTACCCTCTCCATAAGCTCAAGGGCGTCGTTAAGATGCTCGGTGAAAGTGTTTTTGTGGCATTCCATACAAAGCACGGCACCGTTTTCCTCGGCGATTTTTGCTGCCGTCTTGCATTCCTCGAGAAATGCCTCCCTCTCCTCGCCGACGATTCCCACAACGTCCTTTCCACCGCACCATACGCGAATGATATTCGTTCCGAGAATTTTTGCCGCAGATATGTAGTCGGCAAGCTCTGCCATGGGAGTCGCTCCGATTTTGAAATAGCTACCGTAGGAGGAGCAAGTAATGCCGTATTCACTTTGCAGAGCGGCTATATTTTCAAGTGTGGGAATATCGGTGGCGGGAGCGTGTACGTCGCTGCCCCATTCTATTACGTCAAGCCCTGCCGCACGTGATACTTCAAGAATTTCGCGTGGGGTAAGATTGCGGAACGAAACAGACGCCATACCGATGCGGTGATTCGAGTTTGTCATATTTTTCTCCTTTGCTTTTTTCCTAATATAATTATATCAAAATATAACTGAAAAACAAATAGCGAATTTGCACAATTATTTTTTGGTTTTTATCGCCATTGATACAAAAAAGGCGGGAAAATTCCCGCCTTTTCGTTTATGTGTTCAAGGTATTACTTCTTAAGAAGCTGCTGAGCCTTAGCCTTAAGCTGTGCTACGATACCCTGGGGCTGATTTTCAGTCTCTTTTCTTGCCTCTTCTGCCTGCTCTTCAGCAACCTCGCCAGCCTGTGCGATGTTTCTGCGTCTGTAGGTGCGAACAACGGGAGCCTCTTCATAAATGATATCAGCTTCAACGTCCTTCTTAGCAAGGAAGCAACCGGTCTTGTAAGAAGTCTTACCGTGAGGAAGACCAAGAGTAAGGATTACCCTGCTGGTTCCGGTCTTCTTATCGTACTCGTAATACTTCTTGATGGTGTAGTACTCGTAGATGGGTTCTTCGGGAGCATTCTTCTTTTTCTTCTTGTCGTCGCCGGTGGGAATGGTTACCTTAAAGCGAGTTCTAGCCTCGGTAGAGTAGTAAAGAGTGTTCTCGTCGTAGTCAGCGATCTTCTGAATGTTGAAGACAAGCTTCTTAACGTTAACGCCGTCAGCATCAACTCTGTAAAGAGAGTTAGCCTTTTCGTTATCCTCTACGTACTCGTTACGAGTGAAGAAGATGTTGTTAGCATCAAGAATGATGTTAGCAAGGTTGTGAGCAAGAACCTCATCGTTCTTACCGTCGTTACGAACTCTGTGGAGCTGACCAACGGTGTCGATGTAGTATACATTGTTCTCGGTGAACTTGATGAACTTCTTATACTGCGAGCAAACGAGCATACGCTCCTTGCCGTCAGCGCTAACCTTTTCAAGAACTGCGTTTCTGCCCTTACCCTTCTGAACATAGATCCAGCCAGCACGCTCGCCAACGATGTTTTCAACGTTAGGCATAATCTCAATGCGGTCGGTGCCGTCAAGGTTTGCACGAACGAGAGGACAGTCAACGTCGTTACCAACGGTGAAGTAAACGTAATTCTTGATTACGCCTACGAAGTCATATACGTTATCCTCGATAAGTACATCTTCACCGGTAAGGAAGTCGTAAGAACGAAGGTCTACGTTGTAAGGATTGGGCTTCCAGAGCGAGTAGATAACCTTGTTGTCCTTGACTGCATGAAGCTCGCAGTTCTCGTCAAGGATGCTCTTGGATTCCTTGGTATTAACGTCGCATACCATGAGGCATGTCTTGATTTCACGGGGAGCTTCGGTTCTCTTGAGGATCTTATCAAGAAGCATCTTCCAGAGAGTCTTGAAGCAGCCAACCTTCTCCTTAGGTCCTTCGGGAATAGCGTAGGTGTAGAAGATAAGGTTGTCGTAGATATCAGCGATATCAACGAGCTCGGGAATCATTGCGCTGGTGGTATTGTTTCTCATATCAACGAAGATAACGGAGTAGTTGTTATCCTGATGTGCAGGACCTGCGTCCTTAGAGAAGAGAGTCTTGAAGCAGCCCTGTGCTTCGATGGTAACAGCGGGAAGCTTCTTCTTGAAGTAGAAGCCGTTCTTCTGAGGATTGAGCTTGATAACGTATTCGGTATTGTTTTTACCGGTGCGGTAATCGTCAAGCTTCTTGGTTTCGTCAAGAGCAACCTCGCTCTCGGTATGGAAATCGTAGTAAACGATACCCTTGTTCTTCTTTACGTAGTAAAGTCTGCTTGCGTAAACGGTGATGATCTGGTCGATACCGGTTACAACGGGCTTCTCAGCGGGAACGCCGTCAACGATCTCGTAAAGAGAAAGTGCCATTACGGACTGCTCCTCGGAGGTGGGCTCAGCCTTAGCGGGAGCGGGAGCTGCCTTTTCCTTCTTACCGCCCTTCTTTGCTGCATCATCCTTCTTACCAAGGAGAGGAAGCTCTACCTGGAACTTGAAGGACTCGCGCTTGAAGATGAACTCTCTGCCGATGAAACGGAAGAATTCGTTGTGATAATTGAAGTACTTGTTGATCTTGTTTATGTAAGAGGTACTGTCTGCGTAGCCGCGGATGGACTCGAAGAGCGGAACAGCGTAGCTCTTATCAGCGATATCGCTGTTGTACTTGTCGCAAGCTTCCTTATAAACGGCAGCTGCGTCAACGCCTGCCTTTCTGAATTCAGCAGCCTTCTTCGCATCAGCTTCCTTCTTTGCTGCTGCATAAGCAGGAATGTCGGAAAGCTCCTTAACCTCAACAAGTGCGCCGAGGGAGGACTTGATGTTCTGAAGAGTTGCGTTCATATCAGCGAGGAGGTTAGCATCGAGGTTGAAGCGAGAAGCATACTTAATAGCAAGCTCAAGCTCTTTTGCGATGTTGTCCTTCTCCTCGATGAGCTTTGCAGTAATTCTCTTGTACGTGTCGAACATCGCAAATACAGCGGTGTTGTCCTCGTCGTCGCAGGATTCTGCAATCTTTGCTGCGGTGTTTGCAAGTCCCTGAATCTTGTTAGCTACGGGAACTGCAAGGCTATTGAAGTCAAGAAGCCAGGAATGTGCGGATGCGCCATTCTTAACCTTGTTGGCTTCAACCATTTCGGAGATGTCGGAGAGTGCGATCTGGGTAGACTCGCAATAATCGGTCCAATCATACTTCTCGAAATAGTTCTCGAGGTATACGAGTGCTGATTCGGGATTGTCAAATCCAACTACTACAGCAGATGAACGTCCGGTTGCCTCAGAGGTAGAGGTTGCCTTCCATTCGGTGCGGGGTTCGGCCGTAGTACCGCAGTGTGCGCAGGTTACAGTCTTTGTGCCCTGTGCATAATAAAGCACGCAACCGCAGTTACTACAAAAGCCCTTAATTTCATTACTCATGTCTTTGTTTCCTTTCGTAATATAGTTTTTGAAATTAAAATGAAATTAAATTTGAAATCACGGATAATCTACTCCGCCGTTTGGCGGGCGGCATCGGATGATACGGTGAAATCCCTTGGAAACTCCAATAATGATACCGTATTTCCTTATTGCCAGAATCATATACGTTGAGCAGGTGGGCTCAAAGCGGCACTGACCGCGTAGCCACTCGGGAGCAAAGATCTTGTAAAGAAAGACGATGCCGACGAGAATGCGCCTGGCACATATATACGTTATAACGCCCATCACAACGTAAACGATGCGAGAGTCGAGCGGTATAAGGGAGATAAGGTAGGGCCTGAAAATCCACAGTGCCGCTACGATTATTGGCGGGACGACGAGGTGAGTGAAAATATCCTTCACCTTGACGTCTCTTATGAATTTTTTCATTTAAGTATTATACAACGGCTGTTTCTGCGCTCAAGCTGTATCTCTGCCTTTCTGATAAGCTCGGTTGCTCCTGCAACGTTACCGGAGGAGAGCTGCATTGAGATCTCGCTAACGGTAGCGGAAAGCTCCGCTTCAACTCCGGCGAGTGAGGGATGACTCATAGGATCGCTGAATCTTACCTTCTCTGCAAGAGAGGAAAGCGCAGCCTTGACGGCAGGGTCGGTTGCATAGGCTATGCAGCCCTCAACGTCGTTCTGCAGAAGACGCACGAAGAGAACCTTTTGCTTTACCTTGCGTTCATCGGACATAATGTACTCTGCTCCGAAGATAGCGTACATTGCGATAACGGCGTAAGCCACGGTAACTATAAGCTCGATTATGAGCGGGAAGGTTACGTGCTTAAAGGGGAAATACATAAACAGAATACCGAGTCCGAGGTAGATAACGCAGAATATCTGACTGACCCAATAAGCGATGGGCATCTGCACGATAGCATCACCGGTCTTCTTGCCGGTCCAAAGGAAGATCGCTACGTATGCCGCGAGGTTCAAGGGGAAGGTAAACGACCAAGCGAGCCAGAACACAGAGGTTTTAAGTCTGGCGTCGGGAACGGTCAAGAACAAGATTACGTTAAGCAGAACACATACTAAAATCGCTGCTATAAGTATCAGGATGCGACCTGTTTTTTTCATAGTTTAAAACCCTTTCTGAAATTCAATTTATCCAAGCTTGTTTCCACAAGTGGGACAGAAGTGACTGCCCACAGGAGTGGGAGATCCGCAGTTGGGACAGAACGCCGCCTGAGGCTTCGGAAGCTCGATGGGATTTCCGCAAGCCTGGCAGAAGCGCGCACCGGGTGCTGTGGGTGTGTTACACAGCGGGCAAACGCCGCCTGCCTGTGCGGGCTGCTGATATGTAGGTGCGGGCTGCTGATATGCGGGCTGCTGATAGCCGGGTTGCTGTGCGCCGTAATTCTGCTGAGGTGTGCCGAAGTTAGCCATTCTGCCAACCTCACGTCCAACGCCCATTCCGACGCCCATTCCGACGCCCATATTGATAAAGCCGCCGGCAGAGCCACTATTCTTCGCCGCTTCCTCAAGAACGTCGTACTTACGCTGCTCCTGGTATGTAAAGCCCTTAAGTTGCATTTCGTAAACGTCGTCCTCCGCTTTGCTTCTGGAGTCAAGGCGTCTTGCCTTAACCTCTTGAAGCTTCGCAAGATCGTTGGGCTCTGGAAGAATTGAGTTTATCGTGAAGGAGAGAGCCTCGATACCGAAGGATTCAAGGCGATCGTTAAGTCTTTCGGTAATAGTTGCTTCAAGGGAGCTTAAGGAGGAGGTGATCTCAAGGATACTGATGCCACTGTCTACTATCGCGCGGTTAAGAGCCTCCTTAATGGTAGAAATCATCATACCCTTGATGACGCGTTTTACGGATTCTACGGTGAATTCGGTAGTTTGTCCCGAAATTTTAACGATAAAGCGTCTGGAGTCGCTGATGCGTACACCCGTTTGTCCGTTAGAGCAAACGTGAACGACGAGGTGATACTTCGGATCTTCAACCACTATGGGAGAATCAGTTCCCCAAAGCACGTCAAGGACGCATACCTTGTTAATGAAGAATACTTCGCAGGGGAAAGGCGTGTTGCCGCCGAAGAGCGAGCCAAATATTCTCTTGATAATAGGAAGGTTTTGAGTTGTAAGCGGGTGCTTACCCGGACCGAACAGGTCAAGAGCCTGACCATTTTTGAAGAATAGCGCTTCTTGTGATTCGTGAACGATAAGCTGGGACTGGGTATTAAAATCTTCAACGTGGTTTTTAACAACCAGCTGATCACCCGTCATGGTTTGTGATATTACGTGTGCAATAGCCATAGTGCCCTCCGTGGTATTACTAAATATTACTAAATATATAGTTTATTTACCTAAATTATAGAACTCGCGCAAAAAAAAGTCAAGAATAGTTCACACTTTTCTCTCATATGCACAATTTTTTGTTCATATTTTATCTATTTTGACATTAAATCGCCAAAGAGATAATAATTAACAGCGAAAAACTCGTTAACGTCGGATAAAAAATGGCTCTCGGGCTTGTGTTTTTTTCCCGAGAGCTATTTTCAGTCATACATATTTTTGTTTTTTAAAACTCTGTATATCGAGCGGTAGGACTCAAGGCGAGAGGGAGCTATCTCCCCACGCGCCGCCGCCGCGGCGACCGCACATTCTTCCTCACTCTCTCCGACGTGGGAGCAGTCGGCATATCTACATTTTCCCTTATACGCCAAAAGCTCGCGGAAGGTCGACTCGATGTCCTTAATGCCAAAGAAATCAAACCGCGAAAAGTCTATCAAGGAAAAGCCGGGCGTGTCGGCAAGAAAGCCGGTATCCAATGAATCCTCAATATCGAATATCTCGACGTGACGGGTGGTATGCCTGCCGCGCTCTATTTTTTTAGAGATTTCAGAGGTTGCCAGAGCCAATCCCGGAAACAGAGCGTTCATAAGGGTTGACTTTCCGACTCCCGAAGCCCCCGCAAACGCGGCAGTTCTGCCGCCGCGAAGGCTTTTAAGCACGTAGTCTTTGAGGGGTGAGATGCCCGACGAGGATTCGCTTGAGGTGACGAAGGAATCAATACCCGCGGTGCGATATACGGCGGCAAGCCTTTCAGCCGCGCCGACGTCAAGGTCGGATTTTGTTACGATGACGACCGGGATAATTCCGTTATGCTCGGCTATGGAAATCAGCTTGTCGACCGTCTCAAGCACGGGGGCAGGCTTCTTAGATGCAAAAACGATGAAAATATAGTCCAGATTTGCCACGGGTGGACGGATAAGGGCATTTTTACGTTCAAAAAGTGATGAGATAACGACGCCGTCGGGCGTGCTTTCGTCTACTGAAACGGTGACGTTATCACCGATAAGGAGCTTCTCTTCATCCCGATGAAGCGTGCCTTTTGCGCGGCAGCAGATCCTCTCCACTCCAGCGTCCGTAATAACCCTGACCTCATAAAGACCGCCAAGGCCCTTCACTATTTTTCCTTTTTTCAGAGTTGTCAATTTTTTACCTCGCTTCAACGTTTCGTCTTAACTGTCCGCAAGCAGCGTTTACGTCGCGACCGAGTCTGCGACGCACGGTTGCCACCACGCCCATAGCGTTAAGGGTGTCGGAAAACCTTTTGACCGACTCCTCACTTCCCTCACGGAAGCCGGTTTCGGCAACCTCGTTGACCCTTATGAGATTGACGTGAATGGGTGCTGAAATTTTGTTGAATGCGCGCTTAAGAAGCCGTGCAAGCTCACGCGCATCCTCCACCGTGTCGTTTTTTCCGCTTATAAGGGTATATTCAAAGGATATCCTCCGCTGCGTTTTCTCATAATAGTCGGCGCAGGCGGTAAGGAGTGATTCTATATTCCATTTTTTGTTTATCGGCATAATTGCACACCGCTTTTCGTCGGTTGTGGCATGAAGAGATATTGAGAGAGTTATAGGCAGGTCTATCTCGGCAAGCTCGTAGATCTTCGGCACGATTCCGCAAGTGGAAAGAGATATGTGCCTATATCCTATATTGAGCCCGTCAGGGTGGTTGACAAGGCGAAGAAACTTGATCACGTTATCAAAGTTATCAAGCGGCTCGCCGATGCCCATCATAACGATATTTGATACACGCTCCCCCGTGTCGCGGGATGCGGCTATAATCTGACCGACAAGCTCGGACGGCAAAAGGTCGCGCACCTTACCGCCTATCGTAGAGGCACAGAATTTACATCCCATAAGGCAACCGACCTGACTTGATATGCAAAGAGTATTGCCGTGCTTATATCGCATAAGCACACTCTCAATCACAGAGCCGTCGTGAAGCTTAAAAAGATACTTTACCGTGCCGTCAATTTTTGATATCAGCTTTAATTCTACCTTTGGGAGGGTGTCAAGCGTCATTGCGGCAAGCTTTTCACGCAGGGGCTTTGAGAGATTCGTAAGGTCCTCTACCCCATCACCCGCTTGCAGCCGGGGGAATATCTGCTTACCCCTGAATTTTGCCTCGCCTATCGAGGTGAAAAATTCGGAAAGTTCGACGTCATTCATCGAATACAGATCAATTTTTTCGTTCATACGCTCCTCTTATGTATAAGTCCGACGAAAAATCCGTCGGTTTCGTGTATATGGGGATAAAAGGTGAAGTGTCCGCCACAGCTTCTCCACTTCCCTATTTCAAAATCGGTGGCGGAAAAATCCGGGTGGTTTTCCAGAAACCGGTTGAAAACCTTCTCGTTTTCATCGGGATTAAGCGTGCAGGTGGAATATATCATTCTGCCGCCGGGCTTTAGATAGCTTGCCGCAACGGAGAGTATGGAATACTGAAGCTCGGGGAGAGCATCAACTCCCTCGCATGAGCGATAGCGAATATCCGACTTTTTGCCGAGTACGCCGAGTCCCGAGCAGGGCACGTCGCATATTACGGCGTCAGCCGAGCCGAGCATCTTGGAATCCGGCTCCAGAGCATCGCGCACGGAGGCGGTGATATTGTCAAGAGAAAGGCGCTTTGCGCCATCACAAATCAAGGAAATTTTACTTTCGTGAAGATCAAAGGATTTAACACGTCCCCCACCATGCATCATAACAGCGGCGGCAAAGCTTTTGCCGCCCGGTGCGGCACATACGTCCACGAGAAGCTCCCCATCCACAGCGGACAGGAGCGAAACAGCCGCCATAGAAGCTGCGTCCTGAACGAAGAACATCCCCTCGGAATATCCCGGGAGAAGTCGCGGATCAACACTTTCATCTATCCTTACGGTAAGGGGAGAAACTTCACACGGGTGCGCCGCAATTCCATCGCGACGAAGCATTTCCAAAAAATCCCCCACCGAAATTTTATTCGTATTAACGGTGAGATCGGTGTAGCGCAAAGAGTTAAAACGAGAAAGAAGCGCTTCGGTATCCCCGTATCCTAATACAGATATAAATTTCTTTACTATCCACGCGGGGAAGGAATGCAAAACCGAAAGATATCTTTCCGGCTTTTTGGTTTTGTCAGGCAGAGGCAGGTTGTCGCGACGCCTGTCCGCCTCGCGCAAGATGGCATTCACGAAGGCACGCTCTCCACTATCCCGTGCAAGCTTTACACTTTCATTTACCGCTGCAAAGGCAGGCACTCCGTCCATATCAAGAAGCTGACAAAGTCCGAGGCGCAATATGTTTTTTGTGGTAGGATCTATCTTATCAAGACTGCGCCCGGAGAGCGCGCCGATATAATAGTCGTAAGAAAGCTTTCTTTCAACCGCAGTATACAAGAGAGCGGTGATAAATCCCTTTTCCTCACGCGAGATGCCGTCAAGGCGATGAGATGATAGCGAAAGATTTACGTATTTACCAAGCTCCTCGTGTTCGGTAAGCAAGGTCAGGGCTAGCTTGCGCGTGTTTATTTTTTCAGCCATAGCTACTTAAGAATATCTCCGATTTGAATTTTTCTGCCACGGATGAAATCACCCGCACTCATTCTTCCCTTCCCCTCGGGAATAAGGGTACTTACGGATATAGCACCGCTACCGCAAGCGACGGTTATACTGCCGGCACCGACCGAGTCAAGTGTGATCACCTCGCCCGGTGTGCCGCATCCATCGGTAACGGAGGCTCGGCATATTTTAAGCATTTTGCCATTCAGATAGCAGAATGCGCCGGGTATAGGGGTAACGCCCCTTATTCTGCGGTCAACCGTGGGTGCATCAAGAGTGAAATCTATTTTGCAGTCCTCTTTTTCAACCTTTGCAGCGTAGGTTGCAAGACTCGAGTCCTGTTTTATCCTTTTTACGTTTCCTTGCGCTATGGCGTCTACCGTTTCGGAGAGCAAGCGAGAGCCAAGCTCCGCAGAACGGTCGTGTATGGATTCAAAATCGTCGGTATCCGATATCGAGAAGGCAACGGTCGATAGAATATCACCCGTATCAAGTCCTTCATCCATATACATAACCGTGACTCCGGTTTCGCTCTCCCCCTCCATAATGGCGCGCTGCATAGGTGCGGCACCGCGATATTTCGGAAGAAGCGAAACGTGCATATTGATGCAACCGTGCGTGGGGTATTCCAAAACCTCACGCGGTAAAATTTTACCGTAGGCGACGACTACTATAAGATCGGGAGCGCACTCGCCGAGAATTTGCATAAAGCTCACGTCGCGCAGGGTTTTCGGCGTGTATACGGGAATGCCGTTTTCAAGTGCAAGACTTTTCACGGGGGTTGGTGTCATAACGTTTCCCCTACCGCGTGGCTTGTCCTCGCGCGTGACGGCGGCAACTATATTTTTGCCGTCAGCTATCAGCCGTCCGAGTGCCGTTGCGGCAATCTCGGGCGTACCCATAAAAAGTATTCTCATAATTACCCTTTCTTGCAAGCGCGTATCTGCACGTCGGTATAAAGCTTACCGTCAAGGTGATCGCACTCGTGACATATTGCTCTGGCGAGAAGATCGGTGCCCGAAAGCTCGTATTCCTTACCGTGTCTGTCCGTTGCACGAACTGTAACCGCCTTTGGACGCTTGGTTATTCCGTATTCTCCGGGATTTGAAAGGCATCCCTCAGACTCCTTCTGCTCGCCTGCAAATGCAATAATTTTCGGGTTGATAAGCTCGTATACTACGCCATCTTCAACCTCTATGACCGCAATTCGACGTAAAACTCCGACTTGAGGTGCGGCAAGTCCGCATCCACCTGCGGCGCGCATGGTTTCGATCATATCGTCAAGCAGAGTGATTATTCTCGGAGTTATCTCCTCAACGGGACGGGCAACCTTTCTTAAGGTCGGCTCTCCGAATTTTAGTATTTTAAGTACTGCCATATAAATTCCTATACGCCGAGCGGATTAAGATCCACCGCCAGCGTTGCCTTTCTGTCAAGTGCAAATTCCGAAAGCAGCTCGCGGAAAAGCGAGCGCGTACGCGCGGTAAGTCTGCATTTGACCATCATTTTCATTCTGTATTTTTCATTTGCTCTGTATAACTGTGCCTCGAACGGACCGAATACCGTAAACGGCAGATCCGAAAAACCGGTGCGCAGACGCCCGAGAAGCGATTTGGAAAGCGACGTCGCGGCACGAAGGACCTCTCCCTCGCTCTCGCTGGTTACGGTAAGTGATACCATATCGCAAAACGGGGGATATCCCAGCTCGCGCCTTATCGCGATCTCGCCCTCGTAAAACTTATCGTAATCCTGCTCGCAGGCAAGCCTTATCACTTCGTTTTGCGGCGAATAAGTCTGTATGACGGCAACGCCGCCGTCCTTTGCCCTGCCGGCCCTGCCTATTACCTGGGTGAGAAGGGAGAAGGTGCGCTCTGCCGCGCGAAAATCGCTGTGATAAAGTGAGGAGTCGGCAAGTAGAACGCCAACAAGAGTCACGCGGGGAAAGTCGTGCCCCTTTGCAACCATTTGTGTTCCGAGAAGAATATCACGCTCTCCCGACCTGAATTCTTCGAGCATTTTGTCATATGAGAGTTTTTGAGTAGTTGTATCAGCGTCCATACGCATAACGCGTGCCTCCGACATACATTCTTCAAGCACGCTCTCTACCTTTTGAGTGCCGAAGCCAAGGAATGAAATGTTGTCGCTCGCGCAAGCGGGACAGGTGCGAGGCGTAGGCTCGCTGTATCCGCAGACGTGGCAGAGCATCCGTCCCCCACTACGTCCGGTATGGTAGGTCAAGGAAACCGAGCAACGCGGACAGCTTATAACCTCGCCGCAATTTTTGCAGCTGACCTGGCTATTATAGCCACGACGATTTAAGAAAAGTATTGCCTGCTCGTCCCGCTCCTTTGCCTCGCGAATAGAATTCAGAAGTCGGTCGCTTATCGGGGTGAGGTTGCCGAGGCGCATCTCCTCTCGCATATCGACTATTACGGCGTCGGGCAATTTGACTCCACCGTATCGCTCGCGCAGAGGGATAAGCTTATATTTGCCGCATTCCGCTTTGTAAAAGCTTTCAAGCGAGGGGGTTGCCGATGCAAGCAGCATAAGCGCGGAATGAACGCCGCATCGGTACGCCGCAACGTCGCGCGCGTGGTATTTCGGGTCCTGCTCGGACTTATAGGTGTGCTCGTGCTCCTCGTCGATAACTATCATTCCGAG
>JAGCJI010000081.1 GCA_017648085.1 Clostridia bacterium | reverse complement strand
GTTAGGATTCCTATCGCCTCGCCGTTCGGCATGGAATAGCGCTGATTAAGATAACGTGTTGCCGCGCCCCACTCACCGTCCGGGCCGCCGAGCTGTGAAATTATGACGCCGGCAAGTTTAGGGTTAGGATTTTTTATTTTTACGGGGTACTGTAATTTTCTTTCATAAACCCACATTTATTTTTCCTCCTTGCCGTCGGGTATTCCGAGCTGCCAGGGCCATTTCCCCTCTACCCAGGTCCATCTGTCCCCGACGACGCCCTCTGCAAACAGGGGGCCGTATTCATTCTGATACTCCGTCATAGCATCGTCTAGCTCGCGCAGTATATTTCTGTAATATTCAAGCGCGCCGGTAGCATCGGGGTGTGCATCGAGATAAAGCTCGGTTTCGACCTTTGCAAAGGAGAGCGCCTGTATTTTTTTAAGAAGTGCTTCACCGTTACGACCGTTCATTCTACCGTTCCTCCAAGGGCTTATAAAGCTCTTCAAAAAGAGTTCCGTGCTTCAGAGCATCCTCCGCCGTGTAAAGCATACGCCAGCACTGATACGGAGAATATACCATACCCAACTGGTGCTTTGAACAGGATCTATGCGCCACGAGATGCTCGGGGCTCATTTCCGTATCGGGACGCCAAATATCACCGGTGCCCGGGCAGGCGGTATTTTCACGGTCACGGGCGGTGCCGTTTCCTGCGCCTGTGCCGGGACAGGTGCGGTTTCTCTGACCGTTTACACCCATACCAAAGGCAGAATCGCGGGTTAAGCCGTTTTCATTTCTTTCCATATTCATTTCCCTTTAAATTTTCTTTAGGCGCGTCTGCGCCCTTTATAAGTTTATGAAAATTCGGTAAAAATGGCGAAAAAAAGACCGTTTTATTTCAAACGGTCCGTGTAAGGCTTGTTTTATTTATTATTCGTTACTCTTATGTTTTTCTGCCATGAGGATTTTATATATTTCCTCGGCGGCAAGCCTTGCCTTTGCTACGACGTCACCCTCCGTCCTCGGAAAGCAATAGTAAAGCGCATCGTGGTTACCGAAGGAAATAACGTCACCGATTTCATACCAGTTGAAATCTGCACAGATGCTGTAAGAGGAGAGTGGCTTATGCTCGTAATTAAGCTTTCCGTCGCATCCGGTAAGCTTGAAGCCCGAAATACCGTGAGTAAGCCTTCCCTCTCCGACGCGATATACCTTTTTAGTGTCTATCGCCATCAATATATCGACGGGAAGATCAAGGGAGTACGTCCCTGCAAGAATTTCCTTGCGCACGCACTCGCGCTCCCAAGCGTACCATTCCGGAATGCTTGAAAAATAGGTATCACCGCCATTGCCGACCAGCTCGCCGAGCTCGGTCAGAGTGTGAGAGAGTCCGCATTCCGAGCACGTGATATCCGTGCCCTTGCCAAGCATTTTACCCTCACAACCGCAACGCGGACATTTATAGAGGACGCGGTTGAGATAATCCGCACGTGTCGGCTCGTCGATCACGACGCCGTTTTCCTTTTGCCATGCAAAATTATCGAAGGTGAATTTTTCGAGAATTATTTTATGTATATCCGCTTCGGACATATTGGCGATCTCCTCGCTTGAAAGGAGAAACTCCTCCGTTGCGGAAACCTTCACGTCCCGCAGCTGCAAATTGTTATAGAGAGGGTCGCGCAAAAATGCGCCGTAGGTCCTTATCATAACAAGGGGTGCGCCGAGCATCTTTACCATTTTGCCGAGGGTATCGGGCAAGGTTGTCGAGGTGCCGTCAAAGCTGTATCCCGCCTCGGGAAAAAGGACGACGTTGCTTTTAAGTTTTTTTACGGCGTGTATTATATCTCTGATAAGAGATGGATCGTGAACGAACTTTTTTGTCGGAATACAGCCGATCTGCCGAAGCAGAAGATCCTTTCCGACGAAGGCGTCGGTGGTGGTAACTATGTTAAAAGGGCGAGGATAAAGTACCCTAGCCACTATCTCCATATCGATAAAGGCAGAGTGATTCATAAGATAGAATGCGGGCTCTCCCTTCGGAAGCCGCTCCATTCCAACTCTTTTTACTTTAAATTTGGTTTTGCGAAGGTCGGGGGCTGCTACCACGCGCATCAGGGCGCGAAAAAACATATTCGGCTTTTTCGGACGTTTATGCTTGCCGCGTGGCTTGGAGATAATCTCTTCGTAATCAGCGTTGATAACCTTAATTTTCATACCGATTCTCGCTTTTATAGTGGAGTTATTCTTATTTTAACACACACTTCATTTTTTTGCAACAGTTTTTTCATAAATCGACCTTTCCTCCCCTTTCACAAGTCGGAGGGGTAGCGAAAAGAGCGAAATTGATGCCGCGGCGACACCGATAAATTTTAATGCGGCCTTTGCCGTGGGTGAAATATCAAGGAGCGAGAGAATTGCGGACTGGAGATTGAAAACCGACATTGACGCGGCTAAAATACGCACGGTATAGGCGATGCGAATTACGGTACCGTCGCTTTCCCTTATGCGTATCGCCGCAATAACGGCGCGAATGACGCTGACCGCGGAATAGATAGCTAAAACGAGCGGGACGGCGCCCGAATATTCAACTACCGAATCGGTTACTACGCTATATATCATCATTCCGGTTATCGGTATGCCGAATATGAGCATAACGACGCCGGCGTTGCGCTCCTTCACACGTAAGTCAAGAGAGCCACCGTCGGCGTCGTTATTACTTATTATCAGATATCGCAGAGAGAGTATCAGCATATAATACGCAGCAACCGCGATAGGCCATGCATCGGAATATATTATGCCGGAAACGAGATTGAAAATTATATAAAATACGTTAAAAACGATGCCGAAAAGCATGGCAAGATTAAGTCTTACCTTCGCGTTTTTTAAACACATTCTTAAATAAGCTAAAATTTTCTTCATAGCACTATTATGTACGGCTATACGAAAATTATGCAGGTCGGTTCTTTATTTTGCGGGGCGTTCCTTGCGAGAGAGCTTATAATCGTCAAAGGGCGTTTTCGCCGTGTCCTCGTATATAAGCACGTGATAGGGCTTTGCCTTGTCGACGTCCTTCAGCCTTATTTCAAGTCTTATCCAGACCTCCTCACAATCGGGGACGGTAAGCTGCACGTCGTCAAAGACGAGCTTATAGTATCTGTACATCATAAAGCTTTCCATTTTGGAGTAGGAAAGGCTGCCCGTAGCAATAGGATCGGCATCGCTATCACCGATCGGGATAATGGAAAGTGAAAACTCAAAAAGCTCCGCATCGGCGGAAAGGTCCACGCCGTACGCTTCCTTTATTGCCGCAATAAGCGAAACGTTATAGCGCAAGGATATTTGAAGCTGATTTATGCCCGGTATAACTATAAGGTTATCGCAGAAGAAATTGCCAACGTCGGGATCGTCATAGGGGGCGGAAAGATTTTGCGTTTTTGCACCTATCTTTCCGTCCGTGCTATTGTAATAAGCGGTAAGCTTATCGTTGAAATATATGTTTTTTATACTGTCGGGATAATAATTGAAAAGAATGAGACGCGCGCCAAGCAGAGCGATCACGGCAAAGCAAACCACGCCAATAAGTATTTTAAGTATGAGTCCAATCGGACTCTTTTTCTTCGGCTCGTCGTCCTCATAATCGTTATAATCGCCGTATCTTTCAAGATCTTCCATTAAATCTTCCTCAAAATTTATTTTACGCTACTATTATACATAATCTGAAATATTATGTCAAGCAAGAGCGCACATTATTAAAAGATAATTAAAAAAGAGGCTCGGATTTAACAGAGCCACAATAGATTTATAAATTATATTATAATACTTGTAAATCTTTACAAAGTGTGATATAATGACCTTGCGACGTAATTTAATACATTTGTTACAAGGGTGTACTATGCCATTTTAGTACTCCCACCTTTTCATATTCTTGTAACAGATGTATTATGAAAATTGCGTCGCGGCAAGGTGGGGTGCATGATGGAGGTGCGCTCGCTTTGCGGGCGCACTTTTTGTTGTTTTAGGAGGTTTTCTATGAAAAACAAAATTCTATCTGTACTAGCAATTTCTTTCGTGTTATCCGCGTGTTTGCTTGCACTGACGGCTTGCGGACATACTCACGATTTCTCAATCTTAAAAGCTGATGAAGGCGAACATTGGTACGAATGTACTTGTGGTGAAAAAACAGGTATTGAGAGCCATAATGGTGGAACTGCTACTTGTACCGAGCTTGCGGTATGTTCTGTATGCAACGAAAGCTACGGTGAGCTCGAAGAACATAACTATTCTACAGTAAAGCATAATGAAACCGCGCATTGGTATGAGTGCGTTTGCGGAGATAAGGATAGTATTGAATCACATAAAGGTGGATGGGCAACTTGCACAAAGTTGGCAAAATGTTCAGTTTGTAATATTGAATACGGTAAAACCTCGGAGCATCTTTTTGTAAGCCAATGGAGTTACAACGAAACTCACCATTGGCGCGAGTCTGCTTGTGGTTGTGATGTGCAAACTGATTTTGGACAACACACTCTTGCAGATTCTGGTTTTTGCAGTGCTTGTGAGCAAGCACTTTCACCTACAAATGGTATCTATTATGAAGTTTCTGCCGATGGAACGTATGCAGAGGTAATTGCATATTTAGGCACGTCCACGAAAGTAAATATTGCAAGCACTTATAACGGTTTACCTGTAACGAGTATTTATCCTGATGCGTTTAAAAATACTGCCATTACCAGAGTTGTAATCCCTGATAGCATAACTAGTATCGGTTCTAATGCATTCTCTGGTTGTAACAGTTTAACGAGAGTGGATATAAGTGATATGGTAGCTTGGTGTAATATTTCGTTCGAAAATACTTGGGCTAATCCTTTGTGGTACGCAGAGAAGTTGTACTTAAATAACAACCTTGTAACGGAACTTGTAATCCCCGATGGCGTAACTTCGATTGGCAATTATGCGTTCCTGGGTTGCAGTAGTTTGAGGCGCGTAACTATCCCCGACAGTGTAACGAGTATAGGTTCTTGTGCGTTCTTGGGTTGCTTTAACGTAGGCGTAGTATATATTACGGATATAGGGGCTTGGTGTAATATTTCGTTTAGCGATGCGTATGCGAATCCTTTATATTACGCAAATAGATTGTATTTCAATGGCGAGTGTGTAACAGAATTGATAATTCCTGATGGTGTAACTAGTATCAGTGCTTACGCATTCTATACTTGCTCAAGTTTGACGAGCGTTACCATTCCCGACAGTGTGACTTCGATTGGTTCTTCTGCGTTCTATAATTGTCCTATAACGAAAGCAACCATACCAGCGTTGGCAATATCTTATATAAAGAATTCAAGCTTAAAAGAAGTGGTAATTACATCAGGTAAAAGCATTACTGATTCTGCGTTCTCTTCTTGTAGCAAGTTGACGAGAGTGGTAATTCCCGACAGCGTAACAAGCATTGGTGAAAATGCCTTTTCTGGTTGTACGTCGCTTGTGTATAATATATATGGGACTATCAAATATTTAGGAAATGAAAACAATCCTTATTTGGTTGCAGTTTCTACCGTGAATATTCATCTTGAAAGTTATGAGCTTTACGAGCAAACGAAAATTCTTGCGGAGGTATTCAAAAATTGCACACGTCTTACAAGCATAACCATACCTGACAGTGTAATAAGTATCGGTAATTCTGCGTTCGCTGGTTGCAGTAGTTTGACAAGTGTTACTATACCAGATAGTGTAACATCAATTGGTGATTATGCGTTCTATAATTGCAGTAGCTTGACGAGTATAAACTATCGTGGAACACAGACCCAGTGGTCTGCAATCAGCAAAGGGTATGACTGGGATTATAATACAGGTTCATTTACAATTACGTATAACTACACCGGCAATTAAACAATTAAAACAAATCAGCAATAAAGAAAACAAGAACTTGGACGTAAAAATCCAAGTTCTTGTTTGGTTATGCCCAAATACAATTGCCTACGAAAACGGATGAAATTAAAATAGAGGCACTAGCTTATAGTGCCCCTATGTTTTTTATTCGGTTATACCCAAATACACCACCCGGAAATTATGCAAGTTCTGCGAAGTACTTGATAGTTCTAACCATCTGAGAGGTGTAGGAGTTCTCGTTGTCGTACCAAGAAACTACCTGTACCTGATAGGTATCCTCGTCAATCTTAGCAACCATGGTCTGAGTTGCATCGAAGAGAGAGCCGTAGGTGATACCGATTACGTCAGAGGAAACGATCTCGTCGGTGTTGTAGCCGAAGGATGCAGAGGACTGTGCCTTCATAGCTGCGTTGATGGACTCAACGGTGATGTCCTTACCCTTAACTACTGCTACGAGAATAGTGGTAGAGCCGGTGCAGGTAGGAACTCTCTGTGCAGAGCCGATAAGCTTGCCGTTGAGCTCGGGAATAACAAGGCCGATTGCCTTTGCAGCGCCGGTAGAGTTGGGAACGATGTTCTG
>JAGCJI010000080.1 GCA_017648085.1 Clostridia bacterium | reverse complement strand
GTCCTATGGTGGAGAAGTGGTTGTTGAACGTGCCGAGGTAACGCTTCGTGTAGGGATAAAGTCCCTCGTCAAGAAGCTTGGTGATAACGCCGCGCTTTACCTTAAGGGAGCGAGCGGCAACGTCCATAAGATGGTCAAGGCGTGCATAGAAGTCAGCCTCGTCCTTTGCAAGATATGCAATTCTCGGCATATTGATGGTAACAACGCCAACGGAGCCGGTGCTTTCACCGCTACCGAAGAAGCCGCCGGACTTCTTGCGAAGCTCACGAAGGTCAAGGCGGAGTCTGCAGCACATACTGCGCACGTCGCTGGGTGCCATATCCGAGTTAATGTAGTTCGAGAAATAGGGAGTACCGTATTTAGCGGTCATCTCAAAGAGAAGCTTGTTGTTTTCGGTTTCGGACCAGTCGAAATCACTGGTAATGGAGTAGGTGGGGATGGGGTACTGGAAGCCGCGTCCGTTTGCGTCGCCCTCAATCATGGTTTCGATGAACGCCTTGTTGACCATATCCATCTCGCGCTTGCAGTCCTTGTACTTGAAGGGCATTTCCTTGCCGCCGACAATTGCATTAAGCTCTGCAAGGTCGTTCGGAACGGTCCAGTCGAGAGTGATGTTTGAGAAGGGTGCTTGCGTTCCCCAACGTGAGGGAGTGTTTACGCCGTAAATAAAGGACTCAACGCACTTTTTAACCGCGTCGTAGGAAAGGTTGTCCACCTTGACGAACGGTGCAAGATACGTGTCAAAGGAGGAGAACGCCTGCGCGCCTGCCCACTCGTTCTGCATAATTCCAAGGAAGTTCACCATCTGGTTGCAAGGGGTTGCAAGGTGCTTTGCGGGTGCGCTGGTTATCTTACCCGCAACACCGCCAAGTCCCTCTTGGATAAGCTGCTTCAAGGACCAACCTGCACAGTATCCCGTCAGCATGGAAAGGTCGTGGAGATGTATATCCGCGTTTCTGTGTGCGTTTGCTATCTCGTCGTCGTATATTTCGGAGAGCCAGTAGTTTGCGGTGATAGCACCGGAGTTGTTGAGGATAAGACCGCCGACCGAGTAGGTTACGGTGGAGTTTTCCTTAACGCGCCAGTCGGTTACCTTAACGTAGCTGTCAACGATATCCTTATAGTCAAGGATGGTAGTCTTTATGTTACGGAGCTTTTCGTGCTGACGGCGGTAGAGAATATACGCCTTTGCTACGTCCTCGTATCCTGCCTGAATAAGAACGGCCTCCACGCTGTCCTGTATATCTTCAACGGAGATGTGATGCTCCTTGATTTTCGGTTCAAAATGCGCCGTTACCTTAAGGGCGAGAAAGTCGATTATATCCTGGTTATAATCTCTTTCCTGTGCGTCAAAAGCAAGGCTGATGGCGTTGGCGATCTTCTTGAGATCAAAGTCGGTAATTTTACCGTCGCGCTTGATGACTGTGTACATAAAAATGTTCTCCTATCTAAAAATTTTCTTCAAAAATGTGAGTACATCTAGTATATTACATATGAAGAAAAAAGTCAATAGGAGAACACAAAATGTTGGTATTTTTTAAAAATTCGGCACAATATCTAGTATTTTTAACCTCGGATTTGTGCATTTGGGATATAGGGTGTCAGCAGTTTCAACAAATGCACCGTTTCGTTTTTGTCATATCCGCTGAAATTTTCTGAAATAAGGTCGCCGGAGTCGCGGAAGGTTTGTAAAAAATATCTTTCAGCCCCCGAAAGCCACTTGCCGATGGCAATAATTTCCTCATCCCCGTGAAGCTCGCGGACAAGCGTCGTGCGGAATTCAAAATTTACGTTACCGCGCATTAAAAGCTCGGCACTTTCCTCAATTTTAGATACGTCGATCTTATCAAGTCCGACGGCACGGGCATACCCCTCGCGGGAGGATTTTATGTCCATTGCCACATAGTCAACTACCCCCGCCTCTATTGCACGCCGAAGGACGTCGGGGCGGTATCCGTTCGTGTCAAGCTTGACGAGATACCCCATATTTTTAATATTATTAAGGAAGGGTATAAGGTCGGGGGAGAGCGTCGGCTCACCTCCGCTCACGCAAACACCCTCAAGAATTCCCTGCCTTTTTTTGAGAAATGCGAAGAATTCCTCCTCGCTTATCGGCTCGCCCGACTGCACCCTCTCGCCAAGCACCAGCGATGCGTTATGGCAAAACGGGCATCTGAAATTGCATCCGCCCGTGAAAACCGTGGCGGCCATTTTTTCGGGAAAATCAAGAAGCGTCAGCTTCTGCAGACCTAAAAGCAGCATAATAACTCCAAAACTCGTTTTTCTTTATTGTAGCACAAAGCTCGGGATATTTCAAGCCGCAAATTTTATCGAAAAGCAGTGCTTAATTTACGCCCCCACGGGTAATACTACTAGGGCGACGAAATCATTCGGAGGTATTTATGCGATTGAACAAGGTCGATATCTGCGGAGTAGATACTTCTAAATTAAAGACACTTTCAGAGGACGAAAAACGCGAGCTTTTAAGACGCACCAAGGCGGGCGACAAAAAGGCAAGGGAGGAGCTTATAGTTTCAAATCTGCGCTTGGTTTTGAGTATCATACAGCGCTTTAATCCCAAGGGGGAGAGCGCAAACGATCTTTTTCAGGTGGGCTGCATCGGTCTTATAAAATCAATAGATAACTTCAACCTTGAGCTTGATGTGAGGTTTTCCACCTATGCCGTGGCAATGATAATAGGGGAGATAAGAAGGTATCAGCGTGACAACAATTCCGTCAGGATCTCGCGCTCTATTCGCGACCTCGCATACCGCGCCCTGCAGGTGAAGGAGAAAATCTCGGCAAGCGAGGGGCGCGAGGCTACCATACGTGAGATCGCCGAAAGGCTCGGGGAAACCGAGCGCGCCGTGGGGGAGGCTATGGAGGCGATAGTTGAGCCAATGTCGCTCTACGATTCCGTTTACAACGACGGGGAGGACTCGGTATACGTCATAGACAAGCTCTCCGACGATCAGGATACGGGGGATGAATGGGTGGAGAGCATAAGCCTGAAGGATGCACTGAAAAGACTTAACGAGCGTGAGCTTGGAATAATCACTCGCCGCTTTTATAAAGGAAAAACGCAGATGGAAATAGCCGCGGAAATCGGCATATCTCAAGCACAGGTGTCGCGACTTGAAAAGGGCGCGATAGAAAAGCTGCGCAAATATATGCAGTAATCAATTGACTTTTTTCCCTTTATGTGTTAAAATCAATAAAAAACGCAGAAAGGGCAAAAAAATGAAAGAAATGCATCTGCTCGGAAAGCTTGTTAAAATAGACGAGTGCCCCATCCTACTCGATTATAAGCCGGACGGCGACTTTCAAAAATATTTTAAGGTTATGGCTGGTGAGTGGAGCGTATGTGACGGCTGGCTCATCGGCGCAGAGAGAGGGAATAAGGGTGGAATCCTATTCAGCCGCGACAGCTATGACTGTGACGTTATTTTCAGCTTCACTATGAAAACCGTGCTTCCCGCAACGCGCGACCTCAACGCGGTATTCTGTGCGCATTGGGACACCGACATCGACTATCTCGGCAACGCCTACGTCGTCGGACTCAACGGCTGGTATGAGCATAAAAGCGGAATTGAACGCTCCCCCGAAACCGGACTTCGCGCTCTGACGGGAGCTTACTCCTACACTCCCGGTGACGAGGTTAGAATAACCACCGGAATTATCGAGGGCCATAGCTTCTTATACGCTGACGGCGAGCTTGTCAGCGAGCTTATCGACCCCCACTATATAAGCGGCGGTCACGTCGGCTTCTCACCCTATTGCACCAAGCTTGCAATTAAGGATATAGAGGTGCGCCGCGCCGTATGGTCGCCACTCGTGCAAAGCTACGAGCCGGAGTTCTGATCGACGGATCCGTTTTAATACAACGAAAGAAAAAAGGCAATATCCCACGGTGTGAGATATTGCCTTTTTTGGAAGCTACGGGCTTACCGCCGCCCCGATCTGTGGAAAAGAGTGAGGGGTAATAAAAAGGAAACCGCAAAAAACACGAGAGAAACTATAAAAAGGATTATACAAAGGGTGTAGCGGTGCAGCACCAGTTGAATTAGCGCAGCAATTAACGCACCCCAGCCGACAATAATTCCCAGTATAAGTATCAGCCAATAAATTCCTACCACAGTCATGCTTCTATATCTCCCATGTTTTTCAAATACAGTATAGCACCATTTTTCGACAAAGTCAACACTAATAACTAAAATTTAATTTATAAATATCTTTAATTTTAGTTATACATATGTTATTTTATTTCTAGAATTTGGTAAAATCGGGGGGTGCTGTATATGAACGTAGATTATAAAATGATAGGTGAAAAGATAAAACGTGCGCGCAAAAGCCGCAATATGACACAGGACGTTTTGGCGGAGCGACTGGACGTGTCGGTCGGATACGTTAGCCAGGTGGAGCGCGGAATAACCAAAATAAGCTTGGACTTGCTTGGCGCAATTTCTTCCGTGCTTGATTACAATATTGCGTATTTTGTGTCCGAAAGTGCCGTTAATCACAGCGAGTATATGGAAACGGAAATCTCAAACGAGCTTAAAAAAATGGACGGTAGAAAGAAAAAGCTGATTATCGACATTATTAAAAAAGTGAATGAGCATCTATAAAACGAGAGGGAAGCCAAAACGGCGACCCTCTCAAATTTTATACCCATCGGCAAAATAACCCCTAAAATAAATCAGAAAAATACTTGATATTTTGCCGATAATGTGGTAAAATAGTAGTGTAAATTGCCGATAACGGTTTTTGAGGTGAATTTTATGATATATATATCGGTCGCAGAGGCGGCGAAAAAATGGGGGATTTCCGAGCGAAGCGTGCGTAACTATTGCGCAGATGGGCGAGTGGCAGGCGCGCGGCTTGTCGGCAAGACTTGGGAAATTCCATTTGATGCAGAGAAGCCGACAAGGGCAGTGCGCTCGGACAAAAAGCGCACGCTTCTCGATATTTTGCGTGAGGAAAAGACGGCTCGTCTTTCGGGTGGAATTTATCATAGAGTGCAGATAGACCTGACCTATAATTCAAATCATATCGAGGGCTCTAAGCTTACTCACGACGAAACGCGGTATATCTTTGAAACGAACACGATAGGACTTTCCGAAAAGGCGGTCAACGTTGACGATATTATTGAAACGTCAAACCATTTCAGATGCATTGACTATATGATAGATAACGCTCATCTTTCGCTTTCGGAAAAATATATCAAGGAGCTACATTTTCTCTTAAAAAGCGGAACGAGCGACAGCCGTCTTGGTTGGTTCAAAGTTGGAGAATATAAAAAACTCGCCAATGAGGTTGGCGGAATCGATACCACCGCGCCGCAAGCGGTGGCAAAGGAAATGAAAGCTCTGCTTGATAGCTATAACACAAAACGAGAAAAACGCCTTGAGGATATTATCGCTTTTCACGTCGCGTTTGAACGCATCCACCCATTCCAAGACGGAAACGGCAGAGTCGGCAGACTCATTATGTTCGGAGAGTGCCTGAAGCATAATATCGTCCCTTTCATTATAGACGAGGAGCATAAGCTGTTCTATTACAGAGGACTCAAGGAGTGGGATACCGAGCGAGGCTTTCTTAGCGATACCTGCCTTTCGGCGCAGGATAAGTTCAAGCTTATTTTAAAGAAATTCAATATTGAAATATGAAAACGAGAGGGAAGCCACACGGCAACCCTCTCAAATTTTATACCCATCGGCAAAATAACCCCTAAAATAAATCAGAAAAATACTTGATATTTTGCCGATAATGATTTTTTAATGATTTGACACCTGTGCCATAAATTGATGCTTCGCATCATGATTTCTCGTCGGCGTTCCGCCTTCTCCATGAATTGCCTGTTCTATTATGCGCGTCAGCGCAATTCATTGCGAGCAGCTTGGCTCGCATTCAGCATATTTTCTATAAATATTCCATACCCCTCGGTGGGATTTGCTACACATAATCAAGCGAAACGAGTCTGCAAGCTTGCTTGTGAGCGAGTGAGCGCAGATTGCTCCGCGAGCGTTTTGCTCCGCAAAACAAGGCGCATTGCGCGACCGAAATATCGGTAAGCGAGCAAGGAGTATAACGTGAGTAACCGCTCCGACAAGCTTTCCGGCTTGGATAATAGGGCTGCCCGACGGGTGTGTGGTCAATAAAGGACAACAAAATTTATTGGAAACTTTATGAAATTCTAATTTTAGGTTGACAATATCCTAAAATTTGTGTATAATAATGTTGTAAACTCAAAAGGAGGTAGATATAATGAATTTAAATACAAATCAAATAGTTTCGATTTCCGAAGCAAATCAGAATTTTTCACGTGTGGCAAGAATGACCGACAAGCACGGCGAGCTTTACATTTTTAAGAATAACAAACCAAAATATAAGCTGGTGGATATTGAGCACGATACCACCATTGAAATGACCGACGACGAGAAGATTGACTTTGTGGCGGCGCGTATTTTAAAGCTCTACCGTCCTGCATTTGAGGAACTTGCGAAATGATCAAATTCAGTCAGGAAAAGGTATTATTGCTCCACAAGCTCATTACAGAAGAAACCGGCGGTGATCCAAACGTGCGCGATATTGCACTTTTAAACAGCGCGCTCGAATCGGCATTTGCCACGTTTGATGGAAAGGAACTGTACCCTACAAAGCAAGAAAAGGGTGCACGTCTTGGCTTTGCGCTGATTTCAAATCACGCATTTGTTGACGGAAACAAGAGAATCGGCATGTACGTTCTTCTCACGTTCCTTGAAACCAACGGAATCAAGCTCCGCCCCACAAACGCCGAGGTCGCCCGTGTCGGACTTGCCGTCGCAGCCGGGAAGATGAAATACGAAGAGCTTCTTGATTGGATTCTCGCGAATGAAGCGTAAAATATTTAAGGCAATATCAAACTGATTGAATTTTGGAATGATATTGTCTTTTTCGTTTGATCTTGCATAATTCATTCTTCATTATTTTATTTTGGACTGCCCGACAGTAGTGTGGAGGGTAAAGGACAACACATTTTAACGGAAAATTCATAATTTTTGCAAATATATTGTAATTTTACTCCGGTTGTGTTATAATGTAGGTGCCAAACAATCCTAATATTCGTATGCATAGCCTTTTTTCTCTTTATGGGGAAACTATGCCTTTTTGTGATACCATTAAACTCCACGTTTTGGTAAAAACGCGGCTCCCGTTTGATGGTATGGCGAAGCTATGCTACGAATAGATTGTTTGGCGACAATTGGAGTCTCGCGTTTTTCGGTGCGCTGGCTTCGGTTGGCGCACTTTTTGATAAAGGAGATCGTTATGAGAAAAATTATCACAATCCTATTGGTTATGTTGTCAATAGTCGGACTTTCCTCCTGCCTTGGAGG
>JAGCJI010000079.1 GCA_017648085.1 Clostridia bacterium | reverse complement strand
TAAGATGGCAATGGTAGTCGATTATCGGAAGGTCCTTTACCATAGAGTAAAGCTTTCTTGCCGTCTTGGTTTTAAGCATAAAGTTTTCGTTAATGAAGGTCATAGCGTTACACCGTCCTTAAATATTGATATTTCGCGATATCCGTTTATTTCGTTTCTGGTTTCCTCGCCCTCTGCCACTCTGATAACATAATCAAGCAGCTCGTCGGTAAGAGGCTTGCCCTCCAGCGTGGGACTGGCATCAAAATCTATCCAACCGCTCTTGCGCGCCGCAAGAGACGCATTCGTCGCGATCTTCACGGTGGGCACGGCCGAGCCTACGGGCGTTCCTCTGCCCGTGGTAAAGAGAATTATATGTACTCCCGCAGCCATAAGATTCGTTATGGCAACTATGTCGTTCCCGGGTCCGTTCAGGAGCGAAAGACCGCACTTTGAAAGTCTGTCGCCATAGGTGAGAACGTCAACCACCTTTGAAAGTCCGCCCTTCTGTACGCAGCCAAGCGACTTTTCCTCAAGCGTGGTAATTCCGCCCTTCTTGTTTCCGGGGGACGGATTCTCGTATATGACCTGATTGTGACGGGTGTAGTAATCCTTAAAGTCGTTTATAAGCGCGACGGTCTTTTCGAAAACCTCGGGACTTTCACACCTCTGCATCAAAAGATGCTCTGCACCGAACATTTCGGGCACTTCGGTAAGCACGCAGCTGCCACCCATAGATATAAGCTTGTCGGAGAGCCTGCCTACGAGGGGGTTTGCGGTAATGCCGCTGTATCCGTCGCTGCCACCGCACTTAAGTCCTACCTTAAGCTTTGATACCGGCACGGGCTCGCGCTTGAAGCTTTCAGCGTACGCCTTAAGCTCCTCTACGATTTTAACGCCCTCGGCAACGTCATCGTCAACGTCCTGGGTGTTAAGAAATTTGACACGGTCGGGGTCATACTCGCCAAGAATTGATTTGAAAACTTCAATATTGTTGTTCTCGCATCCGAGTCCCAGTACGAGCACTCCTGCGGCGTTGGGGTGATTCACCATTCCGGCAAGGATCTTCTGTGTGATGCCCTGGTCGTCACCGAGCTGGGAGCAGCCGAAGGGGTGCGGAAAATGTCTTGCACCCGTGCGCGCCGCAATAGCCTCTGCTATTTTATTGACGCATCCGACGGTATTTACTATCCAGATCTCGTTTCTGATACCAACCTCTCCGTTTTTACGGACATAGCCCATAAAGGTGCGCGACTTGTCGCCCTCGGGTATATCGTAAAACCTCGGCTCGTATGTGTATTCAAGGTTACCCGAAAGATTCGTTTTCACGTTGTGAGAATGCACGTGCTCACCCTTTTTTATATCTGCGGTCGCGTGACCTATGGGGTTGCCGTACTTTATGATGTCCTCCCCGGCAGCTATATCGCGCAGGGCGTATTTATGACCGTCAGCAAGGTTTATTTCAACGTTGTCAAGCTTATTTATTAACATACTTTTCTACCTCTGCCGCAAGATAAGAAAGGTCCTCGCCCCAAAGCTTTTCGTTTGCGAGAATTTCCGACGGTGTGTGCGTTTTCATAAATTCCACAACGTCCGCATCGTCGTTTGTCATATCAGTCTTGTAGAAATCAAGCAGCTTTGCAAAGGCAAAAAGGAGGGTTTCGGGCATCTTGCCGTATCTCTTTATATATTCAATGATCGAAGGAAGGACTCTTACCTTGAACTTGCTGACAGAGTTGAGTGCGATAGCGGAAAGATAATGCTTTATGTAGGGGTTTGCAAATCTTTCAAGAACGCTGTTTGCATAGCTGACGAGCTCATCCTTCGGCAGATCAAGCGTAGGAATTATCTCATCGAACATACAACGTCTTACGTGCTCGCGCATGCTCTCGTCGTCAATACAGCTCTTCACGGTTTCAAAGCCCGAAAGAAGCGCGTAAGGAACGAGCGAGGTGTGTGCACCGTTGAGGATTCTTACCTTTCTCGTGCGGTACATCGCAAGCTTATCCTCGGTGACGATAACGTTAAGTCCCGCCTTGCCGAAGGGAAGCTCCGCTTCAAGATCATGTGCGGTTTCAATTACCCAAAGGTGGAAATACTCCGAGGCGTTTACCATATTATCCTCGTAACCGAGAGAAAGGTCCTCGCCTCTCGGATATCCCGTGTTTATACGGTCAACGAGGGTGTTGGTGAACACGTTTTCATTCTCTACCCACGCAGCAAAATCATCACCGAGATTCCAAAGGCGAGCATAGCTCAAAACGCATTTTTTAAGGTTGTCACCGTTTCTGTCTATAAGCTCGCAGGGGAGAAAAACGAAGCCGCCAAGCCCCTTGTCAAAGCGGCGCTTCATCAGAAGCGTGAGCTTTGCGGGGAACGTCTTCGGGGGAGCATCGGTAATTTTATCCTCGTCGGAGAAAACGATTCCCGACTCGGTCGTGTTAGATATTACGAAGCGAAAATCGGGGTTATCTGCAAGTGCAAGATACGCCTCAAAATCCTCATAGGGCTTGACACAGCGGGAAATGGAATTTACGAGGGTTTTGTCTACTCCCTCAACACCTCTTACGAGGTGCGTGTAAACGCAGTTCTGCGCCGTAAGCATATCGCACATACCCGACTCTATCGGCTGTACAACTACTATGTTGCCCGAGAAAACTCCCGCATCATTCATTTTCTGTATCATCCAATCGGCAAAGCCGCGTAAAAAGCCGCCCTCGCCAAACTGAATAATTCTTTCCGGTCTTGCTACTCCTTCAAAGTTCATGAGAAAAGTCCTTTCGTTTATACTGCATTTTTTATTTTACTGTTTCAACTTTTATCGTATTGGTATTTCCGGGCTCGCCGTTTATCTGTCCGCCCGTAAGAACTACGTTATCACCCTTTTTGAGAGAAAACGCCTTAACAGCACCGACGAGTGCCTGGTAGAACACGACCTCGATAGAGTTATATTCCTCGCTCAAAATAGGTGTTACACCCCAGCTCAAATTGAGCTTTCGCCACGCGCGCTTATCCGTCGTCATTCCTATAATATCGACGGGGGAGCGGAAGCGGCTTACCATTCGTGCCGTGCGACCGCTTTTAGAGTTGACGACGATACATCTTGCACCAACGTCTATCGCCATAGCACAGGTCGCATGCGACACCGCATCAAGATTGTTTCTTATTTTATAATCGGTGGTTTTAAACCAATGCTCGTAATCTATTCCTTGCTCGGTAAATTCGGCGATTTCCGCCATATTCTTTACCGCCGCAACGGGATACTTGCCCGCCGCAGATTCACCCGAAAGCATAATGGCGGACGAGCCGTCGTAAACCGCGTTTGCAACGTCGGAGATCTCCGCACGGGTGGGACGGGGATTGTTGATCATGCTCTCCAGCATCTCCGTCGCGGTTATAACCCTCTTGCCGAGCAAACGGCATTTTTTGATAAGATACTTCTGCACCGCAGGGACTTCAACAAAGGGAATTTCCACACCGAGATCTCCCCTTGCCACCATAATACCGTCGGCAATTTCACAGATCTCGTCAATGTTGTCAACGCCTGCTCTGTTTTCTATCTTTGCGATTATATCTATGTCCTCGCCGCCGTTTTCATTCAGAAAATTGCGGATAGCCAGAATGTCGCTCTTGCGCGAAACGAAGGACGCCGCAACGAAATCGACCTCGTTTTCGATACCGAAAAGCAGGTCCGCCTTATCCTGTGCGGAAAGATATTCCTGACTGAAGACCTTGTTCGGAAAGTGCATACTCTTTTTATCCGAAAGCTCACCGCCCGCAATAACGCGGCATACGGCGTTGCTGCCCGAAAGAGCCGTGACCTCAAATATAACGAGTCCGTTGTTTACAAGAATTTTATCTCCTACGCGGAGCTCGTCGATAAGATTTTCATAGGTAACCGAAACGCGTGTTTCGTCGCCCACCACGTCGTCGGTGGTAAAGGTGAAGGTGTCCCCGTCGGCAAGAAATATTTTCTTGTTTTCAAAGGTCTTTATTCTGTATTCTGGGCCCTTGGTGTCCAGCATAATTGCGATAGGCATTTCCAGCTTTTCGCGCACGCGCTTGATTTTTTCCATCGTCGCGCGATGTCCCTCGTGCGTTCCGTGCGAGAAATTAAGTCTTGCTACGTTCATTCCCGCCTTGCACATTTTTATTAAGATATCCTCGCTCTCCGAAGCGGGACCTATCGTGCAAATAATTTTAGTTTTTCTCATTTTTCTCCAAGCGGAGGCTCGCCGCTCTGCTCCGAGCGGATATACCGTCCGTTTTATTTTGTTTCCCGACAAGCCTCCACCGGGGTGGCGCACGGTCGGTCAAGCTTGCATATTTCTGCACTTTACATTATATCACAAAATCCCGATAAATACAAGGCAATATAAAAAAATTAATAAATATTATGCGGGCGAGGGCCGTCGAGCGAAAAAGCGGCAGAAGGACCGTCCCTCTGCCGCCTTGAAATTATATTTTCCTAGTCTTTAGAGCGTTGCAAGCCACTCAAGAACCTCTATCTGATTTTCAAGTCCGTCAACCTCACTCGGCAAAAGCTCGCCCTCATAGCATCTCATAACGAGGTCCGCCATGACGGAATACTTGATCTTGTAGGTATCCTTGACGGCAACCGTCACCGTCTTTCCGAGTCTGTCAAGGCGTATCGTCGCGCTCTGCCTTTCAAAATCAGCCACAATAAGTCCGTCGGAAAACTCAAATTTGCCGTAACGGCACTTCTCCGCGTCGGCAACTCCCTTTTTCTGTGAAAGCTTGACGGGCGCGCCCATTACCGACGCCGAAAGCTCTATTGACTGCACCTCGCCGTCTGTCGATTTTTCCATGACCGCATTGTCCCAGCCGGACGGTCTGCCCAAAACAAGCGAGGCGATAAGCACGTTGTGTAAAAAGGTTTCGTAAAGCTGTCCGCCGTCGAATTTTATCCACTCACGCGTATCCTTGCCCTCGTGGATCACGACCTCCGCGCTGACGGGAGTTCCGATGTGGGAGCGCCAATTGCGCGCTATATACTTGTCTTCAACGTCAAGGTATTTTCCGTACCTCTCGTTGTAAGAGAACAGCATATTAAGCGGAAGTGCCTTTTCCAAGGTGTAATAGCTTAAAAAGAAGATTTTTTCGCGGTTCTCCTCGTCCCGAATCACGTCCTTTACGTAATCGATATCCACAGGAGTGTAGGCAATCGGTTTTTCAAGCGCAATAAGGCGCACGCTTGTGGAAAGAAGGGGGCGAAGATAGCTTAAGTGTGCACCCGTGGGAGTTTCTATCCACGCGACCGAGTCGTCGTCTACCGCCTCGGAAAGATGGGAAATGATGGCTCTCTCACTTTCGAAGTAGCGCACGTAGCTCTGCTTTTCACCGTAACCGTCGAGGTCAAGCACCTCAACCTTGCCATAAGGCTTATCCGCACCCTTAAGCGCAGGATAAAGTCTTTTTGCAACGACGTCGCCGCCGCCTATAATAAACGCCTTTGACTTGTTGTAATTTTTCTTAACTCGCTCCGAGGGAAACGCAGATATGATCATGCTGATTACTATAGCCCCGAAGAGCGCGCCGAGAATTTTAATGGGAAACGGCGTTGCATCTCCGCCCGCTCCGAGCAGACCGCTTATAGCCGAGCGGAAGGTGTCGTTATAGAGGGTTGCAAAGCCGAGTGCCTGTGTCGGTATTATCAAAATAAGGACCGTCAGATATTCAAGCTCGTGATAGATCGAGTAATTTTCCTCGTAAAAGCGGCGGAAAACCGTATAATAAAGCACCCAAACCACCGACTCGAAAAGATAGTATACTATGAAAATATTTAGTACTATGCCCTCAACCTCTAAAAGATGCATAGTACAAAGCACGCCAAACCACACAATGTAGTAAAGCTCGCAGAACATCGGCGGAACGTTTACGCGCGTTGCGTTCTTGTCGGTGGTCGCCCGCTTGACCAAAAGCGCCGTTTTTCTGAAGATCAGCTTGGATATCTGAAGGAGCGACGTCACTCTGCACGCCCATAGTCCCCAGAGCAGAACGGTCGCAAGTATAGATCGCTCCTTGCCTGCCCATTTCATTGAGTCGCGGTTAGGCTTCGTTGAAATTTGTGACAGTATGCTTTTCCTTTTCATATTTTCTCTCCAAGCGAAACGTATCCGTTAAACGCAACGCCGAGCGCCGCCAGATTTCCAATAGAGTCACCGAGTGCCGCAGGCAAAATTTTAACCGCATCGACCGACAGAGAAAGTGCCTCTTTTTTAAGTGCCCTTTCCATTGATGGACGAATCAAGTCCTCTGCCCTTGTGAAAATACTTCCGATAACGATAACCTCGGGGTTGAGAATATCAACGATATAAGCAAGGCCGCGACCGAGATGGCGTCCGGTCTTTCTGAAAATCCGAATCGCCTCCTTATCTCCGCCTCTTGCCCGTTCCGCAAGCTCCTTTGCACTTCCGAGGCCATACTGTGCAATTCCGCCGCCGCTGCAATACCCCTCAAACGAGCCGCGTTTTCCGTAGCCGATATGACCGTTTTTGCGAAGCCGTATATGCCCGACCTCACCCGCCATATCGTTAGCACCCGAGTAGGGCGCACCGTTGATGATCAGTCCCGCACCCATGCCCGTGCCAAAGGTGAGAAATACCGCGTTTTTGTATCCGCGAGCGTTGCCGAATTTCCACTCCGCAATAGCGCAAGCGTCGGCATCATTTTTAAGAAACGCGGGCACGCCAAAACGCTTTTCGAGAATTTCTACTATATGTACGTCGTCCCAACCCGGAAGATTCGGAGGGGACATAATAACGCCGCGCGCCGAGGAAAGAGGTCCTCCGCAGGACACTCCGATAGCAACGATGGTAGCGTCAAAAAGCTCGTCGCAAGCGGCAAGAAGTCCGGCAAGCGTAGCGTTAAAATCAGTTGTTTCAAATTTAATTTCCCTATCTACGTGCCCCTCGGCATCTCCTTTGACCACGGCGCATTTCGTGCCGCCTATATCAAGTCCCAAAAAACGTTTCATTTTTTCTCCTATCCGTCGGCAACCGCCGCCAAGTGAAGTCATTTTTTACAAACCGTCATTTTATCAAAAGGTGGCTCGGAACAGGGCTTTCCAAGCCACCTAAAAGACTTATTCGACCGTTATCGCCACACAACTCACGGATTGCTATGCAAACCGCGCCATAGGCACGTCATACCCACGCAAAGCGTATCATAGCTGATAACTTGCCGAAGGCGATCATAGTTGATTTTCGCTGTGCGAAAATCATTCCCACTCGATCGTTCCGGTCGGCTTCGGTGTGGGGTCGTAGAGAACTCTGTTTATACCCTCAACCTCGCTTACTATGCGAGAGGTGATTTTATGAAGCACGGAGTAAGGTAT
>JAGCJI010000078.1 GCA_017648085.1 Clostridia bacterium | reverse complement strand
CGTAACTTCTCGTTTCGGTTCCTTCAGCTTGCTTGCAAGTACCCCTAAGACCTTTGAAAAGGACGGCGTTCCTACCCTTGCTGTAACCATTAACGCAACCGATTGTAAGCTTGAAAAGAGCTGGGCAAACAACATCTACGCGCACGGTTCTATCCGCGTGAACTTGGACAGCTGCTTTATCGGCGCGGCAAACGGCGCGGCGGTTCACCTTGAATCTCGTCCTAGCACGATTGCAATCGACGGCGAATTGAACCTTCTCAACGATACCGATATTCAAAACTGGGTAACCGGTCAAGAAGCTTGGTTCACGGCGCAAAACGCAACGGCAGTTGTACCTGAACTTAAATCGAAGGTGGAAAACTACGTACAACAATTCAGCGGCGGTACCTTAAACGCAGGCACCTACACGGGCGGCGCAAGAACGATTAAGAACGCGGATGGTTTAATCAACTTCGCAATCTTAATGAGAAGAAATGGTGA
The DNA here is from genome assembly GCA_017648085.1 of Clostridia bacterium. GTDB lineage: Bacteria > Bacillota > Clostridia > Oscillospirales > CAG-272 > UBA1740. Next base: position 2,852 of record JAGCJI010000078.1, on the reverse strand, counting down.
TGCAGGTGACTGGACTGGCGGTAAGGACGCTTTGGGCGCAAACTGGTTGCAACATACGGACGCTTACTACCAGGGTTACACCAGCGGCGCAACGGTATACGGCGGTCAAGGCGCAATGGCGCTCAACCTTCCCACGTTGGATTTGGGTTACGTAACCTTTATGCAAACCATGGCAGGCTACGGACAATACTACACTGCGAAGCAGGTTCAAACGTATTGCTATACTAGCGTAATGACGAATAAGTACGTTATGGTACCTTCTACGGAAATGGGTTATATGGAAGTATACGTAGGTCTTAACGACGTTGTTACCAGCAACGAAAGATAAGCTTTATCTCTAAGTATAGGACGGAGGGCAATTTTGCCCTCCGTTCCTTATTTGTCGCAGGTGAGAAGTTTATAAAATAGGCGGTTAAGGTTGTTGAGATTTTCAACAAAATTTGCTATAATAGACAAGGAATAAACAAAGCCGTTCGCCCCTTAATAAAGAGGCAGGAAAAACGGTTAAGGGAGAAAGCAATATGTACGATACGTTTATCAGTTATAGACGAGACGGCGGCAAAGGTACATTCGTTGCATCCGAAAGAGGCGCAGACAGGGCCTGCGCGCCGAGGTGACGAGGCGGTGATGCAGTCGCAGCGTTCACTGCTCGACGAGGAGCTGCTGTCGGTCTACAATATGCTCAGTGATTATATTCTAAAAAACCGATAAATATGATAAACTACGATTTAAAAAAGATTAAGGCGCTTGTCTTCGACGTTGACGGCGTGTTAAGCCGCGAGACAATATCAATGTATCCAAATGGTGAACCTATGCGCACTGTAAATATAAAAGATGGCTATGCTTTGCAGTTGGCTGTAAAGGCCGGCTTTCACGTGGCTATAATAACAGGTGCGCGTACCGAGGCGGTGCGTGTACGCTATCAGGGACTTGGAATAAAGGATGTATATATAGGTGCATCAATAAAAAGAGACTGCTTCGAGGAACTTCTGACAATGTACGAACTCAACCCCGAGGAGGTTATGTATATGGGCGATGATATTCCCGATTACGAGGTAATGCAGATGTGCGGTCTTCCCTGTTGCCCTGCCGATGCGGCACACGAAATTAAGGAGTTGTCGAAATATATCTCTCCTATAAATGGCGGTGATGGTTGCGGACGCGATGTGATTGAGCAGATTATGGCGGCTCAAGGAAAATGGATGGATGAGGCAAACGCTTTTGGTTGGTAAGAAACTGTTTAAATTTATATCGCGAAATCGTCAGCTTCTATATGAATATTTTTTTTAGAAATTTAAACAGCTTCTTAAACAGCTTCTAATTTATGCTCGATAATATTAAAGATTATAAGATTATTCTTGCGTCGGCATCTCCCCGCAGAAGAGAATTATTAGCAGGACTCGACCTTGTTTTTCTTGTAAAGAGCCTTCCTGATGTAGATGAGTCTTTCCCCGAGACTCTTGCCGGTGGCGAGATTCCTCTTTATATATCAAAGAAAAAAGCCGATGCTTATCTCCCCTCTATGGCCGATGACGAACTTGTCATTACAGCCGATACAATTGTGTGGCTCGATGGAAAAGCGTTGGGCAAGCCTGTAGACGAGGCCGATGCACGACGTATGCTGCATAATATGTCGGGCAAGACCCACGCTGTGTTTACAGGAGTTACAATAACAACAAAAAATGAGCAACGCAGTTTTGTAGCACAGTCGAATGTTAGTTTTGCGGTGCTCAACGACGATGAGGTCGACTACTATATTCAAAAGTATAAACCAATGGATAAAGCAGGGGCCTATGGTGCGCAAGAGTGGATTGGTTACATTGGAATGGAGAATATAGAGGGTTCCTATTTTAATGTTATGGGATTGCCTGTACAGCGTCTATATAGCGAGCTTAAGAAGATAAAATCTATAAAATAGATTGTGTTGCTTTCAAAAAGTAGGCTAATTTTGATATTTTGGTAAAAAATGTCTTTAAAATTTGCTTGTTTTATGAAAAATAGAATATATTTGCAACGTGAGGGTCGGATGAACTCTTGCGTTGCAAATTGCTTTATAAAACAGAGTATGAGATTTATACAGTTACATAACATTCATCATCATCTTTCATTGCTTATGAAGGGTTGACGCGGTGTATATGTACAAAGTGATTTATAGACGGAAGCCGACCCTTTTGGAGTGGTTTCCGTTTTTTTATTTAATATTGAATAGAATGCTTAGAATTGCAATACAGACCAAAGGTCGACTAAATGAACAGAGTGTAGAACTCTTGCGCGAGGCCGGAGTAATAATAAAGGAGGAGAAGCGTAAGTTTCTTATGCGCGCTGCGAATTTCCCGGTAGAGATTCTCTTTCTGCGTGACGATGATATTCCGCAAACGGTGGCTATGGGTGCAGCTGATCTTGGAATCGTTGGCTATAACGAGGTTGCAGAGCGTGGATACGAGGTGGATATTCTACAATATCTTGGGTTTGGTGGTTGCCGCATATCTCTTGCAGTGCCAAAGAATGTGCAGTATAACGGACTGGATTATTTCAACGGAAAGCGCATCGCAACATCATATCCCAATGTGCTACAGCGCTTCTTTGACGAAAAGGGAATAACTGCGAAGGTACACACTATAACAGGGTCGGTGGAGATTGCTCCTGCAGCAGGCCTTGCCGATGCTATATTCGATATTGTCTCCTCGGGTGGTACGCTCATAAGCAACGGTCTTGTCGAGGTTGAGCAGGTACTGCACTCCGAGGCTGTGCTCATAGGTACTCCGCAGCTGTGCGAAGAGAAAATGAACATAGTACGACAGCTTATGTCGCGTTTCGATTCGGTACAGAAGGGATACGGAAAAAAATATCTT
>JAGCJI010000009.1 GCA_017648085.1 Clostridia bacterium | reverse complement strand
TCCGATAGATCTGCTCTTAAGCTTCTAACTTTTTCTCTGCTTCAGAAAGGTACGTTTAATTAATGGAATTCCAGAAATGCGCAAGATGTAAAACGCGCCAAGCCATGGTTTTTATTACCAGACTTGAAAATAACAATAAAATTAACGAGGGGCTCTGCCTTGTTTGCGCCCGCGAGCTTGGGATAAAGCCGGTTGAGGACATGCTCAAGAGAATGGGTATGACCGAGGACGATATTGAAAATATGTCGGGTGAGATGAGCGAGCTTTTCGGTGGCAATGATACATCACTTGAGTCTCGTGATGACAACGCTATTGACGGTGGCGCGCCTGCCATCGATTTTCAGAAGATTTTTTCGGGACTCGGGCTATCACTCGGCGCAAACCCCAAGCGCTCCGAAAAAGGTGCAAGGAAAAAGGAGACGCAAAAGGTGGACAACAAAAAAATACTCAACGCCTATTGCACCGACCTGACCGAAAAAGCACGGCGCGGTAACACCGACAGAATAATCGGTCGCGACCGCGAGCTCGAGCGCGTTATTCAGATACTCTGCCGCAGGCAGAAGAATAACCCCTGTCTTATAGGTGAGCCCGGCGTTGGTAAAACCGCCATCGCAGAGGCACTTGCACAGAGGATAGTTGACGGAACCGTTCCCGAATCATTGCGAGAATCCGAAATCTGGCTGCTTGACTTGACAGCACTCGTGGCGGGCACTCAATTTCGCGGTCAGTTTGAGTCGCGCATCCTCGGTCTTATAAAAGAGGTAAAGCAGGCGGGCAATATCATACTTATGATAGATGAGGTGCACACTATAGTAGGTGCAGGCGATTCCGAGGGAAGTATGAGTGCCGCCAATATCCTTAAGCCCGCACTTTCAAGGGGCGAAATACAGGTAATAGGCGCAACCACGCTTAAGGAATATAGGAAATATATAGAAAAGGACAGCGCACTTGAACGTCGCTTCCAGCCCGTAACGGTAAACGAGCCGTCGGTTGACGAAACCGTTGAGGTTATCCGCGGAATCAAAAAGTATTATGAGGATTTTCACGGAGTTAAAATATCCGATGCGGTTGCAAAATCCGCGGTGACCTTATCCGAAAGATACATTACTGACAGATTTTTACCCGACAAGGCTATTGATATTATAGACGAGGCAGCCTCCAGAGTCGCTCTTTCCTCTGCCGAGCTTAATGAAAAGAGGAAAAATGATAAGAAGCTTGCCGAGCTTTCAGCGTCGCTTACGTTGCTTGAAGGAAAGCTTGAGAAGCCCGAGGGGCAGACCGAGGAAAACTATAAGGCGATAGCTGATATTAAGGTAGAAAAACTGAATCTTGAAAGGAGGCAGGAGGAGCTCGGCGAAATCATTTCCACCCTTTCGGTAACCGATGCCGATATAGCTAAGGTTATAGAGATATGGACCGGAGTTCCTGCCGCCGACGTAAGTGCGGGCGATATCGGTGAGCTTGCGGGCCTTTATGAGCGTATATCGGCTAAAATTATCGGTCAGGAGGAAGCAGTAGCCGCTCTCGTACGCGCAGTTAAGCGCAAGCGTGCCGGAATATCCTACCGCACAAATCCCGTTTCCATGATATTTGCAGGCCCTACCGGTGTTGGAAAAACCGAACTTGTCAAGGTGCTTGCAAACGAGCTGTTCAAGCAGCCTGAATCCCTCATTCGTCTTGATATGTCGGAATTTATGGAAAAGCATTCAGTCTCGCGTATTATAGGCGCACCTCCCGGCTACGTTGGATATGACGAGGCAGGACAGCTTACAGAAAAAATCCGTCGCAGACCTCACGCAGTTATTCTTTTTGACGAGATTGAAAAGGCACATCCCGACGTTTTGAATATACTTCTGCAAATACTTGACGACGGAAGGATCACCGACGCGCAGGGCAGACAGGTAAATTTTGAAAACGCAATAATAGTAATGACAACTAATGCGGGAAGCGAGAATAACGCCTCGATACCCGGTTTCTCCGACAATAAGGAAATGAAGGTTAAAGAGAAGACCGAAAAAGCACTTTCGGCATTCCTGCGCCCTGAATTTATCAACAGAATTGACGAGATAATCACTTTCCGCCATCTTGATAAATCCGATTTCGTCGCCATAGCTAAAATAATGCTCACGCGCCTCTCGGACTTCTTATCCGAGAAGGGAACAAAGCTCATTTACACCCCGTGCGTGCTTGATGTGATCGCAGAAAAATCCTATTCCGAAAAGTACGGAGCAAGAAATATGCGCCGCTTTGTTGAGAGAAACGTTGAGGATAAAATTGCCGAGCTTGTCATATCTAACTACGGCAAAGCACTAACCGCGATTCATATGTCAGTTAAGGATGGCGACATCATTGCAGTTGCAATATAATATAAAAACTGGAGAATAAACAATGGCAGAATGTTCACATGATTGCGCTAATTGCGCACAAAAATGCTCGAAGGAATCTCTTCTTGAGCCACAGAATTCCGCAAGCTCGGTAAAACGGGTGATAGGAATCGTAAGCGGCAAGGGCGGCGTAGGAAAGTCCCTTGTTACTTCAATGATGGCAGTTACTATGCGCAGGCGCGGATACAAGACCGCGATTCTTGATGCGGATATCACCGGTCCTTCCATCCCCAAGGCGTTCGGTCTTAAGTCGGGTAACGTCAGGGGCAGCGAGCTTGGTATGTTCCCCGAAATCACGAAAACCGGCATTGAGGTTATGAGCGTCAATCTTCTTATGGATGACGAAACCAAGCCTGTGGTATGGCGTGGTCCCGTTATAGCGGGAACGGTTAAGCAGTTTTGGAACGGAGTCGTTTGGAACGACGTAGATTATATGTTCGTCGATATGCCTCCCGGAACGGGCGACGTGCCGCTCACGGTTTTCCAGAGCTTGCCGCTTGACGGAATAATTATAGTTACAAGCCCCCAGGACCTCGTTTCAATGATAGTTGAGAAGGCTGTTAATATGGCAACTATGATGGACGTTAAGATCCTTGGACTTGTTGAAAACTACAGCTACATCGTTTGCCCTGATTGCGGCAAGGTCATAAGGCCTTACGGCGAAAGTAAAATAGATGCAATCGCTGCCGCTCATTCAACCGACGTGCTTGCAACGCTTCCTATCGATCCCGAGCTTGCATCTCTTTCGGATAAGGGTGTCATCGAGCTTTTTGAGGGCGATTATCTTGAAAGATGTGCGGACAAGCTTGAAGCAGCTATGAAATAAAAATATTATATACGCTTTGCTTTCGTTAGCGAAGCGTATATTTTTTTTACACTCCCTTTTTGCGACATTATATTCGGTTTTCATATGATACAATATAGCTATCACAAGCACGGAGGTAGCCGTGAAAACCTTATATGTAGACGTTTATTTTTTGATAAATTTTACCGTCGACGCGTTGGCGATATATTTTGCTTCCTCGCTCTCAAGGGTGACGACAACGGTCGTAAGACTACTTTTAGCTTCTCTAGTCGGTGCGCTGTACGCGGTTGCGGGTATTTTGCTTATTGATTCTCAATTTTTGATGTATCCCCTATCACTCGTGTTTTTTGTTTTGACGATATGGATAGCGAGCGGTAGAGTATCCGTATATCGCAGGGTAAAATTCGGGGTAGCTTTTTTGCTCTTTGAAATTGTCATCGGTGGCCTCGTGTATTACGGATATTGCCTTTTGGACAGATATCTGAATCTTGGTGAGGAGGGGACTTTGGGTGCGGAAAATCGCAATCTTCTTATACTTTCCTTGATAGTGCTCACCTCAATTGGTGTTTTGAAGCTCGTCATGACGATTTTTCGCAACTGTGCGAGCGAGCGTAGCGTCAGGTTGCGCATATTATATAAAGGAATGAACTGTGAGTTTGACGCGCTGGTTGATTCGGGTAATCTTGCTCGAGACCCGTTCGACAAAACACCGGTAATGCTTATAAATTCCGCGCTTGCAAAGCGGATATTCGGTATAGATTCAGCGGCACTTGAAGCACCGGAGTCTGCAAGCATATACCTCAAGCCTCGTATCAGAGTCATTCCCTTAAACATAGGTGGGGTAAATAGCATCGTATACGGCTTCAAGCCGGACGAAGCAGTCGTGTTGCGAGGCAGGAGAGCGGAAAAAATATCATTGATAATTGCAACGAATAAAAGGGTGGAGAATTACGGCGGATACAGCGCCTTGATTCCTCTTACCGCAATGGAGGGAGTAGGGTGAAGGCTTTGAATTTTTTTAAAAAAATCACTTCTTGGATACGGCATCTGTTTAAGCAGGACAGCGTATTTTATATCAACGGCAGCGACAGCTTGCCTCCTCCGCTTGCGTGCGAAATTGAGGAGCATATGATAGATAATATCGACAAGCAGTATGCTCGTGATGCGCTTATAGAGCACAATCTGCGCTTGGTGGTTTACATAGCTAAAAGGTTTGAAAATACGGGAGCGGGTATAGAGGAGCTCGTATCCATCGGCACAGTTGGACTGATTAAGGCTATAACTACGTTTAATAAGGATAAAAACATTAAGCTCGCCACCTACGCTTCGCGATGCATTGAAAACGAGATTCTGATGTTTATAAGAAAAACCTCCGTGCATAAGCGCGAGGTTTCAATAGATGAGCCACTCAGCATTGATTGGGACGGAAACGAGCTCTTGCTTTCCGATATTCTCGGCAGCGAGGTGGACAGCGTTTCGAGGAGAATGGAGGATGACGAGGAAAGGCGTATAATACGCGAGGCGGTCAGCGGCCTTGATGCCAGGGAGAGAGTAATAATAGAGATGAGGTTTGGACTTAACGGCAACAAGGAGCTTACGCAAAAGGAGGTTGCCGATATTCTCGGAATATCTCAAAGCTATATTTCTCGTCTTGAAAAGAAAATAATGGTAGAGCTGCGTAAAAAGATAGAAGAAAAAATATAATTTTTAAAAAAAGTATTGCAAAACGTGAAAATGTGTGCTATAATGAAATGCAATTAAAATGAATTACTATGTGAAGAGGTGTTAAAATGAAGGCAGGAATACATCCCGAATACAAAGAAGCTACCATCAGATGTGCTTGTGGCGAAACCGTTAAGACTCGTTCGGTTAAGGGCGATATGAACGTTGAAATCTGCTCCAAGTGCCATCCTTTCTATACAGGTAAGCAGAAGTTCGTAGATGCTGGCGGACGCGTTGATAAGTTCAAGAAGCGTCTTGCAAAGGTGAAGTAATCTTCATGCGGTAAAAAGAGTGTAGGGTAGTCACGACGGTTATCCTCGCTCTTTTTTTCTTTATTTTCGGTCGAAAGGAGTTATAATAAGTCGATGGAAGAAAAACAACTCGCAATTCTAGTCGGCATCGTTAAAAGCACGCGTGACTTGTCCGAGTGTGAGCGCTCGCTTGACGAGCTTGAGCGTCTTGCCGATACCGCCGGCGCAGAAACCGTAGCAAAGGTCGTACAGGTCAAGGAAACCTTCGATCCCCGAACTCTCATCGGTAGCGGCAAGGTGAGTGAGATCGCAGGGCTCGCAAGAAATCACGCTGCAAACCTCGTTATATTTGACGAGGAGCTTTCGCCCGCTCAAATAAGAAATCTTGAGGGGGATATCGGAGCTGACGTCACGGTTCTTGACCGAAGCATGCTGATACTTGATATTTTTGCGCTCCATGCAACCAGCGGTGAGGGAAAATTGCAGGTAGAGCTTGCGCAACTTAAATATACAGCCCCACGACTTGTTGGTAAGGGACTTGAGCTTTCTCGCCAGGGTGGCGGAATAGGCTCGCGCGGTCCCGGCGAATCAAAGCTTGAAACCGACAGACGCCATTTGCACGAAAAGGTCGTAGCTCTTGAGGCAAGGCTTCGCGAGCTGGAATCTAACAGAGCCGTGATGCGCGCCCAGCGCGACAGAAGCGGTATTCCCAAGATTGCCTTGGTCGGCTATACAAATGCCGGAAAATCAACGCTGCTCAATGCCATAACCGGCGCAAACGTTCTCTCGGAGGACAAGCTTTTCGCAACGCTCGATCCCACGACCAGAAAGGCGGAACTTCCCGGGGGCGAGCAGATGCTCCTTACTGATACGGTCGGTTTTATCCGCAAGCTTCCGCACCACTTGGTCAAGGCATTCAAATCAACGCTTGACGAGGTCAAATACGCCGACGTGCTTTTGCTGGTTGCAGATGCGGCAGATGCGGAGGTGGCACAGCAGCTTAATGTGACCGAGGAGGTAATTTCGGAGCTCGGCGGTGCAGATAAGCCTAAAATATACGTGTATAACAAAATCGATAAGCTTGTCGATTTTGATCCCAAGCCTACGGAAAACGCGGTCTACGTATCCGGCAAGAACGGCACGGGAATTGATAAGCTCCTCGAGCTTATCGTGGAAGCAATAAGAAAGACTAAAAGGGAAGTAAAGCTTCTTATGCCATATACCGAGCAATCAAAGGTAAGCGGTATATATAACGAATATACCGTTCTGTCAAGTGAGTATACAGATGACGGAATTTTGATCAGCGCGATACTTGACGAGCGCGGAATCGGTAACTATAGGAATTTTATTTTAAGGTAGGAATTTGATTTTGGAAAGCTACACGACCGTCGAGCATGCGGCAAAATATGAATACGAGGATCGAAAATCGGTATTTATAGGAGAGGCATTTCCTGTTTCGTGCGAAGCCGACGCGCTCGCATTTATAGCGCGAGTAAAAAAGAAGTACCCGGACGCACGCCATCACGTCTATGCATATGTGTTGCGTGAAAATTCCACTATGCGCTTTTCGGATGACCGCGAGCCGCAGGGAACGGCCGGTATGCCGGTGCTCGACGTGATCCGTAAAAGCGACTGCACCGACGTCCTAATAGTCGTTGTCCGCTATTTCGGGGGGATTCTTCTCGGCACAGGTGGACTTGTACGCGCCTATACGGCTGCGGCAAGCGGTGCGCTTCGCGAAGCAAACGTGGTTACCTACGACGTTTATTCGGAGCTTCAAATGTCAGTCACATATTCCGATTATCAGAAAATTTTATCCGCGCTTTCGGAGTGCGGGTTCCGATGCGGTGATACTAAATTTTCGGAAAACGTTCTTCTCGCCGGAAAGATCAAGGCGACGGATACCGATAATTTTATAAAAAAAATAACGGAAATCACCTCCGGTAGATGCAAAATCAATATCATCGGAGAAAAATTTGATTTTTAAGCGAAAATTAAAAGTGTTTTTGCTGTTTTTACCGTATATTATGATGAAATTTGATTTTTGAGGGAAGGAGATGCTATATGATAAGGCGTGAGGTCGTTGATGAAATACTGCTTCGCAACGATATTGAATCTTTAATCGGCAGTTATATATCGCTAAAGCGCGCGGGTTCTAATTTAAAAGGACTGTGTCCGTTTCATAATGAAAAAACACCTTCCTTTACGGTCTATCCCGCGGATAATACCTTTTATTGCTTCGGCTGCGGTGTAGGTGGCAACGCCATCACCTTTGTTCGCCAGGCAGAGCACCTCGATTATCCCGATGCAATAGAATTTCTTGCAAAGCGTGCGGGCATTACCGTCGTACGCGACGACGAGCCAAAATATGAAAAGCCAAGCATAGATAAAAACAAGCTTTTACGCATGAATACCGACGCGGCAAAGTTTTTCCATCAGTCCCTTTTTCAAAACACGCCGGAGGCGCGCGCGGCACTCGCTTACTTTACCGAGCGGCGCGGACTTTCCATGGCAACCATCAAGCATTTTGGACTTGGATTTGCGCCGAACAGCTTTGATTCGCTTATGAAGTTTATGCTTAATCGCGGTTATACGCGCGATGAGCTGGTCGTTGCATATCTTGCCGGAAAAAGTGAAAGCGGCAACTACTACGATGCGTTCCGAAATCGCGTTATGTTCCCGATCATTGACGTAACCGGAAACGTAATAGCCTTCGGCGGACGCGTTATGGATGATTCCAAGCCGAAATATAAAAACACGATGGATACTCCCGTGTTCAAAAAATCGAGGAATTTGTTCGCCCTGAATTTTGCAAAAAATACCGGTTCGGAATCGTTAATACTCTGTGAGGGGTATATGGATGTTATCGCTCTGCACGCAGCAGGCTTTACCAATGCGGTAGCAACACTCGGTACTGCGATAACCTCGGAGCAGGCAAGACTGATGAGCCGATATACGAAAAAAGTCGTTATTTCTTACGACGCTGACGAGGCAGGGCAGAAGGCGGCGCAGAAGGCTATGCGCCTTCTTTCAGAGGTCGGACTTGAGGTTGGAGTGATCAAAGTCCCCGGCGCAAAAGACCCCGATGAGTATATAAAAACCTACGGTAAGGAAAAATTTGCCGAGGTAATTTCGAATTCGAAGAGTAAATTTGAATATAATATGGAGAGCATACTCTCGAGATACGATATCAATTTGCCGCAGGACAGAATTAACGCTTTGACCGAACTTGAAAAGTTGATTTCCGGTGTTTATTCTGCGGCAGAACGTGATATTTATATAAGGGAAGTTTCAGCAAAACTCGACGTAAATCCAAAAAGCGTACAGAACGACGTGGAACGTCTTGCGAGAATTCAGTATTCCAAGGATAAGAAGAGTGAGTCCGAGCTCATAAAGCAAAAAACCGCAGGCTACAGAGATAGGGTAAACCCCGATTATGCGAAAGCTCCGGCGGTTGCCAAGAGCGAGGAGAGTCTGCTCGGACTTCTGCTTATGTATCCGGAGCATAGGCGCCGCGTTTTTGAGGAAGAACTCGTTTCTTCGGCTGATTTTTACACTGAACTTAACCGACGCGTGTTTGAGTTCGTAATGGACGCCTATCAGCGCGGTGAGCAGCCAAGCGATCTCGACAGAATATTTTCTCCTGACGAGGTTGGGCGTATAACTCAAATGAAGGTCGGCAGAATGCAGCTCGCCAAAAACGATTCCGATGTGCTTTACGAGTGCATCAATTCCTTGAAGTGTGCCGTTCGGAAAAAGAGTGCCGAGTCGGTAAGTTCAATTGACGATTTAAACAAACTAATTAATCTTAAACGTAATAAAGAAGGGTAGGTTTCTTGTATGAGCAGAGATAAAATGGGTGCAAACGAAATAATGGATTCCAAAAACGACGGAGGTATACTCAACTCCGATATAATGAAGGCGCTTGAGGACATAGATTACGATCTGACTCAGGTTGACCTTGAATCCGCCACTCCCGATGACCTTGATAATGAAACGATTAAGGACGTAGAGCGCGACGTTGAAAATTACGAAGCGGATAAGATGGACAAGCTCCTTAATTCCGAGGGCCTTGCTATTGACGATCCCGTTCGTATGTATTTAAAGGATATCGGCAAGATACCGCTTCTCACCCCCGAGCGTGAAACCTATCTTGCAGAGCAGATAGCACTTGGAAATAAGTATGCAAAGGATGAGCTTATAGAAGCTAACCTGCGTCTCGTTGTAAGCATAGCAAAGCGCCACGTCGGCAAGGGAATGTACTTCCTTGATCTTATTCAGGAGGGTAACCTAGGTCTTATTAAAGCGGTAGAAAAGTTTGATTATAGCAAGGGATATAAGTTTTCTACCTATGCTACCTGGTGGATACGTCAGGCTATAACTCGTGCCATTGCCGACCAGGCTAGAACTATCAGAATTCCCGTTCATATGGTTGAGACCATACACAAGGTTTCGAGAACCGCGCGTCAGCTTCTTCAAGAGCTGGGCCGCGAGCCAAAAACCGACGAAATAGCAGAACGCCTCGGCATAACCTCCGAGAAGGTCAGAGAGATCATGAAGATTGCGCAGGACCCCGTGTCGCTTGAAACACCTATTGGTGAGGAAGAGGACAGCCATCTTGGGGACTTTGTGGAGGATATGGATTCTCCCGCCCCCTCTGACGCCGCTTCTTATTCGCTTCTCCGCGAACAGCTTTGCAACATTCTTCATACTCTCACGCCAAGGGAAGAGCAGGTGATCAAGCTTCGCTTCGGTCTTGAGGACGGTCGCCCGAGAACTCTCGAGGAAGTAGGAAGACAGTTCCAGATAACCAGAGAGAGAATTAGACAGATCGAGGCAAAGGCACTTCGCAAGCTTCGTCATCCTTCCCGTTCCAAGACCCTTAAAGACTACCTTACGAACTGAAATTTGTACAAATAAACGCGCGCCCGTTTGTGCAATATGGCATATATGCTAGTTTTAATAATTTAAGCACAAAAATGTCTTGACTTTTTTGGCGCGTTATAGTACAATATTTTAGTAAGAAAATATCCCTTGGAGGTTCACTAAGTAATGAAAAAGCTTTTGTGTCTGATCCTGTGTCTTGTTATGGGTTGCACTATGCTCGTCAGCTGTGACGAGGGCAAGATCGGCGATTATATTCATAATTATCCTGAAAATCCTCAAACAACCGAGAGGCTTACGCTTAATCTTTACATAATCACAGGCGATTCCACTACGGAGAATGCAAAGGTTTCCGTTGCTACCAGAATTTCCGGTCATACTAAAAATGCGTACAATACAATTCTTAATGTTCACTACGTAAAGGCTTCGGAGTACGAATCTACCGTTTCTGCGGCGATTACGGCAGGCGGTGCCGACGTGCCTCACATAGTTCTTATTAACAGCAAGGATATGTATGACTCTTTGACCAAGGGTGAGGGGGGCAATAAGCTTGTTGACCTTACCGACTTCTTTAAGACCAAGGCGTATGGCCGTCTTAACACCCAGATTTCCGGTGCACTTTTGGCGGCTTCTAAAGAGGACGGTAAGTTTTATACCGTTCCCAATAACCGCGTTATTGGTGAATACGAATACCTCGTTGTCAGCAAGACTGTAAGAGATTGCAATATCTACACAAACGAGGATATCCAAAACTTTGCAGGTGTGAAGGACACGGCAGCTTTGGTTGAAGAGATCAGAGCTGAAATTCTTAAAAGGCCCGGCTTTACCGCTGATATGGCGGCAGAGATGGTGTATACCGTTTCCGGCTCGTATGAGCTCAGAAACGAGCTTTTTCGCGATAACTTCTGTATAGTATCAAAGGTTCCTGTTGTTGCTGCTGAGGATGCACATCTTTCCGGATTTGCGATCGTTAACAGCCTCCTCAAGTACAACGAGCGCGCGATGCAGATAATTTATGCTATTAATACCGATCTTGAGCTCCGCAACCTTCTTCAGTACGGTGTTCAGGGTGCTAACTATAATCTCGTTGACGGAAACGTTGTAAGAGTTATTGACGACTCTAATACTTATGAAATGAATATTTGGCATACCGGCGACGTATTTAAGGCTAATTATTGCTCCGAATACGGCTGGACGTCATCAGCCCTTGATTACGGAATGCTTCATTGCAAGGATGCCATTGATTTCCGTGCTCTTGAAAAAGCAGAATCCAACTAAAGCCTACGGCGGCAGTCTTATATAACTGCCGCCTTCCGCTGATTTATTCGCACTGTTAAATTATCATCGCTCTAAAATAATAAATTCGTAAAACGTTGAGGTAAAAATGAAAAAGAAGAATGAAGAATTAAGTTTTAAGGATCTAATATCCATATTTATCCCAAAGCTTTGGATTATCGCGATAGTTTCGGTGCTTTGCTCGGCCGTGCTCGGACTTTATTCCGGTCTTGTAAAGAAGGATACCTACACCGCATCCTCTCTGATGTACGTTTATAAGAGTTCTGCCTCTATAAACTTCAACGATGCGCAGATCGCGGAAACGATGGTTGATATATACAGATACCGCCTTTACTCCGAGGATATGCTGACGCAGATCGTTAATGCGCTTCCTGCTGAGTATGAGGGCAACGTTGACAGAGCCACCGTCCGTTCGGCAATTTCATTTTCAAATCAGAAAAACGGTATGTTCAGAATTTCCGTTACTACGTCTGACCCCAAGCTTTCGTTTGACCTTAAGCAGTGCATTGAAAATATTGCTCCCCCCGAATTTATTGAGATTAATTCTCAGCTCGGTATCGAAATAATGGACTCTACTGCCAGAGTGCCTAAGGCTCCCGACAGCAAGAATGTCCCCGAAAATGCGGTAATAGGCTTTGTGGCGGGCGCATTTATTTCGGCTTTGGCTATTTGGATCTTTTCCGCTTTTGATACCACTATTGACAGCAAGAAGAAAATCGAGGATAGCTTTGATATTCCCGTATTGGGTGTAATTCCCGAACATATGGTTCAGGAAAGGAAGGAGGCTGCAAATCAGAATGTTTAAGAAGAAAAAGGCGCACGGTAAGAAAGCCGTTGATATGCTGAAGATAATTGACGATAATACTGCTTTTGCGGTGAAGGAGGCATTTAACTCCTTATGTTCAAACGTTCTTTATCTTCCGATTTCCGATTCCTGCAAAAAGCTGGTGATCACCAGCTCCGTTCCCGGTGAGGGTAAGTCTTACATATCCATCAACCTTGCAATTACTCTTGCAAATAACCTTATAAACAAGAAAATTTTGCTTATAGATATGGATATGCGTTCTCCCAGTGTCTCAAAGCTCTTCAACAGATTTAACGATGACGAATACAATGCAAAGGTTGGACTTTCCGATTATCTTGTTGGCCTAGCCGAAACGCCCAATATCATCACTACGGATATTCCCGGCCTTTCGGTTCTGTTTTCGGGTAATGAAATTGCCAGCCCGGCAGGACTTATCTGTTCCGAAAAAATGTCGCAACTGATCTCCAAATGTGAAAAGGAGTACGACTACATACTCATTGATACGCCACCCGTCAGCGTTGTTTCCGATGCAACCCTGCTAGTTGAGAGAGTGAATGGATATATTCTCACAGTCCGTTCGGATTATTCCTCGCTAAATTCACTAGGCAGTGCCGAAAGAATCCTCAATGCAGTCAATGCACCTATTCTCGGTGTTGTGTTGACCGGATACAATCCAAAGAAGTCCAATACTTATAATAATTATAATAAGAAGAAATATTATTACGGCTACTATGAATACAACAAAGCAGGAAAATGAGTTTGATATCGTAGATCTGCACGCGCATATCTTACCTAAAGCGGATCACGGCTCAACCTCCGTAAAGCAATCTTTAGCACAGCTTAAGTATGCAAGAGAGGTGGGAGTAACTCGTATTTTTGCCACACCGCACTTTTATCCGCACCGCCATTCCGTCGACCGCTTTATATGCCGTCGTAACAGAAGCTGTGAGGTGCTTTATGAATCGGGTGCTATGACTCCCGATATGCCACAGATTCGCCTCGGTGCCGAGGTGCTTCTCTTTGAAAATCTTGACAAAATGCCGGACCTTCATAAGCTTTGCTTTGAGGGGACGAATCAGCTGCTTGTTGAACTGCCGTTTGTTGATCTGACAGTCGAGCACGTTGAAACGGTCGGAAAAATTATGGACATGGGTATCCGAGTTGTGATTGCTCACGCCGACAGATACGAGAAGAAAATGGTAGAT
>JAGCJI010000077.1 GCA_017648085.1 Clostridia bacterium | reverse complement strand
TGCACCGCCACCGGTGGAGATATGAGTGATCTTGGAAGCAAAGCCAAGCTGCTCGCATGCTGCCGCAGAATCACCGCCACCTACTATGGTGGTTGCAGAGCTGTCAGCAAGTGCCTGTGCTACTGCGATAGTACCCTTTGCAAGAGTGGGGTTCTCAAATACGCCCATAGGACCGTTCCATACAACAGTCTTTGCAGAAAGAACTGCATCTGCGAAGAGCTTTGCAGTCTTGGGACCTATATCAAGACCTTCCTTGTCTGCAGGGATCTTGTCGGAATCAACGTACTCAACCGCAACCTCTGCATCGATGGGGTTCGGGAAGGATTCTGCTACAGCGGTATCGATGGGAAGAAGAAGCTGTACACCGTTCTTCTCTGCCTTTGCCATCATCTCCTTGCAGTAATCGATCTTAGTCTCGTCAAGAAGAGACTTACCAACACAGTAGCCCTTTGCTGCAGCGAAGGTATATGCCATACCGCCACCGATAATAAGGGTATCAACCTTGGTAAGAAGGTTATCTATAACGTTAAGCTTGTCAGCAACCTTTGCGCCGCCGAGAATTGCAACGAAGGGGCGCTCGGGGTTAGAAAGAGCCTTGCCCATAACCGAGATTTCCTTCTCAATAAGGTATCCGCATACAGCGGGAATATAATCTGCAACGCCCGCGGTAGAAGCGTGTGCTCTGTGAGCCGCACCGAATGCGTCGTTTACGAAAACGTCAGCGTAGGAAGCAAGCTCACGTGCGAAATCAGCACCGTTCTTCTCCTCGCGTGCGTCAAATCTTGTATTTTCAAGAAGCACAGCATAGCCGGGCTTAAGAGCCGCAACCTTTGCCTTTGCATCAGCACCGATGATATCCTCAGCGAAGGTAACCTTCTCTTCTCCGAGAAGCTCGTTGATTCTGTCACATACGGGCTTCAAGGTAAGCTTTTTCTTATCTGACTTGAGAGCCTTTGCAAGATATTCAGCCTTTGCTGCCTCTCTTTCGGATTCGGGAAGTGCCTCAACCGCCTTCTTTTCCTTCTTGGTAAGGCCGAAGCCCTCGGTGAAAATGTTGTGGGGCTTGCCCATATGAGAGCAAAGCACGACCTTCGCGCCCTTACCCATAAGATATTTAACTGTGGGGAGTGCCTCCACGATTCTCTTGTCAGAGGTAATAACGCCGTCCTTCATAGGAACGTTGAAATCGCAACGCACGAGCACGGTTTTGCCGGCTACTTCTACGTCCTCGATATTCTTCTTGTTATAGGTTGCCATATCTGTCTCCTTTACGAGTTTTATTTTACTTATATATGTTAGCATAAAATATATGATTAGTCAAGGTTTTATTGTTAATTTTTTATCATAAAAATTAAGCCCGAGTTACTTGACATTTGTTTAATATTGTTTTATAATTATCCTATAAAACAGCGAGGTAAACGCACTAATGACACTTAAAGAAGACGCACGCATCGTAAAAACCAAGGCAAAGCTGCTAGAAACCTTTCGCGAGCTTTTGGCCGAGAAGCCGATGGAAGAAATCACGGTAAACGAAATATGCGAAAAGGCAAACGTAAGGCGCGCGACGTTTTACAAGCATTTTACTGATAAGTATGCGTTTTTGAAGTATCTTGTCGGCTCTTTGCGGCACGATTTTGACAAGTCGCTGCCGAAGAAAAAGCGCCCCGACGAAACTAGCGCGTATTACGTAGAATATGTATACGCAATAATAAGATTTATCTCCGAAAACGAGCCGATAATCAAAAACGCGCTGAAGAGCGAGGTTTTGCCGGTGCTGGTTGAAATCATTAAAGAAAAGAACTATGAGGATACCTGCGATCGACTCAGAAAAAGCGTGGAAAAGGGAATGCAGCTTCCCGCATCCGTAGAGGTTACCGCCGCAATGATGACGGGTGCGGTGGCGAGTGCTATTTTGCGTTGGTTTGGTGAGGGAAAGGTTATGCCGGTAAACACCTTGGCAGGAGAAATCGCCTCGGTGATTACCGCAATGCAGAATTAGCATTATGTGGGGATTATATATCGGATGCACCGCAGCTGTTCTTTTAGTATTGTTTATACTGACCGTGCTCGTCTGTTTCCTTTTGGTTTTCTATTCAAAAAAGAGAAAGCCACTCGGCCCTGACGAGTATGAGATTCCCGAGGGCGAAATATACGAGGTTTACCGTGACGAGATGATCGCGTGGATGAAGGATATCCGCGCTATGAATCGCGAATCGGTATCTATAAAATCGCGTGACGGACTGACGTTGCGCGGCAAATATTACGAGTGCAAGAAAGGTGCACCGCTTGAGATTTTGTTTCACGGGTATAGGGGTAATTCCGAGCGCGACCTTTGTGGCGGAGTGCACAGATGCTTCAACCTTGGCAGAAACGCTCTGATAGTCGATCATCGCGCATCGGGCGAAAGTGACGGACACGTAATAACCTTTGGCATCAAAGAACGGTTCGACTGCATTGACTGGATAAATTTTGCGATAGAAAAATTCGGTCCGAACACTAAAATAATTATCACGGGTATCTCCATGGGAGCTGCAACGGTTATGATGGCACTTAACGAGCAGCTGCCGCGCGAGGTAGTTTCGGTGCTTGCCGACTGTGGCTACACCTCACCAAAAGAAATAATAAAAAAGGTTATGGGCGACCTTAAACTGCCCGCAAAAATCTTTTATCCGCTGGTGCGCCTCGGTGCGATAATCTTTGGCGGATTTAATCTTGAAGAGGTGTGCGCCCTTGACGGTGTCAAAAAGAGTGATTTGCCCATTATTTTCATACACGGGGATGGGGATGACTTTGTTCCCTGCGATATGAGCCGCGAGCTTTACGCCGCTGCAAAAAGCGAAAAAAAGCTACTCCATATAGTCCCGGGTGTCGGTCACGGTCTGGCATTCCCAGCGGATCAAGAGGGCTATTACGCCGCCCTGCGAAAGTTCGAAGAAGAACACAAATTTTTAGATTAAACGAAAAAAGGAACAGATTCACTCTGTTCCTTTTTGTTATTTTCCGGCGCGACGCTCGGCGTATTTGATCTTATAAATTTCCTCGGTGGCGAGGGATAGCTTGGTCACCACGTTTTGTTTGGTTGGGAAACAGTAGAAGGAGTCGTTAGGGGTAGAGATATCAAGACAGTCATAGGGCTTGATATGCGGGAAATCGTACTCCACGTGCAGGCTGTTGGTTTCAAGAGGATGACGCTGAATGCGGTACTCCTGCCCCCTGTAAAATCCCGTCAAAACGAAGCCATCCTCGGCGTTGTGCGTAAGTGTAGCGTTGCCTAATTTTTCAAATTTCCAGCAGCGCGGCAATGAATGGACGTCGACGGTGTCGGTAAAGAAATATCTGCCATCAAGGATTTCGCGCCTGACCTCTTCCCTCTCCCACTCAAACCAGTCGGGAATATGAGAAAATTCAGTTTCTCCGGTGGTGGCACGAAGGCTTCCGTCCTCGCACAGTTCCCACTCCTTTTTGCATTTGGAACAGCTGATATAGATGCCTTTCGACGTGATTTTCGACTCTGCACCGCAATGGGGACACTTATAGAGGATCTTGTGAAGCCCCTCTGCTCTGAACGGCTCTGTGATAAGGATTCCCTCTTCCTTCTGATAGCGGTATTCGTCATACTGAAAGGCAGCTTTCAGCGCAGCGTTTATTTCGTCAACACTCATCCGTGCGACGTCATCAGCGGTGAGAATCTGTGTGAGTGTGGTGTGCAGGGGTACTTTTCTTTTCTTGCGGAAATTCCAGAATGGCGCGTGCAAATAATTGCCGCGGTGTATGCCCACAACCACAGGCACCTTGTTCATTTTAATAAGATGTCCGAGCGAGTCGGGCAGATATGAGGTTGTGCCGCAGGGCGAATATCTCGCCTCGGGATACATACAGAGTATATCGCCGCGGGAAAGCACCTTTTTTATCGACTTTACGAGGTGGAAATCCGTGGTAAATTTGCGCGTACATATCGCGCCAATCCATTCGAGCAGCCATGGGCGTTTATAATATCCGTCGATATTGACGACGTTATTAACTCTGTTCGGATAGGTGCCGAGTGATACAAGCTCAAAGTCGATGAATGACATATGGTTGCTCAGTAGCAAATAGGGCGGCTTCAGCCCCACCATATTAACCTTCTCAACCTTTTTCTTTTTGTTCGAGAGCATCATCAGCGACAAAACCTGAATAAGCCAAGTCAAATATATCGGCTGGCGTATCGGATATTTTGCGGTCTTGTACCGCTTGTTGTTTTTGTAATTTACGTCCATTATGCATTTCCTTAATATATTTTCCGCCAATCAAAGCACGGACTACCTTATTATACACAAAACTGCTAAAAAAATCAATACGCAAAATATCACGCCGAGGCAAAACCTTGGCGTGATATTTATTCTTAAGCTGTTATTATTCGATTTCATCAATTGTTATTCTATTCGGGCGTGTTTTCTACTATATTAAGATTCTCAGTCTTAGTGAACATGCCCGGGAACTGGGAAACACCAATTTTGCTTGCGTTAGTACCGGTAATATAGCTTGAATGGGAAGCACTGAAGGTCTCATAGTCGGCGTATGTACCAAGATAGTATTGAGCTGTGCCAACAGTAGCAAAATAAACCTTGACAGTTTCGTCGTAGGTGAACACTATGGTGGGCTCGGTTACCAGCTGGGGACGGACCTTGTTATTAGAGTTCTTGTAGATCTGGATATAGGTCTTGGTGCCGCCGTCCATAAAGTAGAATCTAACACCCCCCTCTGCTTCCTCAACAAACACGTCGGGAGCAAGCGCAGGATCCTCTGTAACGCCGAGATAATCGCCATCCATCTTACCATTGAAGAACAGCATCTTATCAAGACTTGTATGCCTGATATAGTATTTGTAGGCGATACCAACATCAAGCTTGTAGTTTCCGAGGTTGTTATATGGAATTATAAGGTCAAAGGAAACCTGTATAGTAGCGCCCTCAGAGTCCGCGATGGTGGCCGTAAGGGTATATGATACGTCTTTGGTTTTTTTAGGGGTGATTTCAACCCTTACCTTTTCGTTATCGGGTTGATTAAGCTTCACGTTATCCGTATTGTTGGCCTGCCAAGCTACAATGAAGGTGCCGTCAACAGTTTCAACCCGGCTAACAAGTTCGTAGTCAACAGGGGTGTTAACTGTGTCCTTGTACATATCGTACAAAGCATCTCTTGCTACGAAAATCGGCACATAGGATCCACAAACACTACACCTGTACTCCTCTCCCTGCGTATGATTAGAAGTAGCGTCTTTAAAATTATCCTTTTCCTCAAATCCACAAAGTCGACACGTCTTTTGATCGTAGCCTTGAGATGTGCACGTAGGTTCAACTGTAACTGTGTCAAATTGATGATCGTCGTAATCACCTTTTTT
>JAGCJI010000076.1 GCA_017648085.1 Clostridia bacterium | reverse complement strand
TTTTAATTTCAAAAATGTATTGACGATAGCCTGTTCATCGGGCGAGACAACCGATAACAAATCCTTTTGATGCTTGATATATTTTCCTGTTTGCTTAAAGACGATCGCCTGCACAACGAAAGAAGCAGATTTATAAAGCCCGCGCAAAATATCGTCACTCTTTTCGTGCAGCATATTATGAACACAGCCGTGATAGATGTTACAAGCACCGATTTTGATGGCTCTCTCTGCAGCGGCGTCATCAATTATCGCAAGCAATTCATCAATGCTTCCTTTTATCGGATTTGTGTCATAATAAAACTGAAAATGGTCGGAAGCTTCCCAATGAAGAAGCTCGTCCTTGCCCGAAACAAAGCCGCAAATCAGCTCTCTGTGTGGCAAGGTGTCTAATGCTGCATTGTATTTTTGAATATCCGAAGCGGATAACTCATCAAGTATCACAACAATATCAATATCGCTTGTTTCGGTTGCCTCGCCTCGACCGTAGCTTCCTTGCAATCCAACAAACCACACATGGTTTTCAAATTTATGATTTAACTTTTGCAAAAAATCATTCACCCAAGCAGTAAGATCTATCATTTAAATCTCCTCGTCCAATTCTTATTTATCAGTGAGTTTGTTATATCACACCTCGCGCACTTTTTATGATCGTCGGCATTTTCTTATTTTTCAATATCGCCTTTATAGTCGAGGATGCCGCCGAACTCTGCGACGTTCGTGTAACCGAGCTTTGCGAGCTTTTTGGCTGCCTCTTTGCTTCGTTTGCCGCTTCGGCAATATACGAGTATCAGCTGCGACTTGTCGGGAAGTTCTGCAATTTCGGTTGTTCCTATTTCCTCGTTTGGAACGTTTATTGCTCCCGGGATATGACCTTCGGCATACTCGTCGGGTCTTCTCACGTCGAGAATTATATAATTTTTCTCATCTTTCATCATCTTAACCGCTTCGTCCATGCTTATTTGACGGTAGGTGACTTTAGAAGTGCCGGGAGTACCGCAGGACGATAGAAGCATTATTGAAAGAATAAACGGCAAAAGCCTTTTTATTTTTCTCATAATATATCTCCGTGATTTTGGGTGTTATTCATAGAAACTCTAATATTTCCGCAGCGTTTGTATCCGGCTTAACCTTTGGCATTACCTTTTCTATAATTCCATTCTCATCAATGATGAATGTGGTACGAACGACACCGAAGCTAACCTTTCCGTACAGTTTCTTCTCTTGCCACACACCGTATGCCCCAATCGCCTCAAGATCCGGGTCGGAAAGCAGCACGAATGGGAGATTGTATTTTTCTGCAAATTTAACGTGAGATGCGATGCTGTCACGGCTGATTCCGATAACCTCTACTCCTCTTTTTTGGAACTGTTCGTATGCACCTGCGAAGGCACATGCCTGCCTTGTGCATCCGGGGGTATTGTCCTTGGGGTAAAAATATAAAACGATTCTTTTGCCGATAAAGTCCGATAGTCTTACGTCGTTTCCGTTTTTATCTTTAAGCGTAAAGTTGGGCGCGCGATCACCAATATTTAACATTTTTCTTTCTCCTCTTTTATGGTACTATAACGTTCTTCAACTAAAAATATTATACCACAAATTCGCTAGAAATTCAAGGAGTTATTCTTTATCCGAGGCTGCGTGATTTTTCATTGAAAGAGAAGCGAGAACTGCTTGATAAAATCGGAACAGAAGAAAAAGTTCCCGGATTAAATAGCAAACTGCGGTTGGCAAACAATAAAGGTTTTCCTACATCATATACCGGTTTAACGGTAAATTCTTTGCGAAAAGCACCTGTAGGTTGCGAAAAAAGCAATGTTAAGTTGGTTGTAAAAAAATGTTATTTTTGCTATAATGAAAATGAACAATTTTGCTTTCAAATTAAGGTAAAAGGAGAGTTTTATGACAATAGGTCAGAAAATAGCAAGACTACGAACCGCTGCTGATGTTTCGCAGGAAGAGCTTGCTGAAAAGCTTGGTGTTTCAAGACAGTCTGTTTCCAAGTGGGAGTTGGACCAGGCTGTTCCTCAGATTGATAAAGTGCTGCAGCTTGCACAGATGTTTGACGTTACGTGTGACGAGCTTTTGCAGGAAAAAATCGATTTTGTGCGTAATTCTGATGTCAAAGCTTATAAAAACAAATATTTTGGTACAGACGGCTTTCGAGGCGAGGCAAACATTAATCTGACGTCGATGCAAGCGTATCGCGTAGGGCGCTTTCTCGGATGGTATTTTGCTTCTTCGATTTCGGGCTGTACTAAAAGCGGCTATCGTCCGCGTATCGTTATCGGTAAGGATACAAGACGTTCCAGCTATATGCTTGAATACTCCATTGTAGCGGGTATAACTGCGAGTGGCGGTGATGCATATATGCTTCACGTAACAACAACTCCCAGTGTATCTTACGTTACAAGACAGGATAATTTTGATTGCGGAATTATGATTACCGCTTCTCATAATCCTTACTACGACAATGGCATCAAGCTGATTAACTCATACGGAGAAAAGGCGTCGGACGACGTGATAGCTCTTGTAGAAGCTTATATTGACGGAAATTTAGAGCCTCTTGGCGTAACGGGCGACGATTTGCCATTGGCACAAAAGGCGCGTATAGGATGCATTTATGATTATGCTTCGGGAAGAAACCGCTATATCGGATATCTTATTTCGCTTGTGTCGAACTCGTTTAAGAAGCTGAGAATAGGTCTTGACTGTGCAAACGGCGCTTCTTGGAATATCGCAAGCTCTGTTTTCGGTGCTCTCGGTGCGCACACTTACGTCATTGGAAACGAGCCGGACGGCTTGAACGTCAACGAAGATTGCGGTTCGACTCATATTCAAAAACTGCAAAAAATGGTTGTAGAGAAGCATCTCGACCTTGGCTTTGCTTTTGACGGTGATGCTGACAGATGTATTGCTATAGATGAAAAGGGCGATATAGTGGACGGTGACGCTATCATATACATTCTTGCAAAGAGAATGAAAGCCCGCGGAACGCTAAATGATAATACTGTAGTAACCACCGTTATGTCAAACAGCGGATTTGTCAACAGCTTGGACAAAATCGGGATTAAGTGCGTTCAGACTCAGGTTGGCGATAGGTACGTGTACGAGTGCATGCAGAACAATGATTATGCAATCGGAGGAGAGCAATCGGGGCATATCATTATAAAAAAATATGCCACAACGGGCGACGGACTTCTGACGGCTCTTATGGTCACTGAGGAGGTTTGCGACTCTAAGGGTATGCTTTCTTCTCTTGCCGCTCCTATCAAGCTTTATCCACAGTATTTGGAGAACGTGCGTGTTAAAGATAAGTCGGCGGCTATGACTGATAAAAACGTTGTTTCTGCCTTGAATGCGGTGAAAAAGCTCATAGGCAAAAACGGAAGAGCTCTTCTTCGAGAAAGCGGAACCGAGCCTGTTATACGCGTTATGATTGAGCACGAAGAGAGAGAAAAGTGCGAGGAATATGCAAAAATTATAGTTAAAGCTATTCTGGACGGGGGACATGGGGTTGAATAAGCTTGTAAAAACTCAAGATTTGTATACGACAACACCGAGTTATCTAACGGTGCTTTTTGAAAGCTCGGAATATCCGTGGGAGATGCTTCCAAAGATTAACAAATATGCGTGGTCGCTTATTGAAAAAGGGATAGACGGCTATACAGCTATTGCTACCGGTGTTCTTGTTGGTGAAAACGTAAAAATATATCCTAACGTCATAATAGAGCCGCCTGCAATCATAGGCTCAAACAGCGAGGTGCGCCCCGGGGCGTTTATAAGGGGAAGCGTTATTACCGGTGAGGGGTGCGTGATTGGCAATTCGTCCGAGCTTAAAAACTGTATTTTGCTCGATAAGGTACAGATACCGCATTACAATTACGTGGGTGATTCTGTGCTTGGAAACAGAGCGCATACCGGAGCGGGTACGATATGCTCTAATCTTAAATCGGACGGAAAGCCCGTTGTTATTCACGGTGACCAAGATTACGAAACAGGATTACGTAAGGTAGGCGGAATTCTTGCAGACGGCGCTGACATCGGATGCGGCTCTGTAATTAATCCCGGAACTGTTATAGGTAAGAATACTTCCGTATATCCGTTGACTGCTCTGCGCGGTGTCTATCCCGCAGACTCTATAGTAAAGGAAACTAATGTTATAGTAAAACGAAAAACAATTTAAGCAAAAAAGAGGTGCGCGCGTAAATTGACAGTGCCCATTTTAATAATATGGCTTTAAGGTAGCTATGCTTAAACGCCGCACGGCTCTGCCCTTTTCTTTGTTATCCCGTATACAACACGCAAGACAAGAAGCACGCCGAGAATAGCAGCTAACACGTTAAAGCCGACAAAGTTAAACAGTATAACACACCGAGAGGGAGTGGCGGATTTGATTTTGAGCATGGGACAAATAAAGCGGTGAGCGCATCTGCTCACCGCTTTACGTTTAGGTGCGTTTTATTGCTTTTTGAAAATTCTTTCAAGGTTGCTCCATATTTTCTTTTTGATTACAAACCAGAAGAGCGAGAAGCCGCCAAGCCCCACTACGGCGATAGCTCCATCCGCTATGCCGGCAATCGTACCCACGCCGGCGCGTGTGATGCCGTTATTTGGAAGGGTGACACCGCATTCGTCGCATAGGAAATTTTTATCTGCATCCGTATGTTCCGGAGTGGTTCTGCTCTCGTCGCAGGCGTTGCAGGTCGAGTCGCAGTAAAGTACGACTTTACAAGGCTCGATGCGATGAAAGATGCCAAAATTTATCGACGCAAGGCTTGTGAGTTCGATTCTCTTACGGCTAGGCAAGAGTGAATAATCCGAACTCGTTTTAGAGAGGCAAATTTTGCGAATTACATCGGTAAAAATCTTCATAATATCCTCATATTATCTCAGATTTCAACCTCGTCCTTCTCAAAATTTGCTCTCTCAAAAATTCGAGAACTCTGCGCCTTAATTTTAAGATGTTTTTGGTGCTTGGCTCTCGCAGCCAAGTGCGGACTTTGCAAGAGAGATAAGTGCTGAAAGCGCTGAAAATTAAGGATTCAGAGCGTGTTCGGATTATTCACTCTTGCCTAACCACTGTTTGCAGTCTTATTTGCAATCACGAGAAGCAATGCGAGGGCAACTGCGTTCTTGCGAAAAAGGAGCCGCGGTACATTTTTCTACTATAGAGCAATATATATCAAGGACATATGCACCGAAAATGACCAACGGGCCGGCTGAATGGAACGGTATGCGAGCAGCTATTATCGGCTCAGGACCGGCGGGTATCACTATCGCTATTATTCTCGCCAGATACGGATACAAAGTTACGATATTTGAAAATCAGAGCGAAATAGGCGGAGTTCTTCGTTATGGAATTCCGGATTTCAGGTTGCCTAAGGCGGTGCTTGACGATATTCAGTACCGACATATTGAAATGAAGGGCATCAAGGTTCGTCCAAACGCGCACATTGGCGGCTCGATTGGAATAGAGGATTTATTCAGAGATGGATATTCAGCTATATTTGTCGGCACCGGAGTTTGGAAGCCCAACGCACTGCATATCAAGGGAGAAACTCTGGGTCATGTTCATTTTGGAATCAATTATCTGAACAGTCCTGATTCGTTTAAGCTTGGGCGGCGTGTCATAGTTATAGGTGCAGGCAATGCACAGGTATATGCAATCTTTAAAGAAATAAGAGCGAGGAGAGGCGGATGCTTTGTAATCCGTA
>JAGCJI010000075.1 GCA_017648085.1 Clostridia bacterium | reverse complement strand
ATGGACGGAGTGATCGTCACCGACGAGATCGAGCTGTTATAAGCACGAAAAGGGCAAGGCGAAGGGATCTCCATCAAGCGCATATCTTCTCCGCCATTAATATTTTTGCTTTTGAATACCATAAAATGTTTTTTGAAATATACCCGAAAAAATTCGGGTATATTTTTTATTTTGTTGAAAATTCAACAGAATTTGGCGTATTTTTCGCGTATACTAATAACAGAAGATAAAAACGGAGGCAAGAAAATGGCTAACATCGATAACAGCGCACTTTTTAAAATAGGCTACGGTCTTTACGTTATAACCTCGTCGGACGGAGTTCGCGACAACGGTATGATAGCAAACACGGTAGTCCAGCTCACCTCAAATCCCGTAAAAATTGCAGTCACCCTGAACAAAGCTACCCACACGCACGACATCGTCCGTGCGAGCGGAAAGATGAACGTTTGCATGCTGACCGAGAGCGCACCCTTTTCGGTGTTTGAAAAATTCGGCTTTCAGAGCGGACGCGACACGGACAAATTCGCCGACTGTACCCCTCTCCGTTCGGAAAACGGACTTATCTATCTTCCACACTACTCAAACGCGTATATCTCGCTTCGGGTTACCGATTATATCGATTTTGGCTCACACGGGTGCTTCGTTGCCGAGATAGCAGAATCGGCGGTGCTTTCGAATGAAGATAGCATGACCTACGCATACTATCACAAAAACGTGAAGCCGAAGCCCGCGGCGAAAAAAGCAAAGGGCTACGTTTGCAAAATATGCGGCTACGTACACGAAGAGGACGAGTTGCCCGATGATTTCGTATGCCCGCTCTGCTATCACGGAGCTGAAGATTTTGAACCGATAAACTGAAAAAACATAAACTGATAAGGAGAACGGAAATGTTAAACGAAAAGGTACACAAGCTTTTAAACGAGCAGATCAACAAGGAATTTTACTCTGCATATCTCTATCTCGATTTTTCAAACTACTTCAAGGCACGCGGTCTTGACGGCTTCGCAAATTGGTATATGATTCAGGCAATGGAGGAGCGCGACCACGCAATGCTCTTCTACACCTACCTTCAGAATGAAAATATGCCCGTTTCGCTTGAAGCTATCGCAAAGCCCGACAAAAAGCTTGATTCGGATATGGCGGTACTCGAGGCAGGACTTGAGCATGAAAAATACGTGACCTCTCTTATAAACGATATCTACGGCGCGGCGTACGACGTGCGCGACTTCCGTACGATGCAATTTCTCGACTGGTTCGTAAAGGAGCAGGGCGAGGAAGAAACCAATGCAAACGACCTCATCTCCAAAATGGAGCTGTTCGGCTCGGATGCAAAGGGACTTTATATGTTAAACCAGGAGCTTGGCGCAAGAATTTACACAGCCCCCTCTCTTGTGCTGTAATTTAATATGACAATCGTACTACTGACAGCTCTCGGCGTCGGCGGCGCAACCGTCGTCGGCGCACTCATAGGCTTTCTTTTTAAAAAAATTTCCCATAGATTTTCCGATATCGTACTCTCATTCGCGGCGGGGGTTATGCTGGCGGCGGCTATTTTAGGACTTATACTCCCCTCCCTTGACTACGGCGGAAAATACGGAATAATAATAACCGTCGCGGGAATATTCGTCGGAGCACTCGCCCTCAACGTTATAGATAAGCTCGTGCCACACCTACATAAGCTTGCAGGTGTGAAGCCCGAGGGGCGCGGCGGCGGAAAGCTTGACAAGGTGATACTCTTCGTCCTTGCGATCGCGATACACAATCTGCCCGAGGGCATTGCCGCGGGAGTCGGGTTCGGCTCTGAAAATACCACGGGAGCAATAATTATTGCGCTCGGTATCGCCCTGCAAAACGTCCCCGAGGGTATGGTTATTATCGCGCCGATGCTGGCGGCGGGTGTAAAGCCCGGGCGCACCCTGCTTATCGCATCGCTAACGGGTGTAATCGAGGTCGTAGGCACTCTTATCGGATATTTTGCCGTCAGTATTGCAGAGGCTATTCTCCCCTTTGCGCTTGCCTTTGCGGGAGGAACGATGCTATACGTAATAAGCGACGAAATGATTCCCGAAACTCACGCACACGGACACGAGCACGGAGCGACATACGCACTTCTCGTCGGCTTTACGCTGATGCTGATAACAAGCGTTCTGCTCGCATGATCCGCATCTTACGGCAATAAACCGCAGGCTGTCACATTTAGAGATAACCGAACGAAAAAACGAGTGGAGACGCAAAAAACGGTGCCTCCACTTTTAATTTGCTTATTTAACCTGATTTAAGGATAATAGTCTACGGTTATTCAATTCTTAATAAAACGCCTTAATTTGTTATTTTTTTGTAATTAATAAAATTCGCTTGACTGTCGGTTTTTATTGTGATAGAATATATCTACGTTTTAATTTATATTATTTTGTCGAAAGGCGGTGACCGTTATAAAAAACGAAAATATCGCGGATAAGCCACGCGCATCGGGCAAGAAAATAACCGGAATTGTTTTTGCGGTTATCCTGCTCCTTTTAGCTCACTATATCTTTATGCTTATGCTTTGGATTCTCGACCGTTACGACGACGTTCAGTTTGACCAAATACTTTATCAGATAAAATCCCCCGTCGCGGGAACCAGCGGTGGGCTTATAGGCAGCGCACTTCTTACCGTGCTTGGAATCGGTACGCTTCTCTCTGCTGTGGAAATCGGACTTTATCTTCTCATCTCCGGCAGGCTCGCACCGCATCTTAAAAGATTTAAGAAATACGTGGCGTATTCTGCGACACGGGTAGCCACGTTTTTCAAAAAGCGATATCTAACCGTTACCTCTCTTATGCTGATATGCTCCGTTATGATATTCGTTTTCCGTCTCGGAGTTCACGCGTTCATATACAATGCGATAGTTCACACCGACTTTATCGAAAACCATTACGTCGACCCCGATAAAACGGAGATGACCTTCCCCGACGAGAAGCGCAATCTTATCTATATTTTCCTTGAGTCGATGGAAACTACCTACGCCGATACCTCCGTTGGCGGTAAGATAACCGAGAATTTTATCCCGGAGCTTACGGAGCTTGCAAGCAACAACGTCAGCTTTACCGGTCCTGACGGAAAGAGCGGCGCGCTTTCGTATATCGGAACGCGCTGGACCGCGGCAGCTCTGTTTGCACAGACCTCGGGCGTGGTCATCAAAGTTCCCCTCAATTTCGACGTCTACGGTACCGACGGCACGTATATGCCGGGTATTGCTACGCTTGGCGACGTTCTGGCGGATGCCGGTTATCAGCAAACCATACTTCTCGGCTCTGACGCGGGCTTCGCAGCGCGCGACACCTACTTTACCGAGCACGGCGACTACAAAATAATTGACGTTTACTCCCTTATCGACGAGGGCAAGCTTCCCGAGGACTATTGGGAGTGGTGGGGCTTTGAGGATGAAAAGCTCTTTGACTTTGCAAAGGAGGAGCTGCTTCGCCTTTCAGCCACCGGACAACCCTTTAACTTTACCACCCTTACGGCAGATACCCACTTCCCCGACGGATATCCCTGCCGTCTCTGCCCCGACACGCACGAGGAGCAGTACGCCAACGTGCTTTCCTGCTCGTCACGCCAGGTATATGAATTTATTGAGTGGTGCAAGCAGCAGTCCTTCTATGAGAACACGACCATCGTGCTCGCAGGCGACCACTTGACGATGGACCCGAACTTCCTTGAGGGGATTGACGAAAACTACGTCCGTACGACCTACAACTGCATTATAAACTCCGCAGTTGAGCCCGAAAAAGAAACGGGACGTCAGTTTGCAACCTTCGATATGTTCCCGACGACGCTCGCCGCTCTTGGAGTGGAAATCAAGGGTAACCGCCTCGGACTTGGAGTAAATCTTTTCTCGGGTGAGGAAACGCTCACCGAAAAATACGGATACGATAGGCTTGAGAGCGAGCTTCAAAAGAGCTCAGCTTTCTATATCGAACAATTCTACGATGACAAAGCAAAGTCGGACGAGGACGAATAAACCCCGTATCCGTGTGAAATAATAATAACGAATCAGCGCAAGTGAGTCATCTGCGTTCTCACTTGCGCTTTTAATTTTTTGAAGGATTTTGCGGAGAGAGAAGTTATGATCGAACAGGATACGGTAAGACTTCTGCGCGAATGTGACGCGGGAGCAAAAATGGGCGTTTCAAGCATCGACGACGTTATCGGCAGGGTTAAGAGCGGCGAATTTAGAGAGATACTTGAGGATTGCAAGGCCGAGCATAAAAGGCTTGGGGAGAAAATAACGGAAAGACTGCACGAATACGAGGACGAGGGGAAGGACCCACCGGCAATAGCGTCGGCTATGTCGCATATAAAAACCTCAATGAAGCTGGCAATGTGCTCCTCCGATGCGACCGTTGCCGATCTTATGACGGAGGGGTGCAATATGGGTGTAAAATCACTCAATCAGTACCTAAACAAGTACGAGGCGGCTGACGAGCACTCAAAACGTCTTGCAAAGGAGCTGATCGGAATCGAGCGACAGCTTGCCGTGGATATTGCGACCTATCTTTAAGCGCTTTCAAGTCAATATTGCATAAAAAAGCGAAGATGCCTAAAAGCACGGCATCTTCGCTTTTTTATTTTGCTCCGGCGGCGACTGCCGCTTTATCCGAACTATTACGGATTACACTTACCGCAGGGGGAGTAGCCCATTCCGATAAGCGCATCACGCTCTCCAACGTAGCTTTCCTTATTTGCCGCCGTCATATTGACGGCGTAGGTACAGGACGGTAGATGAAACTTTTTCGTCGAGGTGTTGAGAACGTACTCGGTTTTAGTCGGTGGCTCGGGCGTAGGCTCATCGGGAACAGGGTCGCTCGATAGGCGGCTGTTGCCCGTAGCGTAATCAATGGTTATACCCGGCTGGGCGTTGTATACGTATACGCAAAACCGTATCTCGTCGTCCTCCACCGAGGCAGCCTCCATCAAAACGCCGCGCGCAACGAGATCGTTTCCGTCAAAAATAGGTGTAACTCGGTAAAGCACGCGGTTTTCAGTTTCCTTTACGTAGTCCGCCACCATGTTTTCAAACGGGAGCATACCCTTGACGTTCATGTAACGCGTACCGGTTATCAGATTTTTCTCATTGCCGTTTTCACCCGTGAGTTGAAATCCGATAAGATGCGCGCGGTTATAAAGATATTTACCGTCTACTATATCGTATTTTGAACTTTGCCAGCCCGACGGCTTTATATGTGAGATCGACTCTCGGTCCTCGGTTGGCATAATGTCTGTGCCGATGCAGGCTATTGCCGGACCGCACCTGCCTAGAGAATCGAGTCGGGAATATTTTTCGTAAGAAGTATCCCTCTCCTCATCCGTAAAAAACGGAACGTTCCCGTTAATTACGGCGTAGGGGTGCTTGCCGGTAAATTCGGGAATACTGTCGAGGCTGGCGAGTGGTGGACCCTCAACAAGTCCGCCAAGGAGCGTGTCAAGAAAAGCGCAGCCCGAAAGGCTTATTGACAGCGCAATCAGAAGGGCTGCGACTGCAAACGATCTCTTTTTCATCGGCTTATCTTCTCCATATTTCACGCGTTATCTTTTCGTGAGAGTATCCCGCAAAATCAACGCTTTCTGAAAGCGTCATTCCTTCCCCTTCGGGATCAAAATCAAACGCCATATCAAAAGGGTAATCTCTATTCCATCTGTATATAACGAGCCGCCTTATCTTTTCCTTGTATTCCGAAGCTCCACGGTCCTCGACGAATGCAAAGTCCGCCTCCCCCGCCGAGAAAAGCGGATCAGATACCGCTATAGCGCTAACCTCGCTGTTTACGAAAAGCGGCGCGGAAAAATCCGATATAAAAAGCGTGCCCTCGCCAACAAGCTCGGAAAGATTCTGAATAAGCACGCGGTCGCGTGAAAGTCTACGGTTGTTGTAGATCATTCCCCCGCCATCGCTGACGCATACTATAAGTGTCATTTTTTTCTCCTTTCAGCTTCTTAATATCAGTATAACACAACCGCACCCCGCTTGACAAGGCTGAAAAAATGTAAAATTTTAAAATATTTTGTTTTTTGCTTGCCTTAAATAAAGTTATATGTTACAATAAAAATGTATAAATATATTTATAAGGGTTTTCATATGAAAAAAATATCTATATTGCTTGTCGCACTTTCCCTTCTTTTGACACTCTGTCTGAATTCCTGCGGTACTCCGCCGGACAATAAGGACGGAGAAGAGTCCGTTATACTCTCAAGAAGAAGCATTACTATATCCGATTTTAACACTCCCGAACCGCTCACCGCAACAGTGGTTGGCGCAAAGGAAGAAAATCCCTTACCCACCTGGAAGACATCAGACGATAAGGTCGCTATATACGAAAACGGTCACGTAGTTGCCACAGGCTACGGCGCATGTGTGATCCGAGCTGAATACAATGGCGCGACGGCGGCTTGCACAGTTGTCGTCCCCAGCCCCAATCCCGAGCTGTCCCTCTCTGTGACTTCGGTAACTCTGGCTGACATCGGAGAAACCACCATTGCAACCGCCCTTGATTCATCCGGCTTTAACGTTTCAAGCTCGGTGATATGGTCGACGTCAAACGAGAAAGTTGCCGTATGCCAGAACGGCATTATTACGGCGCGCGGCTACGGCTCGTGCATAATTACCGCATTTTATAAGGGACTAGGCGTCGATTGCGCCGTTGAGGTTACCGATCCCGACGCGCCTGCGTTATCCCTCTCCGTAAGAGATATAGAAATACCCGTAGGCACGACATATCATCTGTCCGCCACCTTAAAAAATCACACCTCGCAAAATATTGAATGGCGCTCCTCGGACGAGAGCATAGCGGTATGCGAAAACGGCACGGTCACCGCGGTAGGCGGCGGCGTATGCGCAATAATCGCAATTTCCGACGAGGGAGCAACCGACGCCTGCATTATCAGAGCGGGCGGATATATAGACCCCTCGTATACCTCGGATATGCTCCGACTTCAGATGCCGAAGATAGGCAAGGTGATGCGCTTCGTTAACAGAATCAACGGTCAAACCGTCTCCAAGGTCATCGTAACCGGTTGCTCCCTTTCCGCCGAGCCGTACAACGGAGACCCCTACCTGCTCTTTATCAAGCTGAAATTCACCTGCGTTAAAATTTACGACGCCGCCGGTCCGAACGCTACTTCTATGATATCCTTCGGAGTTGAGATGTACGACGACGTCAACGAGATGTGTCAAGGCCAAACATTCATTAACGGAGAAATGGCTGTCGGCGATACGATGGAATTCGTATTTGACGATTTCGGAATCGGCCTTTCCGATGGCACGTGCAGAGAGTTTGAGGTAATATTTGAAGAAATAACCGAATCATAAGAGAAAGTAACGGTAATAATGAGAAATCTTAAAGATAAAATCCTCGAGTCGCTGACGTCGATCTTGCCGATTGGGCTTATCGTCCTGGTGCTTTCGGCGACAATAACCCCTATGGACCCCGGAAATATGCTCCTGTTTTTGCTTGGCTTCGTCTTTCTGGTCATAGGAATGAGCCTTTTCAATATGGGCGCGGAGATGTCAATGCAGCCCCTTGGTACGAAGATCGGTTCAACCATCGCTTCAAGCGGAAAAATATGGATCATAGCCTTCGTCAGCTTTATAATCGGTATCGCCGTCACCGTATCCGAGCCCGATCTACAGATACTTGCCGAGCAGGTTTTCGAGGGCAACAAGGCAAATCAATGGTTGCTTATTCTGACCGTTTCGATCGGTGTGGGAATATTCCTTTTGATAGCGCTTTTACGTATCGTGTTCGGCGTAAGCCTTAACTTGATACTTATCGTTTTCTACGTCACCGCCTTTGTAATTTCGTTCTTTCTGCCGGAAAGCTTCCGTCCCCTTGCCTTTGACTCGGGCGGAGTTACAACAGGTCCTATGACCGTTCCCTTCATTATGTCGATCGGCGCGGGCGTTTCGTCGGCAAGAGTGAGGAACGGCGGCCGTAACGATTCCTTCGGCATCACCGCTCTGTGCAGTATCGGACCTATAATTTCGGTATTGGTTTACGGACTTGCAGCAAAGGTAAGCTTCTCGGACGTTGAGCACAGCGTCGCTCTTGAGTCTATAGACACCACGCGTGAGAGTGTGTGGGCGTTCTGTAAAATGCTACCCGATTATGCAAAGGAGGTAGCGATAGCGCTTCTTCCCATAGCCGTATTTACGGTATTCTTCCAGCTGCTTGCAAGGGCGTTTTCAAAAACCCAGCTTATAAGGATCGGCATCGGCGTAATTTACACCTTTGTCGGTCTTGCAATCTTCCTTACGGGTGCAAATGTCGGATTTATGCCCATCGGCAGAAACATCGGAGAATCCCTCGCCTCCATCGGCGGCGGATACCTTCTCATTCCGATAGGAATGCTGCTCGGCTACTTTATAGTTAAAGCAGAGCCCGCGGTATACGTGCTTAACCGTTTGGTTGAGGAAATGAGCGCGGGAGCTATCTCGGGCAAAACCACTGGTCTCGGTCTTTCGATCGGTGTGGCGGTGGCACTCGGACTGTCCGCTATAAGAATACTGACCGGTATATCTATTATGTACATACTTATTCCGGGCTACGTCATAGCCCTCACCCTTTGCTTCTTCGTACCGAAGATATTCGTCGGTATCGCATTTGACTCGGGTGGAGTTGCAAGCGGTACGATGATGAGCGGCTTTGTCCTTCCCCTTGCAATAGGTGCTTGTACAACGCTTGGCGGTGACGTTATGACCGATGCCTACGGCTGTGTTGCCTTCGTGGCAATGGCACCTATTATCTCGATACAGGTGCTCGGTCTGATTTATTCAATTAAATCGAAGCACAGAAAGCACAGCTTCATAAATAAAAACGAAACCTTCGTTGAGTATACGGTAGAGAGGAGAGGCGACGGTGAGAAAAAAGCAAAGCAATAAGGTCAAGATCCTCGTCAGCATCATAGGCCGCGAGGACGAGGAAAAGCTTGCCGACACCATTAACAGCTATTGCACGGCGATGCATTTTTCCGGTCTTGGTCACGGCACCGCCCACTCCCATCACAGAAGCTATTTTGGCTTTGACGAGGTGGATAAGCGCGTTACCTTTTCCCTGATCCCCGAAAATCTTGACCGTAAGCTCCTCTCGGCGATAAACCGCAACCTTAAGCTGTATCTGCTCGGTAAAGGAATCGCCTTTACGATGCCGATATCGGCAATTTCAAGCATAGTCGAAGAGCCGATTTTGGCAGTAGCGGACAAGGATGCGAAGGCGTCAAAAACACAGGCGAAGAAAAAGGAGAGAAAAACAATGCACGAGCTGGTTATAGCAGTCGTTAGTGAAAAATATTCTGACACCGCCATTGACGCGGCAAGAAGCGCAGGCGCAACCGGAGCGACGATCTTCCATACGAGAAGCGTATCCAACGCGAAAATTGAAGAAGCGATGGGCACTTCCCTGCCCACCGAAACCGATACGGTGTTTATCCTCACATCAGCGGAATACAAAATGAAAATCATGGAGGCTATAAGAGATTCCGCAGGACTTAAAACCGACGGCGGCGCAATTATCTTCTCCGTCCCGGTAGACGACCTTGTCGGCATCGGCAGATTTGCCGAGGAGCTTGAGGAGGAATAAATATATTTGTAAATTAATAAAAATCCACCCGCTTTTGATATGCACCCTAAATGTTACTGGCGACGCACAAATGCGTTTTTTATTGGACTATCAGCCATGCAATTATTACGCAAACCCCGCCCAAGCGGGATTAAATCAAAGCCTCCCTCTGTGCAAGGGGAGGTGGCACGGCAACGCCGTGACGGAGGGGTTGTAAAAAGATAGTTTTTAGT
>JAGCJI010000074.1 GCA_017648085.1 Clostridia bacterium | reverse complement strand
TGGGCATAGGTAGCGAGAGATGAGTCCTGCTTCTCTCTTTTTACGTTGCCGTTAGCAATATTATCTACCGTTTCCGAAAGCAGGCGCGAGCCTATATCGGCAGAGCGGTCGTGTATAGCTTCAAAATCGTCGCTTTCGGATATCGGAAAGGCAACCTGCGCAAGAATATCGCCCGTATCAAGGCCCTCATCCATATACATAACCGTAACGCCGGTTTCACTCTCCCCTTCCATAATCGCGCGCTGCATCGGTGCGGCTCCGCGGTATTTCGGCAGAAGCGAAACGTGAAGATTTATGCATCCCTCCGCGGGGAAATTCAAAACCTCTTTAGGCAATATTTTACCGTATGCAACGACGACGATGAGCTCGGGGGCGCATTCGCGCAAAATATCAGTAAAGCCCTCGTCGCGCAGGGTTTTAGGCGTATATACCGGGATGTTATTTTCGAGCGCAAGGCTTTTCACGGGGGTGGGGGTCATAACGTTTCCCCTGCCGCGCGGCTTGTCCTCACGCGTGACGACACCGACTAGGTTTTTGCCGTCGTCAATCAGTCTTTTAAGACAGGTTGCGGCAATTTCGGGCGTGCCCATAAAAAGAATTCTCATTCTCTTACCCTTTCTTGCAAGCGCGTATCTGCACGTCGGTATAAAGCTTTCCGTCAAGATGGTCGCACTCGTGGCATATTGCTCTGGCGAGAAGGTCGGTGCCCGAAAGATCGTACTCCTTGCCGTTTCTGTCCATAGCGCGAACCGTAACCGCCTTCGGACGCTTGGTTATTCCGTATTCGCCGGGGTTGGAAAGGCATCCCTCGGACTCCTTCTGCTCCCCTGCAAAGGCGATGATTTTGGGGTTGATCAGCTCGTAAACCACGCCGTCCTCAACCTCGATTACCGCAATTCGGCGCAGTACACCAACCTGGGGTGCGGCAAGTCCGCATCCGCCCGCCGCGCGCATGGTTTCAATCATATCGTCAAGGAGAGTGATTATTCTCGGAGTTATCTCCTCGACGGGACGGGCAACCTTTCTTAAGGTCGGCTCTCCGAATTTCAATATTTTAAGAACTGCCATTTTAATTCCTATACGCCGAGCGGATTAAGATCGATCGCCAGCGTTGCCTTTCTGTCCAGTGCAAACTCCGAGAGAAGCTCACGGAAAAGAGTGCGAGTCCGCGCGGTAAGTCTGCATTTGACTATCATTTTCATTCTGTATTTTTCGTTAACTCTGTAAAGCTGTGCCTCAAAGGGGCCGAATACCGTAAACGGTAGGTCTGCGAAGTCGGTGCGAAGCCGTTTAAGCAGCGACTCCGAAAGAGCCGTGGCGGCGCGCAAAACCTCACTCTCACTTTCGCTTGTGACGGTGAGTGAGACCATATCGCAGAAGGGTGGATATGCAAGCTCACGTCTGATGGCTATTTCGCCCTCGTAGAACTTATCGTAATCCTGCAGACACGCAAGCCGTATTACCTCGTTTTGCGGAGAGTAGGTTTGAATTACCGCAATGCCGCCGTCCTTTGCCCTGCCCGCTCTGCCAATTACCTGGGTAAGAAGAGAGAAGGTGCGCTCCGCGGCACGAAAATCGCTGTGGTAAAGCGAGGAGTCCGCAAGCAGTACGCCAACAAGAGTTACGCGGGGGAAATCGTGTCCCTTTGCAACCATTTGAGTGCCGAGAAGGATATCCGTCGCTCCCTCTCTGAACTGCTCAAGCATTTTATCGTAGGATAGCTTTTGCGTGGTGGTATCCGCATCCATACGCATAACCCCGACGTCGGGCATACATTCGTCAAGCACGCTCTCAACCTTTTGAGTACCGAAGCCGAGGAAGGATATATTATCGCTCGCGCAGGCGGGGCATACGCGCGGCGTCGGCTCGCTGTATCCGCAAATATGGCAGAGCATCCGTCCGCCACCTGCGCCCGTGTGGTAGGTTAACGAAACCGAGCATCTCGGACAGCTGATAACCTCGCCGCAATTTTTGCAGCTGACCTGGCTGTTATAGCCGCGTCGGTTTAAGAAAAGTATCGCCTGCTCCTCGCGCTCTACCGCCTCACGCATTGAGTTTAAGAGTCGGTCGCTTATGGGAGTGAGATTTCCGAGCCTCATTTCCTCACGCATATCGACTATTACGGCGTCGGGAAGCTTGACCCCACCGTATCGCTCACGCAAAGGAATCAGGGTGTACTTGCCGCTCTCCGCTTTATAAAAGCTTTCAAGAGATGGGGTTGCGGAGGCAAGAAGCATAAGCGCGGAGTGTACTCCGCATCTGTACGCCGCTACGTCGCGCGCGTGGTATTTCGGGTCTTGCTCGGATTTGTAGGTGTGCTCGTGCTCCTCGTCGATAACTATCATTCCGAGCTTTTCCATAGGAGCGAATATTGCCGAGCGCGTGCCTATGACGAGGTCAACCTCGCCGTCGCGAATACGGCGCCAGGCATCAAGCCGCTCTCCCTGCGAGAGAGAGGAATGTATTACCGCCACCCTCTCGCCGTATCTTTTGCAAAAGATAGACAGAGTTTGCGGTGTGAGAGATATTTCGGGCACGAGCATTATGACGCCCTTGCCGTCGGCGATAACCTTGTCTATCGCCTTCATTATCACCTTGGTTTTTCCCGAGCCCGTGACACCGTAAAGAAGTGCGGCTCGCGCAGAAGCGTCGCTATACAGCTCCTCGATTTTAGAATACGCCGCGCCCTGCGCACGCGTAAGCATTATCGGAGAGGTGTCCCTCGTTTTACAGTATTTTTCATATGGGTTGCGGAATACCTCGTAGGATATTTCGCTTATCACGCCACGGTCCGAGAGTGCGCTGATATTTGCCGCGCTGACACCGTCAAGCGACAAGAGCTACGCGCGGGTTGCCACGGGATTTAAAATCAAATATTCCGTCACGGCACGCTGTCCCGCGCTGCGCAGGCCGCTACGTCCGCCAAGGGCGAGAAGCTTGTCCGCTTCGTCCGCCAAAACAGCAAGGCGG
>JAGCJI010000073.1 GCA_017648085.1 Clostridia bacterium | reverse complement strand
GCGGTGAGGGATTGTCCTTACTAAAAACTATCTTTTTACAACCCCTCCGTCACGGCGTTGCCGTGCCACCTCCCCTTGCACAGAGGGAGGCTTTGATTTAATCCCGCCTGGGCGGGGTTTGCGTAATAATTGCATGGCTGACAGGCCAATAAAAAACGCACTTGCGCGTCGCCAGTAACATTTAGCACCCGCTTTTCACGGGCGGATTTTTATTTTTAAATAGAATCGCTTTCTTTATTATATATATTCAGATATAAAAAACTGCCCGACCTCTTTATGAGGTCGGGCGATCTATATTATATTGTATGAATTCCTTTTGTGGCGTCCGCATTGCCGTCAAGCTGATACTTACGCTGCTTGCGGTACTCGAAGAACTTAATTGCCACCTGCTCAAAAAGTGCAAGGGAAAGCAGATCCTCTTCCTGTTCCTCATAGGGAGCAACTCTCTGACGGAGAGTATCGATTTCGGGCGGGATCTTGTCTGCGGGACGGTAGTCAATAACCGCGTCGTCGCCGATTATCTTCTGTCTGAAAGCGTCGGAAACGGGGGCAGGGCACTTGCCGTATTCGCCGCGTATAAGCGCCTTGAATTCCTTTGTAACTCTGGTGTATCTGCCATCTTCACCGAACAGAACGTTGTTAACCGCCTGCGTTCCTACGATTTGCGAGGTGGGGGTGACGAGCGGAGGATATCCTGCATCTTCACGTACACGTGCAACCTCTTCAAGCACCTCGTCAAGCTTATCCGACTTGCCTGCCGCCTTAAGCTGTGAGATGAGGTTTGAAAGCATACCGCCCGGTATCTGATAGCGCAGAGTGTTTACGTCAACCTTAAGCACCTTCGGGTCAATAAGGCCATCTGAGATATATCTTTCGCGAATTTTATTGAAATGCTTTGCCACAACGTCAAGCTGTGCAAGATCAAGACCCGTATCGTAGGGTGTGTTGTTAAGCGTTGCAACCAATGATTCGGTAGGTGTATGCGACGTACCCATTGCGAAGGGGGATATTGAAGTATCAACACCGTCTACGTTTGCCTCAATAGCCTTAAGGAGCGTCATCGAGCCCAGACCTGCGGTGTAATGGGTGTGAAGGTGTACGGGGATTTTGACCGTGTTCTTAAGCGCCTTAACAAGCTGGTAAGCATCAAAGGGCTTAAGCAGTCCCGACATATCCTTGATGCATATAGAGTTAGCACCCATATTCTCAAGTTCCTTTGCGTAGTCCGCAAAGCTGTCGTTGGTATGGAAGGGGGAGGTGGTGTAGGATATCGCAGCCTGAACGTGACCGCCTTCCTTAATTGCCGCTTTAATAGCGGTTTCAAGGTTGCGCGGGTCGTTGAGTGCATCGAATATTCTTATAATATCAATACCGTTTGCAATTGATTTCTGAACGAAATACTCTACGACGTCGTCGGCGTAGTGACGGTATCCAAGTATGTTCTGTCCGCGGAAAAGCATCTGAAGCTTGGTGTTTTTTACGTGACTTCTTATGGTACGCAGTCTTTCCCACGGGTCTTCGTTTAAGTAGCGAAGGCAGGTGTCAAACGTCGCGCCGCCCCAAGCCTCGAGGGAGTAGTAGCCAACCTTATCCATTTCTTCAAGGATAGGAAGCATATCCTCGGTTCTCATTCTGGTTGCGGCAAGCGATTGATGCGAGTCACGCAATACAGTTTCAGTAATTAAAACCTTTGACATTTTTGATTCCTTTCGTTATATTACTGCCTCAAAATAATTACGCAATCGTTGCAATTACTTCATTAGAGTTAACGTTCGAACCCTTCTGTACGTTTACCGATGCGATAACGCCGTCGCAGGGCGCGGGGATGTCGTTTTCCATCTTCATAGCTTCAAGCACGCATATCGTATCGCCCTTCTTGACGCTCTGACCGGGTGTTACCTTAATGTCTAGCACCGTTCCGGGCATGGGAGCGGTAATTTTGTTTTTACCGCCGTCTGTAGCAGCAGGTGCGCTTTGGGGAGCTGCCTTGACGGGTGCAGGTGCTACAGGTGCTGCGGGTGCAACGGGGATAGATACGGCTGCGCCGTCGGTTACTTCTTCGACTACTACCTCGTACGTAGTGCCGTTTACTGTTACGTTATATTTTTTCATCGTTTTGTCCTTTCGTATATTCATTAGGATTATTTACGTCTGAAAGACACGACACGGAATTTAAGCTCGCCGTCGCTTTCGGACTCTGCCATAAATATTGCCGCGCTAATCGCAGCTATTACCTCCTCGCTCATACCGCTTGTTTCGGGGCGCGTTAGCACCTCGGTAAGTGCGGGGGCGGATTTTCTCGGCGCGTCGCTCTGTCTGTGGGAGACGATAGCGTATATGCACCACGCCACGATAAGCACCGCGCAAACGATTCCAAGACCGATAAATCCTCTAGTCCTATCAAACTCCGCTTCGGCTAAAAAGCTGAAGGCGGTGAGTGACGATATATTAATACCCATCTCTTACTCCTTTCAGAGAGGAAGGACTTTTCTGCCGTTTAATTTAACCGTGCCTTTTGCGGCAAGCATAAGCAGGGCAGAGCAGATTCTTGCGCGAAGTTCATTTATGCTGATAATATCGTCGATTTCGCCACTCGCCGCCGCAACAGCGGGGGAGGAAACGTTTGCACGCCATTCAGCTACAAGTGCTTCACGCGTTTTCTTAAGGGTTATATGCTTATCCCAAGCAAATGCAACTCCGCTGTCCGCTGAAAGCGCACCAACCTCGGATTTGTCTGTGCAATATACAAGGTCTGCACCGAGTGCCTTCGAACCGAGAATGGCGAAGGCTGCTCCCACTGCGTGACCGAGGATAACGGTTATCTTCGGTACTTTGGCGTTGCAATACGCGTGCGCCAAACGTGCAAGCTCGGGTGCAAAATATGCGCTCTCGCTTTCAGCCGAGGTAGAAAGACCGAGTGAATCAACGAGCGTTACCACGGGGATGGAAAACGCGTTGCAGAAGTTAACGAATTTTGTGATTTTTCTGGCTACTGAGGGGGAAATTCTACCCTCATCAATCGAGTAGGAAGTTCCGATTACACCGCATTTTACACCGCCGACGGTGGTAAATACGGTTGATACTGCAGGCTCGAAGGCGGCACCGATCTCGTAATAAACGTTGTTGTCGGCAATAGCAGATATTGCGGCAAGTGCATCGCCGGCAAAATCAAGCTCACCAAGCTTTTTGTTTAGATTATCCGAGCATTCGCTAACGATTACTCCAAGCGACGAATTATCGGGCAAGAAGGATACAAGGCGGCGTGTATAAGCCATACACTGTGTCGTATCTGCCTCGTACGTAACGGTGACGCTCTGTGCATTTTCTACACCGCTGATATGTGGAGCGGAAACGTAGAAGGATGCCGCATCCTCCTTAATTACAAAATCAAACATAGCGGCAATAGCGGCTGCCGTTCCGATGCAGTTACCCGATACGTAAGCAATCTGCGGTATTGTTCCCGATGCCTCCGCAACTGCGGACATGATTTTTCCGTACGCGGCAATACCGCTCGTTCCGAGGAATACGTCCGTTCCGCAGGAATCAAATATTCCGATTACCGGTGCGCCGTTTGAGATTGCGAGCTTATAAAGGTCGCATATTTTCTTGGCGTGGCGCTCATCAATAACTCCGCCCATTCTGGTGGAGTCCTGTGCAAATGCAAAAACAAGCTTGCCGTCAACCGCGCCGTAGCCGGTGATAACACCCTCAAATTCATTTGCAGCATCCGTAGTAAGAAAATCCGAAAAGCCACGTTTCGCGTAGGCGTTCAGCTCAACGAAGGTTTTTGCATCAAAGAGAAGGGAAAGCCTATCTCTCGCCGCAGAACCGTCATTTGACTGGAGCGTAGCGCGAAGCTCGTCTACCGTCGGAAGTCCACGGACTTCAGCTTTACTGTTTTTATTCAAACCGAATTCCCGATTTGCCCTTTGGCAAATCTCTCCTTCCATATTAATAACTATAATAAACGTGATTGGTTAAAAGTCCAACTTTCACCAAATATACTATATCACCAAACCCTGCATAAGTCAAGCGATTTTTAATATTTTATATATAAAATATATAATAAAAAAACGGGTGGTATTTCAGTTTCGGGTAAAACCCTAAATGTTACTGGCGACGCACAAGTGCGTTTTTTATTGGCCTGTCAGCCATGCAATTATTACGCAAACCCCGCCCAAGTGGGATTAAATCAAAGCCTCCCTCTGTGCAAGGGGAGGTGGCACGGCAACGCCGTGACGGAGGGGTTGTAAAAAGATAGTTTTTAGTAAGGACAATCCCT
>JAGCJI010000072.1 GCA_017648085.1 Clostridia bacterium | reverse complement strand
TTATTCCGCCAAAGTCGGATTTAATTTAAAAGCGGAGCCGGTTCTCTACCTGCCGACTCCGTTTTTTTACACTGCTTGTATTCTCACCACCGCTACGCTCATATCGTCACGCCCCTTCACGTTTTTCTCGGCGAGGGCGAGAATTTTTTCGGCA
Organism: Clostridia bacterium; assembly: GCA_017648085.1. Classification (GTDB taxonomy): domain Bacteria; phylum Bacillota; class Clostridia; order Oscillospirales; family CAG-272; genus UBA1740. The sequence goes on along the minus strand of JAGCJI010000072.1, from coordinate 7,300 downwards.
TAGTCCGAAAGGCTTGCCGGGTGTGTTTTGTTAAGGAATTCAAGCAGCCAGGTAGCATCCTCGGTGCTTTGACTTATTCCGTCCGAAAGCATTACGACGTAGTCGCCGCTTTTTATTTCAACGCGGATCTTCTCCGCATCGATGTTCTTCGTAATTCCCAGCGGCGCAGTCTCCGAGCGCAGACGGAAAATCGAGCCGTCGCGCTTTACGTAAGAGGGCGCGGCACCGCATTTGAAAAAGGTCGCCTCGCCGTTTAACAGGTCAAGCTCAAAAAGGTCCACCGTGACCGCACATTCCTCGTTTTTGCTTCTCACCGTGCGATTAAGCAGGTGGAGTGCCGTCGTTTTCGTAGTGGGCACAGTCAGGGCGCGCGACAGAAAGTCCGCCGTAAAGGTCGAGTACCTATGCGCCTCCTCTCCCGTGCCCATACCGTCGGAAATAAGGGCGTAAAATCTGCCGTCGTTATCCGAAAAGGACACAGCCGTGTCACCGGAAACGCTTTCGCCCGGGGACGCCTTGCCTGCGGTGGCAAACTCCACGGTATATCTTGCCGCGGCATCACATTCAAGGAGCGCAACGTCGCCTCGGCGGTAAAATTCCGCGTTGGAAAGCTTGCATTTTGCACACTCCTCTATATCCCGTAGCAACTCCGGTGAGCTGATTTTTTTGCCGTCCTTATCTTCGGCGGCGATTATAAAATGCTTTTTCCGCTCGCCGAAAACCTTTACCGAGGCGTTGTAAAGTCCCTGTCGCTCAAGCGCGGGCAGAATATCCTCGCTCACCCTTTTGTTATAATATCTTTCCTTTTCCGATTTCTCCGACGCCTCGCTTATAAGACGGGATATAAGCTCGTATTCTTCAGCAACAGCCTCCATCCTCTTGCGCTTTGCATATTCAAGCTCCATCGCACCGACCGCGTCGCTTATCCTCCGAAAAAGTCCCTCTTTATTCTTGCAGTAGCGCGGCAGGGTGTGGGTATCCGTTGCAAAAAGTGCCTCTCCACGCATGAGCTTCGTTACGATGTCCTCCACATTTTCGACGCACGGGGCAGGGGTTACGTTCATACAGTCCGCGTAAAACGGACAGCTCGTGCATTCCGCCTTCAAGGCGTTTATTACCGTGCTGAGATACTCCTCACGCGGTGCACTGCCCTCACCCTCACCGAGTTTTTTAAGAGGGGTTGCGAGGGAGATAAGCACCTCGGCTATTTTTGACGCCTCGCCTCCCCTTGCACCGCGATAGGAAAGAGCGGCAGAGGATACCATATCTCTCGCCTCTCTCGACAAGTCCACCTCGGTTACGCTCTCCTCCTCAGGTGAGAGCTTTCGTAACACGGGTACGGACAGAAGCGCGCCGGTAAGATATTCCGGGAAAACCGAAAGCAGTCCCATCGTGCCCCCCGTATACATAATCCAAAGAGAGAGCAACGCGCCGCCGGCTACTAATGCGTAAGGGATTCCAAGCCCAAAAAGCGCGCCCGCGCCAAGTCCAACCAGGCTGAACGCCACGGTGTACGCACCGGATACGGCAACGGTTGATGCAAAGCCTATTGCCATTCCGCGCACCGCGCCGAAGCGGCGCGCAACCGTAAGAGTTATGGCGCTGGCAAACATATATGCGAATGAAACGCCGAAAAGGTTGTACCTTTTAAGTGAAACGGATAGAAGAAAAACGAAGAGCAAAAACGTCGCTTCAAAAAGATATACGTCGAAACGCCGCTTTTCCCCCTTTACTCCGGTAAGTACTCCGCGCCGTCCGCCGAGAAAATCCGAAAGGGATATCGCCCCGTCGAAAATGCCCGCAAAGGCAAAGGTGAACGCCGACGAGAGAAGCACCGATGCCGTACCAAATAAAATATTTCTCATTGCAAAGCCGCCGAGCAGTATTTCGTAGACCGCGCCGACGAACGCGCCTATTGCGGCGGCTGATACGCGCAACACGAGCGGCTCGCCAAAGCTGCGCACCTCGCCCTTTCGGTCGCTACCCGATATAATAATTCGCAAAAAAACGACTATCACGGATATTATCGCGTGAATTAGTCCCGTCCGCCCGATAGAAAGCGAGCCGAACACCGCCCCGATAAGTGCGATCCAGACTCCGCGCGGCAGCACAGCAACGAACGCTATGCCGAGCGGATACGCTCCAAACGCCAAATGACACCCCGAAAACAAAAACGCCACGACGAACACGATAGCGTCAAAAAGCAGGGCTGTTGAGTTTCGTTTTCTTTTGGTTATCTCCTCACGTATCATAAGTCCAAGACCGTCGAAAAAACCAACTCTTTCGCTGTTTTTAGTTTCCACCGATAAAACTCCTTATCAATAATTGATATACCGATTATAGCATCCCAAAAACGAAAAAAACGTCGCAGTGCGCGGAGGTATTTTGTCGCTTGCGATCATTTTAGAAAAAAGGGTGCGGATACGGGTGGATATACGCCGCATTTTGCGATAAACTGTCAGAATTTTTTCGGCTGGCGGTGAGTATAATTGAAATTTAACGAAATCCCCGCTTTTTCTTGAAATATTTTTTTATTTATGGTAAAATATGAAAAAAGAACTACTCTCCGGAGGTCTGTATGAAGGATGGCGTTATTATAATCAACAAAAGCGAGGGGATGTCCTCCTTTGCCGTGGTCGCGCGCATACGCCGACTCTTCGGGGTTAAAAAGGCGGGGCACACCGGCACTCTTGACCCTATGGCGACGGGAGTTTTGCCGGTCCTGATAGGTCGCGCGGTAAAGGCGAGCGAATATATGCTCACCTCCGATAAGCATTACAGAGCCACCCTGCTGCTAGGAGTGGAAACGGATACCGAGGACGTTACGGGCAACGTAATATCCACCTCCAACATTATCCCCTCGGAAAATGATGTATTTGCCGCGATAGAGTCGATGCTCGGCGAGTCGGATCAGATCCCACCTATGTATTCCGCAATCAAGGTGGGTGGCAAAAAGCTGTGTGATATGGCGCGCGAGGGCGAAATTATAGAACGAGAGCCACGGCGCATAACGGTTTACGGAATTGATGCAAGAAAAAAGAGCGAGCGTGAATACGAGCTTGACGTGCATTGCTCGAAGGGAACTTACATTCGCACTCTGTGCGCGGATATAGGCAAAAAGCTTGGTTGCGGCGGCACTATGAAGGCACTTATGCGGCTTGAAGCATCCGGCTTTACGGTTTCCGAAGCGGTATCTCTTGACACGCTTGAGCCGCTCTCGGAGTCCGAACGCCAAAGATATCTATTACCGACCGAAACCGTCTTTCAAAACAAGAAAAAATGCATCCTCCCCCCCTTCTTTGGAAAGCTTGGGCGCGCAGGCGCAGAGGTGTATTTAAGGAAAATCGATTTTTGCGGCGAGGTCGGGGAGCGTGTCGCATTGTTTGACGACAAGGGCTTCTTTGCGCTCGGGGAGATAAGAGAGTACCCCGACGGACTCGCAATAAAGCCGATAAAGCAGTTTGACACACCCACGGAATAAATTCTAAATTTCGGAGAGAAAAATGGCAAAAAGAAATTATACAACGGAGCAGCTCTCCGCGATAGAAACGCGCGACAGAACTCTGCTTGTTTCTGCGGCGGCGGGATCGGGAAAAACGGCAACGCTTACGGAGCGTATAATCCGTTCCTTGACCGACCCCACGTCCCCCGAGGATATAAGCCGCATGCTTATAGTTACCTTTACCAACGCGGCTGTGCGCGAGATGCGCGAGCGCATTACGGCGGCAGTCAAAGCGAAGCTTCTCGAAAACAAGGACGACACACGCCTTGAGCATCAGCTGTATATGCTCCCCGGGGCAAGAATCTCTACGATAGACTCTTTTTGCAACGACATATTGAAGCAAACCGCCGAAAAATTCGGCATCTCCCCCCGTTATCGCATTGCCGACCCAATCGAAGCGAAGATACTTTCCCACTCGGTATGGTCCGCACTGATAGAGGCGGCGTATAACGGAGAGCTTACCGAGATAACTGCCGAGGCGTTCTTTGAGCTTGCGGCAGCACTGACGGGCGTAAAGAGCGACGACGCGCTTGAGGAGATCTTTGAAATGCTTTACGAGCGCTCGAAGAGTGACGAGGCGGGCGCAGGCGTATTCCGCGGATTTGCCAATGCAATTTACGGAGCGATAGACCTCGCCCCCGAGGAAAACAAATTCGGCGCGTGGGCCATCAAGGCAACCAAGACGGCAGCAGAGCATTTCACCGCTCTTTATGCTAAAATCCGAGAGAATGCGGGCGTGGAGTTTGAATATCTCGGCATAATGGCGGACGAGGAGTCGCTTCTTTCCAAAATCTGCCGCGCAAAAACCTACGGGGAGATGCAAAACGCCCTTTTGTACGACTTCCCACCGCTACCCCGTGTCAAAGAAAAAACCGATAACCACCTGCTTTTTGCCGCCGCAAGAGATAAGCTGAAGGCGGCACTTAAAAGGTGCAGGGAGAGATATTTCACCTACTCGCATGAGGAGTGGCGCGCACATCTGTCAGAGCTTTACGCGCACCTTTCCACCCTGGCTGCCTTTATCGAAAGGTTTGACGCAGTATACTTTGAAGAAAAAAGACAGCGCGGAATACTTGAATACTCCGATATAGAAAGGCTGACATATCAAAGCCTTTACAACAGCGACGGAAGCCTCACGGAGCTTGCTTATTCCCTAAAGGAGCAATACAGCTCGGTATATATTGACGAGTATCAGGACGTCAACTCCCTGCAAAACAAGATCTTCGATGCCGTATCCGGACCCACAAACAGATTTATGGTCGGTGATATCAAGCAATCAATTTACGGCTTCAGAAGTGCGCGCCCGGATATTTTTGCCGATATGAAGGCGGCGTTTCCGCCGCTTGAAAAAGAAAAAGAGCAGAGCTCGGCAAGCATATTTATGTCAAAGAATTTCCGATGCGATAAGAGCATCGTGGACTTTGTTAACGATATTTTCGACCCAATGTTTACCTTGACGAAGGAAGCCATCGGCTACGTGAGCGAGGACAAGCTTGAATTTGCAAAAAGCGGCGGCGACGCCACACCAAGAGCACCGGAGGTTTGCCTTTTTGCAAAAAGCGACGTGTCGGAGGACTCCGAGGAGGAGAAGTCGTCCGCGCTACCACCGATATGGGTAGCAGAAAAAATCAAGGAGCTTCTAAACGGCGAAAAGCTCAACTCCGGCGAGCCGATCCGCCCGCGCGACATAGCGATAATACTGCGCAAGGACGCCTCGCGTAGCGAAATTTATTCCGAAGCACTTGCAAAAGTGGGGATAAAGGCGAGAGTGCCGGATAACAAAAACTTCTTCTTCAATTCCGAAATACAGCTCGTCTTATGCCTTCTGAACGCCATAGATAACCCAAGGCGTGATGTGTATCTCACGGGCGTCATGCTCTCCCCACTTTACAATTTCACCGCAGACGAGCTTTACCTTATAAAGCAACACGGGGGTGGGGCAACCGTATGGGAATCCCTACGTGCGTATCTTGAGGAAAAACCCGATTTTGAAAAGGGAAAGACCTTCGTCCGCGCGATAAACAAATACCGCGCGATCGCCGAGGGAGTAAAGGTCGACGCGCTTATTATGCGCCTTTACAACGAAACCGGAATCCTTGCACTTGCTTCTCGCGCAGGATGTGAGGAAAACCTTATGCTCCTTTATAACTACGCGCGCAAGTTTGAATCCTCCTCTCTCGAGGGACTTTACAGCTTCATAAACTACGTGAATACGGTCATAAATTCGGGTGCGGAATTCTCATCCGGCAAGGAGCGAGAGGACGAGGATGCCGTTTCCATAATTACCGTACACAAATCCAAGGGCCTTGAATTCCCCGTCGTCTTTCTCGCCGATGCGGCGACGTCTCTCGTTTCGGCAAGAGGGCGCACCGCAAGAGTAGTCTATTCCGACGAGATGGGCCCGGCGATGCGAACCAGAGTCCCCGGCGGACTCGCTCTTGTGGAAAGTCCGGTATACAACGTTGTAATCGACAGAAACGTAGAACGGAGCGTCGAGGAAGAATTGCGCGTTTACTACGTCGCGCTCACCCGTGCGCGAGAGCGCCTTTATATCACGGGCGCACCGAACGTCAAATCGAGGGATGATTACGAGGAGGCGGCAAGGCTGCGCAAGCTGCACGTCAGCCCCTACACCCTCACCGACACAAAAAGCTTTATCGACGTGCTTTACGCGACCAATGCCGAGGCTGACGTGAGTTGGGGCGACGTGGATGCCGAGGGCAGTGCCGAGAGCGAAGACACTACGGAACACAGACCAAAAGAGAAGCGGGATGGCACTCCCATCACCTGCATTCTCACAGAAAGATTTGCCTATAAATACCCCGACAAACACCTTTCCACCCTTCCCGAAAAAATGTCAATTTCAAAGCTCTCACCCACGGTGCTTGACGAGGATGAGGATGGGGAAATGATCCTCTTTCCCGAGGACGAGATGAACGAATCCCACGTTTTTGGAAAGCTCCCCTCCTTTATCACCGGCACGTCGGAGCGCGAGAGTGCGCTTCGCGGCATCGCGACACACAACTTTCTTCAGTTTTTCGATATGGAAAAGCTCATCGGGACCGGCGTTCAAAGGGAGCTTTCGCGACTTGTGGACGAAGAGTTTATTTCAAAGGATAACGCAGGGCGTGTCAGAATTTTCGAGCTTGAGCTGTTTTTATCCTCGCCGCTCTTTAAGGAAATGCGAGAGGCAAAGAAGCTGCTACGCGAGTTCAGATTCAGCGTAATGCTGCCGGCGGTGCTTTTTACGGGGGACGAGGAAAAGAGAGCAGCGTATGCAGGGCGCGAGGTGCTCTTGCAGGGCGTTATAGACTGCATAACGGTGGACGCTAACGGCGATTTCCACCTGATCGACTACAAAACCGACCGTCTTACAAAAGAGGAGCTTAAGGACAAAAAGCTTGCGCGCAAAAAGCTTGCCGAAAAGCACAAGCTCCAGCTTTACTACTATGCTCTGGCGATAAAAAGCATCTTCGGCAAAGCACCGAAAACGGTAGGTGTGTATTCCCTGCCCCTTGGCGATACGGTGGATATCACCGAATTTATGATATATTGACTTCACACGGCAATAAAAATCCACCCGTGAAAAGCGGCTGGTATTTCAGTTTCGGGTAAAACCCTAAATGTTACTGGCTACGCACAAGTGCGTTTTAGATTGGACTATCAGCCATGCAATTATTACGCAAACCCCGCCCAGGCGGGATTAAATCAAAGCCTCCCTCTGTGCAAGGGGAGGTGGCACGGCAACGCCGTGACGGAGGGGTTGTAAAAAGATAGTTTTTAGTAAGGACAATCCCT
>JAGCJI010000071.1 GCA_017648085.1 Clostridia bacterium | reverse complement strand
GTCCATAAAGTAGAATCTAACACCACCCTCTGCTTCCTCAACAAACACGTCGGGAGCAAGCGCGGGATCCTCTGTAACGCCGAGATAATCGCCATCCATCTTACCATTGAAGAACAGCACCTTATCAAGGCCAACGTGACTAATATAATATTTGTAAGCGACACCAACGTCAAGCTTGTAGTTTCCAAGGTTGTTATATGGGATTACGAGGTCGAAGGAAACCTGTACAGTAGCGCCATTAGAGTCTGCGATAGTGGCAGTAAGGGTATATGATACGTCTTTGGTCTTTTTGGGGGTTATTTCAACCTTTACCTTTTCGTTCTCGGGCTGATTAAGCTTCACGTTATCCGTATTGTTGGCCTGCCATGTTACAGCGAAGGTACCGTCATCGGTTTTAATCCGGCTGACAACTTCGTAATCGTCCGGGGTGTTGACTGTGACCTTATACATATCATACAAAACATCTTTTGCTACGAAAATCGGCACATAGGATCCGCAAACACTACACCTGTACTCCTCTCCCTGCGTATGATTAGAAGTAGCGGCTTTAAAATTATCCTTTTCCTCAAATCCGCAAAGCAGACACGTATTGTGATCGTAACCCTGAGATGCGCACGTAGGTTCGACAGTAACTGTGTCAAATTGATGATCGTCGTAATCACCTTTTTTGAATTCCAAAACACCGCACTCCGAACAGGTTCTGTAATAAAGGCGATTCTCACAGTTTGCCTTATCGGTTATAACATACTCTGTCCACGCTCCGTAAAATGTATGCTGATGGATAGAGAGAAGCGCGGTTATCTGCGCTTCAAGAATTTCAATTCTTTCTTTATTGCTGAGATTCTCGGTTTCAAGAGCCGAAATGAGTTCGTTTATATTAGCTACCTTTGTATTAAATTCAGCACGCACGGTTGAAATCTCGGTGTCTAACTCTGCTTCAAGTGAAGCTATTTTTGCTTCGTTTTGAGAAATTTTATTTTCAAGCTTGCCCAAAGCTGTTGCAGCTTCTGCTTGAAGCGCAAGTATTGCTGCGGCGTTGTCCGCGTCTGCCTTTTCAAGCGCTTCTACTTTAGCGTTATACGTAGCGGTCAGCTCGCTTATCTCGCTTTTTCTAGCTTCGTTTTCGGTTTCCAGCGCGGATATTTTAGTGCCGTAGTCCGCTTTTAACGCGTCTATCGCCGCGTTCATCTGGCTTTCCTTGGTCGCCAGCGCCGCTTGCAGCTCGGCAACGAAAGAGTCAACGTCCGTCTTTGTATAATAATCCTCTTCCTTCATACAAGACGAAAGCGTAAGCAGCGTTGCAATCGCTAATGCTAACGATAAAACGATTCCGCTTATTTTCCTAATTTTCATTTTTGTCCTCCCAAAAACGAATTTGTATCATAGCCACATTCTAGCACACTTTGTTAAAAAAGTAAATACTTTACTTTATTTTTCAAAAAAGCAAGGGACGCGGAGTTTTCCGCGTCCCTTGTAATTTTATTTATTTGAGTCTATATGAGGCATATACGCTCTGAGGTAATCAATACCCGAGAAGAGCGTTGTGAACGCCATAATGCCCATCATTACGTAGGAAAGAATGTGATTATCCTTGAAGTAAGGAATAAGGGGCTCGACGATAAGCACAACTGTGCCGACCATCTGGGATACGGTCTTAATTTTGCCGAGCATGCTTGCCGCAACGACGATGCCGCTTTTGCCGGCAACGACGAGTCTGAGGCTGGTAACGCCAAGCTCGCGAAGAAGAATGATAAGCACAACCCAAACGAAAACGAGCGCGAGGGTGGTATTGCCCTCAAGAATCATCCATACGAGTATGGTTATCATAGAGGAAAGCACCATAAACTTATCTGCAAGGGGGTCGATGAACTTACCGAAATCGGTTACGAGGTTGTATTTTCTTGCGATTTTGCCATCGAGCATATCGGTAAGCGCGGTGAGCGCATATACGATAGCGGGAACGATAAGTCCCCATATCTCAATATCTCGCATAAAGAGCAGTGTTGCAACGAATGCGGGAACGAGAAGAACGCGAATGATTGAGAGTGTGTTTGGAACGTTCATTGAAGCTTTTTTCATTTTATTTGCCCATCCTTATTAAATTCTTATTCCGACAAGATCGTAATCAAGCGCTTCCGTGATTTTGACGGTCACGAACTCGCCCGCGGCGACCTTGGTATTTGACTTAAAGTAGACTCTGCCATCAACGTCAGGTGCGTCCTGATAAGAGCGGCCGTAGTAAACCTCAGCCACCGTGTCAAATCCTTCGGTCAGAACGGTGTAGGTTTTGCCGATCTTTTCAGCATTCAACTCATCAGTAACGGTGAGCTGGGTCTGCATGAGGATATCGTATCTATCCTGTTTTGTTTGCTCGTCGATCTTGCCGTCGAGAAGTGCTGCCGCCGTTCCCTCCTCATCCGAGTAGGTGAATGCGCCGAAGCGGTCAAAGCGAGCTTCCTTTATAAACTCACAGAACTCAGTGAAGTCCTCCTCACTCTCACCGGGAAAGCCGACCATAGCGGTAGTTCGCAGGACTATGTCCGGCACCTCGCGGCGAAGCTTTGCCACGACCTCACAAATAAGGTCGGATCCGCCGTGCCTGTTCATACGGGCAAGCACGGAGTTGGATATATGCTGAATTGGAATATCCATATATTTCACGAGGCGTGGGTTATCCCGAAGCTCCGCTATAAGCTCGTCCGTAATTTTATCGGGATAGCAGTAAAGCAGGCGAATCCAGGGGATATTCGTCGCACGGGTTATCTCGCGAACAAGACGGGCAAGGCTATACACACCATAAAGGTCAAGACCGTAGCGCGAGGTGTCCTGCGCTATAAGGTTTAATTCCTTGACACCGAGTGCTTCAAGGTCCTGTGCTTCTTTTACTATATCCTCTACCTTACGGCTGCGGAGCTTACCGCGGATAAGGGGAATAGCGCAATAGGTGCAGAGATTATCGCATCCCTCCGCAATTTTGAGATAAGCGGTATAGTCGTCGGTGGTAAGTATTCTGTCACCGCCGAGAGTTGAAGTGTTTTTATCCTTGAACGAGGTGTATTTTTCACCGCGCATAACAGCGCGGCAGGCTTCGACTATATCGTCAATGCTGCCGACACCGACGAGGGCGTCAACCTCGCTCATCTCGCGCATTACCTCTTCCCTATAACGCTCGACGAGGCACCCCGTGGCAATTATATGGCGGCATTTGCCCCATTCCTTCAGCTGTGCGGCGTCAAGGATATTGTCTATGGATTCCTGCTTTGCGCTTTCGATAAAGCCGCAGGTGTTTATTATAATTATCTCCGCTTCGCTCTCCTCGGGAGTTATCTCAAAGCCCGCGTCGTGAAGCTTGCGAAGCATAACCTCGGTGTCAACGAGATTCTTTGAGCAGCCGAGTGATATAAATCCAACCTTTGTCATTTTAATCCTACTTCAAAAAGTTTTTAAATCTGTGTCGGAGCTTCTCAAAATAAAATCTGATAAGCACCGTTATAAATATATCGTAAAGAATGAACGCTACGTTAAGAAGGGCGTAGATAGCGATCTTCACGAGCAGCTTGTCCGTGCCCCAGAAGTCCTCGTGTAAAAACAGCTCCGAGGCGAGAAAGAGCAGCCATATTATCGCGTTAACGTATACGAGCTTTATGGGAATCCATAAAAATCGCGGTGTACGCTCGATATACGCTTTCAGTATCGGATAGATGCCGAATACGGCAAAATACTCGATCCATATCACGCTGCCCGAAAACATTATAAAGGTCGCAAGCGTGGTGCATATCCATACAAGATAGGTGTACGGTGAGCCAATCTCAATATACACGAATGCAATGAGAAGGGATGCGAGCGCGCATGCCGAGAGGTCAAAAACGTCCACTACGCCGCCAATAGCCATCAAAGCCGCACCGAGAGCGACGACCATAGCACTCAAGGTGATTTTTTTAGTTGTTCTCATATGCAGCGGATGAGGTCACCGCCCAGACATTCGCAAAGGCAGTCCATACAGATAAGGTTTGCACAGCAGTCACAGGCATCGCTATGCGATGAACGGGGGCGTGCGCCATAATAATAGGTACTGCCATAGCCGGATGCGGCGTTGTTGAACATTTCCTTTGCGCGCTGATATTCAAGGTTTGAGGGGTCCATGCTGCAAGCGATCTCAAGCTCGCGCATGGCATCGTTTATACAGTTTCTGCCCATGAGAACGATGCTCAAAAGATAGTGCCATTCAGCACCGCGGGCGGAATCCGGAATTGCAAAAAGCTCTCGCTCCGCTTCGGCAAAGCGGCGGTTATTTATCTTTCTTCTTATTTCCGCATACGTGCTTGAGCCGCCGGTATAGCTGTTGCCCGACGAGCTATTGTTCTTCCCCTTATTCGCGCGCATTTTCTGAATTTCATCATATGCGGCGTTTATCTCTTGCATTTTATCCTCTGCAAGTTCTTTAAGGGGATTATCGTCCGAGTAATTGTCGGGGTGATATTTGCGCGCAAGCTCACGATATGCACTTTTAACCTCGTCGTCGGTCGCGTTAGGCGGTACGCCAAGTACTACGTAAGGATCCTTCACTGCTTTTCCCTTTCTTCACTTGTTTTTTTCTCAAGAAAGTCAATTCTTTTTACGAGTCCCAAATATATTATATTTTTCACTATATTTTCGATAGTGTGTCTTTCGCCAAATGGCATAAGATTAACCGCAGCCTCCATCCCCTTGCATTCAAGAATAAGAGCGCGCCTTATGGATTGCTTGTTTTCATCGGTAAGATCTGCCCCGCCGTAAAGTAGCACATAGGGGTTATATTTACCGCTTTTTCTGTCTCGGTCGTAATCCTCCGCCGCATCCGCCGCGTAGATAAATCTGCCGAGTCGGTAGCCAAACTCGCGAAGGATGATAGTCCCGTCACCATCAAGCCCGTGTGAAAAAACCGCACCGAGAAGCTTGCCGAAAATGTCGGCGGGCCCGTCAACGCTTGCCATCCCTTGTCTTTCAAGCTCACCAATCTTTGCAAGATGAGAGGATATAACGTCGGCGACGTCGGGCATGTTCGCACGTTTAGCGCCGGAGGCTACGATGGGCCTTGCGCTCACCTTCATAAATCTTGCGCGCACGTCGCGATCAGCAAGGTCGTCAAGCAGCTTATGATAAGTGAGTATGGCAAACGCACGGGCGGTATATTCAATTGCCGCGTTTTCGTCAAGCATGGGGCGGCGCTTCGTCGGGTGGGCGATGCAGCGGCGCTTGCTTGCCGATATTTCAGAGTCGGGAACGTATAGCATACGAACGAGCGCGAGAAGCACGCTGTCATAGCTCAAGGTTGCATTAGAGAGCGCACCCGTGTGCTTTTTCATAGCGCGGCAAATGCCGCAATAGGTGGCACGGTAGAACTCGTACTCCTTGACGAGCAGCTCCTCCTTAACCGGCTTTACGTAACCGAACATATTATTTGTGTGGATCGCCCATGCCCTTACGGGTAAGGGATATTCTGTGCTTTGCAACGTCAACGTCCTTGATTCTGACCTCAATGACGTCACCCGTCTTAAAGAGCTCGGATGGGTGCTTGATATATCTGTCGCTCATTGCGGATATGTGAAGAAGTCCGTCGTGATGAACGCCGATATCAACGAAGCAGCCGAAGTCAACGACGTTTCTTACAGTACCCTTAAGAAGCATATCGGGCTTCAGATCCTTAATGTCAAGCACTTCGGTGGACAGAATGGGCGCGGGAGCATCGTCTCGAATATCTCTGCCGGGCTTTTCAAGCTCGCCGATTATATCCTCAAGTGTGGGCTCTCCGCATCCAAGCTCGCGGGCAAGCTTTGCAAGGCCGTACTGGTTGACCTTGAAGCGAAGAAGAACGAGGTTGCTATTCCTTACGTCGTCAGTTGTAAAGCCGAAGCGATGGAGCAGCTCCTCTGCGATAGCGTATGACTCGGGGTGAACACCGGTGGAGTCAAAGACCTCCTTTGCGCCGGGTATGCGAAGGAATCCGGCGCACTGCGTAAACGCCTTTTCGCCTATTTTCGGCACTTTAAGAATCTGCTTTCTGGTTTTAAACTCACCGTACTCCTCGCGGTAAGCGACGATATTCTTTGCCGCGGCGAGATTGATACCCGACACATAGGAAAGAAGGGAGTATGATGCGGTATTGATGTCGACGCCGACACCGTTTACGCAATCCTCGACGACTCCGCCGAGAGCCTCGGTAAGACGCGCCTGCTTCATATCGTGCTGATACTGACCGACACCGATAGCCTTGGGCTCAATTTTAACCAGCTCGGCAAGGGGGTCCTGCAGGCGACGCGCGATTGATATAGCACTTCTCTGCATTACGTCAAAGTCCGGGAACTCCTCGGTAGCAAGCTTCGATGCGGAATAAACCGATGCACCCGCCTCGCTTACAATGGTGTATTTAACGCCCGTCGGGCAGGTGGGGTCACGAAGAACTCGCTCGGCTATAAATTTTTCCGACTCACGGGAGGCGGTGCCGTTTCCGATGGAAATTACGTCAACGTTGTTTTTGCGAATAAGCTTCAAAACTATTGCCTTGGATCTTTCAAGATCCTCCTCGTTTACTCTGTCTTTATTGCGGAACGGATATATAACCGCAGTATCCATAACCTTACCGGTTTTATCAACCACCGCAAGCTTACAGCCGTGACCGTAGCCGGGGTCGTAGCCGAGAACGGTTTTACCCTTGATAGGAGAAACGAGCAAAAGGTTACGAAGATTCTCCGCAAACACCTTAAGCGCGCCCTCGGAGGCTTCGTCAAAGAGTGAGGTTCTCACTTCCCTCTCAATCGCCGGGAAAAGAAGACGGTTATATGCGTCCTTCAAGGTTGCCATAATGTAAGGAAGCGCGGCGGAATCCTTGTTTGTTACAACACGGGATACGAGCTGTGCAACTCCGTCCTCCTCAGGAAGGGTTACGCTGACCTTAAGGAAATCCTCCTTTTCACCTCTGTTGATAGCAAGGACTCTGTGGCCCTTAAGCTTCTTGATCGGCTCGGAGAACTCATAATAATTTTCATAAACGGAGGGCTCGTCCTTAGCCGCCTTCGTGGTAATAGAGCCGTAGCTTACGGTGAATTCACGAAGCATTTTTCTTATCTCGGCGTTGTTAGAAACGTCCTCGGCAATGATATCGGACGCGCCCTGAAGCGCCGCTGCAGCATCGGGAACCTCTTTACCCTCCTCGGTAGAGATAAACTCCTTTGCATACTCCTCGATAGAGACGTCGTAAGAGTCGCGCTGCTCCATAATGTAGTTTGCGAGAGGCTCAAGTCCCTTTGCTCTTGCGATGGACGCTCTCGTCGTTCTCTTCGGCTTGAAGGGACGGTATATATCCTCAAGCTCTACGAGTGTAGTAGCATTGTTAAGCGCGAGGGTTATTTCGGGGGTGAGCTTCTCCTGTGCTTCAATAAGCGAGGATATCTCCGCGCGGCGCTCCTCAAGCTTGCGCAGATACTGAAGCCTGTCGTAAAGGTCACGAAGCGTAGCGTCGTCAAGACTGCCGGTAACCTCCTTACGGTATCTTGAAATAAAGGGGATGGTATTACCCTCGTCGATAAGGTCGACGGTGTTTTTCACATTCTCCTCTTTGATGTTAAATTCCTTTGCCAGTGTCTTTAAGATGTCCATTTTTATCTCCATTAAAATTATTTAGCTTTTGAAAGAAGTATGCCTATTTCCACATCCGTAAGGTATCTCCACTCGCCGCGTGCAAGAGAGGTATCGAGCGGAATATCGGCAAACGTCACGCGCTCAAGGTAGCTGACTCTGTTATGAAAAGACGCCACCATGCGCTTTATCTGATGGTATTTACCCTCGGTGAGAGTAATGTAACCGCCGAGACGGTCGGGGTTGCAAACGAGCACCGCGCTTTTGCACTCGTAGCCGTCAGCGAGAGTGATTCCCGCCGAGAACGTATCCTCCGCATTCTGCGGCAGAGGCTCGACGCACTCAAATTTATAGGTTTTACTTACGTGCCGCTTCGGTGAGAGAAGCGTATGAGCGGTTACTCCGTCGTTTGTCAGTATCATAAGTCCAACGGTATCCCTGTCAAGTCTACCGACGGGAAAAAGCTCCATTTTCCGTAGTTCCGGGGGCAAAAGCTCGGTAACGTACGGTAGCTTTTTATCATCGGTTGCGCTGACGTATCCTTCCGGCTTATTGAGCATAACGTAGGTATATTTGCGGTAGAGCACCTCACGCCCCATAAACGTCACCCGTTGAAGCTCCGGATCTATATGCCGCGAGACGTCCCTCTCAGCAACGCCGTCTACAAGGAGAAGTCCGCGCTTTGCCGCGAGTGCCGTTTCCTTGCGCGAGGCAAGTCCGCACTCCGAAATAAATTTATCTATTCTCACGACGCACCGCCTTTCACTTTTTGCATTTTACCACATTTTTTCCTCTTTGTAAAGAGATATATCTAAAATATATAAAATCTTTACAATTTCAACGAAAAAAGGCGGGGATAATTCCCCGCCCTAAATCTACTTTGCTCCGAGTTTTTCTTTATTGTATTGAAGCATATAAAGGCTGTAATACCTGCCGCGCTTTTCAAGAAGCTCAAAGTGATTTCCCTCCTCGATTATCTCGCCCTTGGAAAGCACAATTATTTTATCGGCGTGCTGGACCGTGGAGAGCCTGTGCGCCACGACGAGCATAGTTCCGATGCTCTTAATTTTTTCAAGTGAATCCTGAATCAAAAGCTCGGTTTCGGTATCTATATTTGCAGTAGCCTCGTCAAGTATCATAACCGACGGGCGGTGCGCTATGGTGCGCGCAAAGGACATAAGCTGGCGCTGTCCCTGCGAGAAATTGTTGCCGCGCTCGCGGACCTGCTCGTCAAGTCCCGCGGGAAGCTTATTTATGAAATGGCTTGCATTGACGTAGTCGCAGACGCGCCCTACCTCCTCGTCGGTAATGGACTCATCGCGAAGTACGATATTCGAACGGATAGTGCCGGAGAACATAAATACGTCCTGAAGCATTTGTCCAAAATGGCGACGCAGGGATGATATTTTAATTTTCCGAACGTCGATGCCGTCGACGAGTATCTCGCCGCGCTGAATATCGTAGTTGCGGCAAAGCAGTGAAAGTATAGTGGTTTTACCCGAACCGGTTGAGCCGACGAAGGCAACCGTGTCACCTGCAGCCACCTTAAAGGACACGTCGCGCAGCACCCATTCGTCCTCAATATATGCGAACCAAACGTTGCGGAATTCTATCTCACCGCGCACCGATTCGAGCTCTATTGCGTCGGGGGAATCCACTATTTCCGGCTTCATATCCATAACCGTGAGTATCTTTTCGGCAGACGCCATTGCCGCCTGTATTCTGTTGAACTGCTCGGCAAGAGTCTGTATCGGGTTAAAGAACTTCTGCACGTACATATAAAATGCAACGATTATATCACCCGTTATGCTCTGACCGAAAAGCGTCGTTTCCTTAATGACTCCGCGTGCGCCGAAATAGAGCAGACACAGCACCGAGGAAATATAGAGCATATAAACGGCGGGGCGGAAAAAGCCGAATACCAGTATCTGCCGCTCCTTTGACTTGCCGAGCCGCTCGTTGCGCTCGCAAAATTCCTCAAGTTTGCGCTCCTCACGGTTGAAAATCTGGGTTATCTTCATTCCCGAAAGGTTTTCGGAGAGGAATGTGTTTATATCGGTGGTATTATCCTTGATCTTGCGGTAGGTAAGTCGCAGAAACTTGCGGAATATCCATGTAAATACCACGACGAACGGAACGAAGCAAAGCACCATCAGAGTCAACGCGTAGTTTATCATAAGCATTGCAACGAGCGTCGCGACTATGACGAGCGCATTTTTAGCGATGGTCATCAGTATGCTCGTGACAAACATAGAGATCGAGTTGGTATCGTTCGTAACCCTGGTGACGAGCTTGCCGACCGGCTGATGATTAAGCTGATTGTGAGAAAGGCTCTCAATGTGAGTAAACGCATCCTCTCTTATCGCGGAGAGCATTTTCTGACCGACGTAGGTAAGAAGCAACGCCTGCGCATAGGTGCATATAAGAGAGATTATCAGCACCGAAGCGTAAACTATAACCGTTATAATGATCGGGCGCATAGAGAAGCCCGGCTCGGATATCAGCTTGACTATATGCTTTACAAGAAGCGGGGAGATTATATCGTACGCGACCGATATAAGCATAATGACCAATGCTATTACGAGATGCGGAATATAAGGCTTTGCATAGGGGATTATCCGCTTCATTATCTCCCCGTCCTTCATCTGACGGTCAAAGCCTATGCTTTCCTTTTTGTTCTTGATCAGCGCGTATGCGAGAACGAAGACGAGCGTAAGCACGCCGATTATCGCACCGACGACAAGCAGGGGTAAATATTCCTTCACGTCACTCACCCCTCTCTTCTTCAAGCTTCTGAAGCTCTACCATCGTTCTGTATTCGGGGCAGGAGTTGCAAAGCTCCGTGTGAGATCCGACGGCTTTGATCCTTCCGTCGTCAATAAAGATGATCTTATCCATCTTTTCAACGGTGGAGATTCTGTGCGCGATAAGAATTGTAGTTTTTCCCTTGCGGTTTTCGCGCAGATTGTCTATGATAACCTTCTCGGTTTTTGTGTCTACTGCACTTACCGAGTCGTCGAGAATAAGTATCGAGGCGTCCTTCATAAGTGCTCTGGCAATGGAGATACGCTGCTTCTGTCCGCCGGAAACAGTAACGCCCCTCTCACCCAGCACGGTGTCGTACCCTTCGGTAAATTCGGACACGTTTCCGTGCACGTCGGCAAGCTGTGCTGCGCGTATTACGTCGTCACGGGTACCGCCGTCGGTAGCAAATGCTATATTGTTTTCAATTGTGTCGCTAAAGAGGAAATTGTCCTGCGGAACATACGCAGAATAGCGGCGCACGGTGCGAATAGGTATATCGTTCACGTCGTGGCCGTCAATGAACACAGTTCCGTCCGGAACGTTGTAAATGCGGAGAATGAGATCAACGACGGTCGTTTTTCCCGAGCCTGTCTTTCCGATCAGACCGACGTTTTCGCCTCGGTTTATCTTAAATGAGGCGTCCACGAGTGCGTCGTATTCCGCGCCGGGATGACGGAAGGTGAGGTTTTTAAACTCTATATCGCCGCCGATAAAATCAACGTCGCGCACGCCCTCCTTATCCTTAACGTCGACGGGATGGTCAAGCAGCTCGGAAATTCTTTTAAGCGAAGCTCTGCCGCGCGAGGACATATCGATAAGCTGTGAAACCGCCATAACCGGCCAAACGATTGACGTAAAATAGCTGATAAACTCAACGAGCTGTCCTGCGGTAAAGTCGCCGCAGTAGACGAGATAACCGCCGTATCCGAGTATTACACAAATTACCGATTCAACGAATAGAGTAACGCAAATATGTAAAAGTGTGGATGCCCGTGTGAATTCTATGTTGGCATCCTCGTTTTTTTCATTGAGCTTTTTGAACGCCCAAAGCTCGCGGAATTCCTTAACGAAGGCCTTGATCACCGCGATGCCCGAGAAGCTCTCCTGCGCAAAGTCCGACAGATCCGAAAACGCCGCCTGACGCACCTCCCATTTTTTCATCATGTACGAGCCGACGAGAGAGGAAGCGACGAAAAGCAACGCCATGGGAATAAGGGCAAAAATCATAAGCTTAAGGTCCATTTTGCCCATTTTAGCTACCGCAAACACTCCGAGCAACAAGGCGTCAGCCAGCATCAGCGTACCGTCACCGAAGCATTCCTGGATGGTTTCAAGGTCGTTTGTAAAAAGCGACATCAGGTTTCCGACCTTGTTTACCTGATAGTATTGCTGCGACAGGTCCTTTGAGTGATCAAACATTTCGCGGCGGATAGCAGTTTCAACCTTTATCGCCGAGCCGAAAAAGCAAAGACGCCAGAGACATCTGCCTATGACCATAACAACTATTATCACTATAAAAGGACGGAATACGCGTTCTAAGAGAAACGTTACGTCAAATGGCACTTCCTCACCGTCAATCTTAACCGTGCCGTTGTTGATACCGTCTATTACCGACTGATATATCTCCGGAATTTCAAGCTGAAAGTAATCGACGAAGAAAAGCGCAACGATTCCTAGCAATAATATCGGAAAATATTTTAAGTAGTAGCGATTTATATGCTTGCCAAAAACCAAGCTACCACCTCCTTACGATAGATACGGGTGGGATAGAGCCCACCCGTGTGATTTTATTTCTGAATAAGATGGATTGCGAAGCCGGAGATCTCATCCTTGAAGTAAACGAACTTCGGCTTGCCCGTCTTTTCGTCAAGAGTAATGGTGGACTCGTCGAACTCAAAGCCCATTCTCTTAAAGTACGCCATTGCTCTGTCAACGAAATTGGTTCTGATTGCGATGTGGCCGCATCTGCCGGGGCCCTTGGAGGTCATAAATTCAAACGCCTCACCCGCGAAAATTGACTTCGAGCCCTCGCGGAGCGGCATACCGAACATAAGCTCAAAAAGCTTTGCGGAGCGGGACGCCTCCTCATAATTCTCGTTGTTGATACCCATATGCAAAAATTCGAGGCCCAGCATAGTCTTAACGGCATTTCTCGTAAGAGCGGTAATTTCATCCCACTTCTTTTCCTTGATAAGCTCATCCTTTACCATAAACGAGCCGCCGCAGGCAACTATCTTGTTAAACTTGAGGTAATCAAGAAGATTATTTGCGTTAATTCCGCCGGTAGGCATAAAGGTAAGCTGACCGTAGGGAGCAGCCATAGCCTTAAGCATAGCGAGTCCGCCCGCCGCTTCTGCGGGGAAGAATTTTACGGTAGTAAGACCAAGTTCAAGTGCCGCCTCGATATCCGAAGGATTAGAGCAACCGGGGAGCATCGGCACGCCCTTTGAAAGCGCGTAAGAGGTAACCTTGGGGTTGAGTCCGGGAGAAACGAGGAATTTAGAGCCCGCCGCGATAGCCGCGTCAACCTGCTCGGTCGTAAGAACGGTGCCCGCACCAACGAGCATATCGGGATATGCATCGGTGATATTCTTAATAGCCTCTGCCGCAGCAGCGGTTCTGAAGGTTATCTCCGCCGCGGGAAGTCCACCGTCGATAAGTGCCTTTGCGAGCGGAACCGCATCGTCGGCGTTCTCGATCTTTATTACGGGAATAAGACCTATGGAATATAACTCCTTGATCATGTTGTCATTCATTTTAAAAATACTCCTTACGTTAAATTTTATTTAAATTTATTATAGCACAACGCGCGCATGTGAAAAATTGCAAAAATTGCCCATTCTATTGCGAAAATTGACATCTCCGCCGGCATTTTTTTGCTGCTGTATTGACATTTGCATTTTTTCGGGTTAAAATGGTTCTAATAAATTAGAAAAGAGGATGGGTTATGCAGGCAAGGACGGTTGCGGTTTATACCGCGGATAACTTTCTGTTTACAAAAATTCTGCTTTCTGCGCCGGACGGCGTGAGCGTCGTGCGAGGGGAAAGCGATGCCGACGAATTGCTTATATTGGTCGATACCGATACCGTAAACACGGATTTCGCAGCACTTCGCGACGCGCAGAAAAAGGTAGTCACGATGAGCCGCACGGATGATGACACAGACCTTAAAATTCCTTTTTCTCTTGACACGGTCGCCAAGCTTTTGAACAACTGCGGCAAGGACCAACCGATCCTTCGGCTTGCCCCGGAGGGAAAACGGGTGTATCTTTACGGAAAGCCGATACGGCTCACCGAGGTAGAGAGCGCACTTCTCGCCCTTCTGATCGAGCGGGGCGGCGAATACGCCACACGCGAGCAGATACTGCGCGAGGTGTGGGGTGATGACGCTGACTCCGGCGTTATAAACGTTTACGTCCATTATCTTCGCGAAAAGCTGGAGGCTCACGGCGAGAAGATCATCCTCTCCTCCAGAAAGCGCGGATACAAAATTGACGAAAGGTATCTCGGGGAGGTGAAGGAGAATGCTTAAGATTTTAGAGGGTGGTTTTTATTCCTCGGCGTACGAATCGCTCAAGGAAGAAATACGCACGCTTGTAAATGAAAAAAAGCGCGTTTTACTGATAGTCCCGGAGCAACAGGCGGTGGTCGCCGAAAGCGATATTCTCCCAACACTGCCAAGATGGTCACCCCTCTATTTTGAGGTGACGAACTTTACGCGACTTGCCGACACCGTTTACAGACGCGTTGGCGGTCTTTCGGGTGAATACGCGGACAAATCCCGCGAAGCCCTTATAATGTGGCGCACGCTCACCGAGCTTGCACCCGTGCTGGATATGGTCGGTCGGGATGGAGAGGTCAGTCAGGGCGCGGTATTAAAGGCTATGGCTGCCGTTGCCGAAATGAAAAGCATATCCGCGGATGCCGAAATGCTGGCAGAGCTTGAGGATAGTGATGCTCTGGCGGACAATACTCGGCTACGCTCAAAGCTTTCTGACATATCAAAGATCCTATCGCTTTACAATTCCCTGCTGGTAGAAAAATACTCCAGCACCCGCGACGAGTGCGACCGACTTGCCGAAAAGTTGAAGAAAAACCCCGGCTTTTTTAAAGACACCCACATATTCCTTACGGGATTTACCTCGTTTACCGAGCCGCAGTACAAGGTGCTCTCAGAGCTCGTCAAGGATGCAAGCGTTACCGTGCATCTCGTAGGCTCAAGGCTTCTTTACGATTTCTTTGAGTTCACAGAAATAAAAAATACGAGGGAGTCGCTTCTGCGCATAGCAGACCTCGGGGGCGTGCGAAAGGAAATAGCCAGGAGCGAGTCCCAAGGCGCAGACCGTATCAACACTCTGCGCGCAGTATCCGAGCTGATATTCCGCAGCTTCGGCGAGCTCGATGAAGAATATCGCAAGGATGCCGCAGACGCCGTTCGCATCTTTGAGGCGCGCGACCCGTACGAAGCGTCGAGATTCGTTGCCGCCGATATAAAAAGACGTGTAATGGAGGGGGAGAAGCTCTCCGATTTCGCAATAATTGCGCGTGATACCGCAAGGTATATCGGCATAATCGACGCGGCGCTTTCGGAGGCTGATATTCCCGCGTTTATCTCAAAGCGCAGACCGGTGGTTACCTACGAGCCGATAAAGCTGATTTTTGCCGCGGCAGAGGCGGTGCGCGGAGGATTTCGCCGCGAGGACGTAATTTCATACGCGAAATGCCGACTTTTGAGTGTAAGTGCGGATGCGTGCGACGAATTTGAGCTTTATACTGAAAAGTGGCAGATAAACAAATCAAGATTTACCGACGGCGTTTTTTGGAATATGAGCCCCGACGGATACTCGGTCAGACACTCGGCTGACGAGGGCGAGAGACTAATCAGGATAAACGAAACGAGAGAAAAAATCATCGCCCCACTCGTTACCCTCAAGGATGATATGACGGCGGCAAAGACTGTAAAAGAAAAGGCGGCGGCCCTCGTTAAATTTCTCACGGGTATAGATTTGGAGAAAAAAATAGAGGAAAGACGTCTGACTCTCCTCTCGCTTGGAGAAGCGGACGCCGACGATTACGGAAGTCTATGGGGAATTATCTGCACCGCCCTCGACACACTCGTTGAGGTGCTGGGTGATTCCGAGGTTGACGCACGTAGCTTTATGATGCTGCTACAAACCGTATTTTCAGCTATGGACGTCGGAAAAATTCCCGCATATTACGACGAGGTTACGATCGGTGCGGCGGATATGATAAGACTTACGGGCAAAAAGCACGTTTACCTCATTGGCGTAAATCAGGGCGAATTTCCCACGCCCGCACGCGAAAGCTCTTATTTTACGGATAAGGACCGCGAGGCACTTTCCGCACTGGGACTTAAGACTGATGCTAAATGCGACATTGCGTATGCAAGAGAGCTTTTCTTCTTCTTGCGCGCGTTTGCCACCGCAAAGGAAAGCGTAACTCTGCTTTATTCAACGAGAAACGAAGCTCTTGCAAAAGTCGAAAGAGCCGACGTAATAGACAGAATCCTGGAAATGTGCGGAAAGCTGAGACCGGTGGCTATCAGAGATATCCCTGCCGAGGAAAAGATATATTTTCCCGCCATGGCGATGGAATTCATGGACGACGCAGGCGTTGAGGCGGCGCTTCGCGCGGCAGGTCTTGGCGATAAAATCGAGGTTTCAAGGCGACCGATTTCAAATCTTACCGCTACCCTTGGTCAAGACGTTGTAAATGATATGTATCCTGATGGAATATCCCTGACTCAAACGCGTATAGATTCCTACGTAGGATGCCCGTTCGCACACTTCTTGCGCTTTAACCTTAAGCTATCGGAGGATGATGAAGCAAAATTCGACGCAAGAAACGTCGGTAGCTTTATACACGCAATTTTAGAGTCGTTTTTCGGAGAACTGCGCGAAAACAAAAAGAGCGCAGGTCAGCTTGGCGAAGCGGAAAGAGAGCAAATGATTAAGCGAGCCGCAAAAAAATACCTCGGCGAGCTTTTGGAAACGGGTGCTTCAAAGCGCACAGAAATTCTTATAGACAGACTATCCCATGCGGCAAAACCGGTGGTTGACAGCCTGTGCGACGAGCTTGAGGGGTCAAGCTTCGTGCCCGAATTTTTCGAGCTTAAAATAGGAAGGGGTTCGGAAGCACTTCCCTCTCCCGCGCGATTTGAAACCGAGAGCGGAAGAGACGTTAACGTTTACGGAAGCATAGACAGAGTGGACACGTATAAGCACGGCGAGGACGTTTACGTAAGAGTCATAGACTACAAAACCGGAAACAAGACCTTCTCCCCGAGCGATCTGGACGAGGGACGAAACCTGCAAATGTTCCTATATCTCAAGGCGGTAGTGGAGAGTGACAACCCTGCGTTTAAAAAGCGCCTCGGCGTCGGGAATGGCGGCAAAATTATCCCCGCGGGCGTAATTTACGTAAAAACCGATATGAGTGACGTTACGATACCGCACGCAGACCCCGAAGAGCAGGAAAAGGCGATCCGCAAAAAGCAGGAGCGACGCGGAATGCTGCTTGCCGACGACGTGAGCCTTGAGGCGATGAACAAGGAGTATCTGCCCGTTAAATTCAAAAAGGACGGAACGCCGGATGCACGAAGTCAAAAGTTGCTTTACGACAGCACGGGCTGGCAGACACTTTCTGACAAGGTTGAGCGGAAGGTGTGCGAGGTAGCAGATGGAATGTGCGCCGGAAATATCGGCGTCGGAGGAAAGGACGCCCCCTGCGAATACTGTGCATTTAAATCAATTTGCAGAAAATAAGCATACCGTCTTTATTAAACGCAAAACAGAGCGAAAGCGGCACCCCGTGTGCCGTTTTCGCTCTGTTTTGCCTATCAGCTTATTTGCCCGCCCGTTGTAAAAACTTTTTCTTTTTCTTTTCTTCCACGTATTCATCCCGTAGCTCGTCAAGCTGCTTTTGCTCGCGGCCATTCTCAGAGGACTCCTCCACACTCTCACCGCGTATTCGCTTAAAAACGTTTCCAACCTTATCGATCGGTCGCTTGACGCGATTGATGTCCGCTTCGAACGCGCTTATCATAAAGCGCCATTTTGCCATAAAGAATTCGATAATAAGAGTAACGACGAAGCTAACTACCCAACCAACTGTGGTTATTGCCGCCAGAACGATGGTCGCAAAGCCGACCTTATCGGTTGCAACGTAGATACCGTAAACGGTTGCTCCGAGCGTCACCGCCTTGATGAAAATTTTGAAGTATTTGTATATGCGTTTGGTAATACGACGCGTTAGCTTTTTCTCACCGTCAAGACCGTATAGCGCATAGAAAATAAGATACGCAACCGATACGGATATCAGTATTATGTTCGCGATTAAAAATCCCGCACCGACACATATGGCGTAAACCAGATATCCTATGTACGTCATCTGCACCAAAACATTGAATGCGTATGCAAATTTTTTAAAATCATTCAGGGTTTTGTTAAACGCTGCCTTCGTATAGTCAAACATAAGCCATTTCCTTAAAAAGTCAGCCGCCGAAAGCGGCGGCTGATTTGTTTCATTAATACATTCCGTCCATTGAAGGAGCCTGCGGCATTGCGGGCTTCTCTTCCTTCTTGTCATACACAACCGACTCGGTGGTGAGAACAGTAGATGCGATGGAAGCCGCATTCTGAAGTGCGGAGCGAGTAACCTTAGCGGGATCTACGATACCGCGCTCAAGCATATCGCAGAATTCCTCGTTGTAAGCGTCGAAGCCATAGCCGACCTTGCCCGACTCGCGAATCTTGGATATGATAACAGATCCGTCAAGTCCGGCGTTGTTTGCAATCTGCTTCATAGGAGCGGTGAGAGATTTAAGAACGATGGTAGCACCGGTCTTTTCGTCACCCTCAAGCTCGTCAACAACCTTTTCAACAGCGTCCATAACGTTTACGAGTGCAACGCCGCCGCCTGCTACGATACCCTCTTCAACCGCCGCCTTGGTGGCGTTGAGAGCATCCTCTATGCGAAGCTTCTTTTCCTTCATCTCGACTTCGGTAGCCGCGCCAACCTTAATTACAGCGACACCGCCTGCAAGCTTTGCAAGACGCTCAAGAAGCTTTTCCTTGTCGAATTCCGACGTTGTGGTTTCAATAGCCGCGCGAATCTGATTAACTCTGTCCGCAATCGCCTTCTTATCACCCGCACCGTCAACGATGATGGTGTTTTCCTTAGTAACCTTAACCTGTCTTGCACGGCCGAGCTGTGCTACAGATGCATCCTTAAGCTCAAGACCGAGCTCACTGGTTACAACCTCGCCGCCCGTAAGGGTTGCGATATCGCGAAGCATTTCCTTGCGTCTATCGCCAAAACCGGGTGCCTTAACCGCGACTACGGTAAAGGTTCCGCGAAGCTTGTTGAGAACGAGCGTGGTAAGTGCCTCACCCTCTACATCCTCGGCAACTATAAGGAGCTTCTTGCCCGACTGAACTATCTGCTCAAGAAGGGGGAGAATTTCCTGAATGTTAGAGATTTTCTTATCTGTGATAAGAATAAGGCAGTCGTCAAGTATTGCCTCCATCTTATCGGTATCGGTAACCATGTAGGGTGAGAGGTATCCGCGGTCAAACTGCATTCCCTCAACAACCTCGCTGTATGTTTCCGCGCTCTTGGATTCCTCAACGGTGATAACGCCGTCCGAGGTAACCTTATCCATAGCGTCAGCAATGAGGTTTCCGATAGAATCGTCGCTTGCGGAAACCGCACCGACTCTTGCAATATCGTCCCTGCCGTTTACGGTCTTGGACTGATTTTTAAGCTCTGCAATAGCAGCCTCGGTCGCCTTGAACATACCCTTGCGAAGCACCATGGGGTTTGCGCCCGCTGCAACGTTCTTCATACCCTCGTGGATCAGGGACTGCGCGAGAAGTGTCGCGGTAGTCGTACCGTCACCGGCCGCATCGTTGGTCTTCGTTGCAACCTCGCGTACGAGCTGCGCACCCATATTCTCCGCGGGATTTTCAAGCTCTATTTCCTTCGCGATGGTAACGCCGTCGTTAGTGATAAGGGGCGCACCGAATTTTTTGTCAAGCACCACGTTTCTGCCCTTAGGGCCGAGTGTGATTTTAACGGTATCAGCAAGCTTATCAACTCCGCGAAGGAGTGCCGCTCTTGCATCCGTGCCGTAAAGAATTTCCTTTGCCATGTATATTTCTCCTTAAAATTATTCTACTACTGCGAGTATGTCGGACTGACTTACAATAGTATATTCCGTGCCCTCAAGTTTTACCTGAGTGCCGGTGTATTTGCCCGTAATAACCTGCTCGCCTTCCTTGAGAGTCATAACTACCTCTTTGCCGTCAACTATTCCGCCGGGGCCAACAGCCACGATTACCGATACCTCCGGCTTTTCCTTTGCGGAATCGGGAAGTATTATTCCTGCCTTCGTGGTTTCCTGCGCCTCAACCTTTTTGAGAACGACCTTATCAAGAAGGGGTCTGAGTTTCATCTTATTTCCTCCGTTTGATTAAATTTTAGCACTCGTCGTTTTTGAGTGCTAAATCTTATGGTTATATTCTACATTAACATTGCGTAAAAATCAATACTTTTCCTAACTTTTCACAATTTGTTAACATTTAGTGATTTTAATAAATATCTTAAATTAATTGCGCGCGCAAAGCGGCGAGTATTTTCTTCTCCGTACGGGATATTTTTACCTGCGTCATTCCCATAACTCTTGCCGTCTGTTCTTGGGACAGGTCCTTGAAGTAGCGGAGCATTATAATTTTCTTTTCCTCCTCGCCAAGCTTTTCAATAGCGAGCCGAAGCGCAAGCCTGTCAAACACCCGTGCTTCCTCTTCCTCGTCAAAAACCGTCGAGCCCAGAGTGAGGGAGTCGTCGCCGTCAAACGCCGCCTCGTCCAGGGAACGCGGCGGGGCTGTCGCAAACAGCGCGGCGGCGGCATCCTGCGCCGACACACCGACAGCGGCGGCGAG
Organism: Clostridia bacterium; assembly: GCA_017648085.1. GTDB lineage: Bacteria > Bacillota > Clostridia > Oscillospirales > CAG-272 > UBA1740. The sequence goes on along the minus strand of JAGCJI010000071.1, from coordinate 3,027 downwards.
AGAAGCAACACCGACGTCCTGCCCCGTGCCAAGTCTTTTCTCCCTTTCGGCGTTCAAAAGCGCAGAGAGCCGCTTGCTCTCTCGCGACACCTTTATCATCCCATCATCCCGCAGAAAGCGACGTATTTCCCCGAATATTAAAGGAACTGCGTACGTGGAAAAGGCACACTCGCGTGAAAAATCGAAGGTGTTTATAGCCTTCACGAGTCCAAGCGTACCCATCTCCACAAGCTCATCCTGCGACACGCCCCTGCCCGTAAAGCGAGCGGCGATGCTGAAAACCAGGGGGCGATTAAGCAATGCAAGCTCCTCTCCCGCTTCCCCGTCCCCCTCGCGATATCTCCGTATCAAGTCGAGGTTTTTGTCGTAAATACCGTTTACCTTAATTTTCATATTCCCAAATCGGTCAGGGCTTAAGTATTTTCCTCATTAAGACGGTCGTTCCCTTTCCCGGCCGACTTTTGACAGTCAGCGAATCGGTGAAGCTTTCCATCACGAGAAATCCCATGCCGCACCGCTCACCTCGCTCGCCGGTCGTGAAGCTCGGCCGCATAGCCTGCTCGACGTCGGCGATTCCGCAGCCGTTATCCGAAACCTCAACGGTTATCTCACGGCAGTCGTAAAGACGAACGGATATGTAAACGTAACCGATCTCATCCTCCTTTAGATGAGCATAGCCGTGAACAATGCTGTTCGTCACCGCCTCACTAACGGCGCACCGCAAATCTCCGAGCTCCTCCACGGTGGGATTAAGCTCCGCCGAAAAAGCGGAAATCACGGCGCGGCACACCCCCTCGTTTACGCTTTTGGAAGGGAGGCGAAGCTTCATCTCGTTAACAATTTTCTTCATTTTCAATTCCTTACCTTTCAGTTACTTTATTCTATTGTCAGATTCTCTATTCTTTGTATTCCCGAGAGCTGCATAAGCTTTAAAAGTCCGCGCGAAAGCCCCGTTATTTTGACACGGCACCCCATCTCGCGCGAAACGTCGGCGCGCCCTATAATAAGAGCGATACCCGACGAGTCCATAAAGCGCACCCCCGAAAAATCAAGCACCAGCTCCCTCGGCCGCGATGCGAAAAGGCGGGTATCTATCTCCCCGCGCAATCCGCGCGCCGCGTGGTGATCTATTTCACCCGCAAGAGAAGCTGTAAGGCTTTCTCCGTCAAACGAAAAATTCAATTTGTACTGCATTTAAACGTCCTCCCAAACAAATAGCGCAGAATTTCACCGCACAAACCTATTATAAACCATCCGTTTGGTAAAATATTGTCGCACCGTGTCTCCAAAAAAAATTAATCTCTCAAATGCAGCTTTTTTGCGATGTTATCCTTGATCATCCTTTTATAATTTTTATACGTTACCTCGCTCACGTCCGCAGCTTCGCTTTTGGCATAGCCCGTCCGCTCTCCGATCTCCTTTATGTAAAGCTCTGCCATATCCTCGCCGACTATATCGGCGGCTGCATCAAATATTTTGAAATTGTAATAGCGATACTCGGTGTCAGTCCTTTTCGTTGCATCTCCGCGTAAGATCACAGCTTGTCTGCGCCAAAAATCAAGACAAAGCGCGATAACGAGGGTGTCAAGCGTGCTTTCTAGGCTTTTAACATGCATTTGACCTCACCAAGCTCCTCCTCAAGTAAAGATAGCTCCTCTTTAAGCTCACCGAGCCGGGAAAGAGCGGTATTTGCCTCACTTATGGCGTCGTATAGCTCCGGAATCAGCCGCTCCGGCCGATTTGCCGAATCACCCACCAAAATATCGATCAAGAGCGAACGGACGTTGATCATATCTGCCGTTTCCTCGATCCTCCACCTTATATCCGCGATGTCACGTTTTATTTCCGCAGGCAGTCTGTAAATTCGTGGAGGAAGACCGCAATTCGCGTCATAGCTTCTGTACATTTTTCATCTTCCTTCGTTTTTAAATTTTCCACTATAAGTTACTTCCCCGCACCAGAAGTAACTTGTTACGTGACAATTTTAACATAGTAAAAGTCACTTGTCAAGTGATTTTTTTGAAAAATTTTCATTTTCCTATTGCATTTCAAGTGACTTTATATTATAATATGTTACATAGAACGACAAAATTCGAGGAGGTGCGGCATGCTGGCTAACAAAATAAAGGAGAAAAGGCGCGAAATAGGTCTTACTCTTGAGGAGGTTGCTACGGCGCTCGGCACGAGCAAGCAAACTATACACAGATACGAAAACGGTGTTATATCCAACATACCGCACGATAAAATTAGAAGGCTGGCAGAGGTATTGCGAGTTTCCCCAAGCGAACTTATGGGCTGGGACGAGACGTTCAGTCCCTACGATAACGTTTTTCAGATAAGCGAAAACCGACTCCCCATCATTGGTACAATAGCCTGCGGTGAGCCGATATACGCCGACCAGGAATACGGCAGCTACGTTTCGGCAAGCGGCAATATTGATGCGAGCTTCTGCCTGCGCGCGAAGGGCGACTCAATGGTAGGAGCAAGAATTAACGACGGCGACCTGGTTTTCATAAGGGCACAGGATTCGGTTGACAACGGCGATATTGCGGCAGTTATAATCAACGACGAAGCAACTCTGAAAAGAGTTTATTATTACCCCGACGAGGGCAAGCTTGTGCTGTTGCCCGAAAACCCGCGTTACGCGCCCCTTGTATATATTAATGAAGAATTAAACTCAATAAAAATTATGGGCAAGGCGGTCGCCTTCCAAAGCAAAATAATATAGGCTTGCCGACAAAACGGCATGAATAAAAATCCACCCGTGAAAATGATATGCACCCCAAAAGTTAGACGCTTTTGGAGGTGCATATCAAAAGCGGGTGGTATTTCAGTTTCGGGTAAAACCCTAAATGTTACCGGAGACGCACAAGTGCGTTTTTTATGGGACTATCAGCCATGCAATTATTACGCAAACCCCGCCCAGGCGGGATTAAATCAAAGCCTCCCTCTGTGCAAGGGGAGGTGGCACGGCAACGCCGTGACGGAGGGGTTGTAAAAAGATAGTTTTTAGTAAGGACAATCCCT
>JAGCJI010000070.1 GCA_017648085.1 Clostridia bacterium | reverse complement strand
TATATGCATCTTTTCACCTGCCAAAACTTTTCGGGCACTATGCGCGAGGAATGCGATGAGGGCGAGCTTTTGTGGGTAAGCAAGGAGGAAATTACAAATCTTCCTATTTGGGAAGGTGATAAGATATTTTTCAAGCTCCTTAATACCGAAAAACGCTTTTTCTCCTTAAAGCTCGTTTACTGCGGTGATGAGCTTGTATCGCACAAAATTGAATTATAACGTTTAAAAACGGATGCTCAAGCGAGCATCCGTTTTTTTAGCCGGCGCGGCGGCGTCTTTTTTCGTTATTGAAATCACCCCAAATAAAGCTTGGTGAGCCGTTTTCGGCATTACTTATCCAACGTTCGATAACGTAATCGCTGTCGCTAATATTCACTTCTGCCGGAAAATTTCTATCCGCAACGTCGATAAGAGCAATTTTGCGTGCGTTTTCATATTCCGTAACCCTTGTTGCGAGATTTCCCGTCAGCTCATCCAAATAGCATATGACGTGGCACTGACATTTGTGTGACGGTCGGTTTGTGGTCTCGAAATATCCGTACTCCAGCCGTTCACCGCGCAAATCGAGCTCGCAGGCTTCGCCGAGCAATTCTCCCGAATCCTTACAGTACGGTAAATAAACCAAGCCTTCGGTGCTAAATCCGTCGTATTCTTCCCTTGCCCCGAGCGTCAGCTCGTGAATTTGTTTCATTATTTCATCCCAAATTTTAAGATGCGTGCTTCTCTCCACGTTTAGTGAAGTTTTTCCGTCGGCATATCCGCACCAGATTCCCGCCGTATAGTAAGGGGTATATCCCACGAAAAGGCGGTCCATATCTCTTGCCGACGTGCCTGTTTTTCCGGCAGTATCCAAAATTTCATCCAACGTAACCGATTTTGCCGTGCCGCTATCGGTAACAAGCGAGAGAAGCTGATTCATAATATTTGCACACTCTTTTCTGAATACACGCTTCCCATCCGCTGCTTTTTCAAGCAAAACGTTACCGCGGCTGTCAATCACCTTGATATAGCTTCTGCCGCCGCTATATATCCCTTGACTCGGAAAAACGGTATACGCCTCCGTAAGCTTACGCAAGGAGATACCGCGCGTGAGCTGTCCGAGGGCAAGGGGCGAGGGGGCTAAATCGGTAACAGTCCTACCGTTTTCAAGCTTCAGCTCCCGAATCAGCGTGGAAAAACCGAAGTCTTCCTTTAGGCTCTTGAAAATTTTCTCCTTATCAAGCAAGTTATAAAGCCTTACGGCAACCGTGTTTTTTGATACCCTTACTGCATCGCTGACGGTTATAAGTCCGTCGTAAACCGAGGGATAATTCTGCGGATATACGGTATATCCTCCGTCAGAATTTTCACTTACTGTGACAGGCACATCGTCAAACACGGTCGACCAATTGATTTTTCCGGAATTGATAAGGGGTGCGTAAAGTGCAAGCGGCTTCAACGCAGAGGCAGGCGGTACGGGGGCGGTAGCGTAATTAAACACTCGGTTTGCCTGCTTCTCGCCTGCCGCACCTATAACTCCTAGCAAATTGCCGTTTCGTGAATCCACGACCGTCATAGCATACTGCAGCCCGTTTCCTATCTCCCGTGGCAATAGAGATTCGTTTTGAAAGAAAGCTTCAAGCCGCTCTTGTATAATCGGGTTTTCCGTAGTATATATTTTCAGTCCCCCGCTTGAAATCATAAGTCCCGCCGCGGCGCGAGAAATTCCAAGCTTGCTTGCGAGATCCTCTTCCACCTCGTCATACACCGTTTCTATAAACCAGGAGCGTATTTCGCGCCCCTTATCACCAACGGAAATAACGGACAACGGCTCTGATATTGCACTTTGGTATTCTTCTTCCCCTATTACACCCGCATCAAACATGGCGTATAATACGTTATTTCGCTTACCCATGCATTTTTGAGGATGCGTATGAGGATTATATCTTGTCGGTGCATTTAATATTCCCACAAGTGTAGCCGCCTCTGCCACCGTCAGCTCCGTGGAGCTTTTTCCGAAATAGTATTCACTTGCAAGTCCCACCCCTGCTATTCCTTCACCCATCGGCACAATATTCAAATAAAGCTCAAGAATTTCTTCCTTGGAATAATGCTTTTCAACGTGAAGCGCCCTTGCAATCTCGCTTATTTTTCTAAAAACCGTTCTTTCGCTGTCGCCGCTTATATTTTTAATTACCTGCTGGGTAATCGTTGACGCGCCGAATTGACCTTTGGTACGGAAAATATAGTTGAAGGCGGCATATAGCGTTCGTTTGAGATTTATGCCGCGGTGCTTATAAAAATCGCGGTCCTCGGCAGCAAGCACTGCCAATTTAACGTTATCTCCAATACTTTCGTAGGGATACCAAACCCTTTTGCTCTCCGCAGGACTTAAGACAAAAAGCTCGCTCGGCAGATATTCACCCTCGCCGCCCGAAGCATCGTAATAAAAGGTAGTTACGTTACTGCCCCTCTTCCCCTCAAACAGTGCCTCATCAACCGAAAAATCTATCCTTCGCTTGATAATTGAATATCCTATTCCAAAAATCGCACTGAATAAAACGGCGGTTAAAATAACGATGGAGGCAAAAACTACCACTCCCCGTCTTTTGTTTTTCATATAAATAACTCCGTGAAGCATTTTTAAAAATCTTGCCCCACGGAGTTATTTATATTTTGTATATTTATTGAAAATCTGGTAAACGGTAATTCACGCGATTTAAGTAAAGTCCGTCAGGGGGTGAGGTTATACCCGCACGCGAGCGATCGCGCGAATAAATGATATCGGGAATGCTGTCAGACTTGATTCTGCCGTTCGCAACCTCAACGAGAGTGCCAACGATTATGCGCACCATATTGTACAAAAAACCGTCGGCGCTTATACGCACGCGCAACGTATCCCCATCCTTTTCAATGCGCAAATCAAAGACCGTACGCACAGTATCGGAAACGTCAGAGCCCTCCGACATAAAGGCAGCAAAATCATGCTTGCCGATAAAATGCTTTGCGGCACTTCTCATGAGCGTGAGGGATTTTTCATCAATCGGACGGGATATAAACCAAGCCCGACCAACCCAAAAGGGATCTTTTACACTTTGATTTTTGATGACGTATAGATATTCCTTTGACACAACATCATAGCGAGGATGAAAGGTATCGTCACACTTAATTGCGTAAAAAAGGGAGATATCATCGGGCAGAAATCGTGATGCCGCAAGCGGAAGCCGCTCAGGCGGAACTGTCGCTCCGGGTGCATCTATAACTGTCACGTGCTCGTTTGCATGGACGCCGGAGTCGGTACGGCTACATCCCGTTATTTTGCAGGGAGCTCCGAAAAGCTCGCTCATAGCGCGCGTCAACTCCCCCTGCACAGTACGCGCATTAGGCTGAACCTGAAATCCGCAAAAGTTCGTTCCAAGATACTTTATTTTAGCCAAATATTTCATACTAAATCCTATAAAAGATTATATCAAAAATCTTATATGAAAGCTCATACCGGTACGGCAATATCTTAAACAGTATTACCGATGCAAATACAAGGAGCATAATAAAGAGCCAAGCAAAATCAAGCCCCCTGAATTTTAATTCCTTATACTTCGTTCTGTTCTTATCTCCGCGATAGCATCTGCATTCCATTGCTGTCGCAAGCTCTTCGGCGCGCTTAAACGATGAAACGAAGAGGGGTACGAGCAAAGGTATTAGCGCCTTTGCACGACTCACAAGTCCTCCGCTTGAAAAATCAGCACCGCGCGACTTTTGTGCGTTCATTATCTTGTCGGTCTCCTCAACGAGCGTGGGAATAAATCGCAACGCAATCGTCATCATCATAGCAAAAACGTGAACCGGCACTCCAATAAGCTTTAGTGGCTTTAAAAGAGATTCCAGACCATCGGTAAGTGCTATCGGTGAAGTGGTATACGTAAGCAGCATGCTCGTACCCATAATAAGAATTATTACGCGCAAGGACATAAATACCGCTCTTATTATACCCTCAAGATATATTTCGATTACCCAGAACTCAAAGAGCGGCGCGCCGTCACCCTTTGTAAGAAATATATTAATCAGAGAAGTGAATATCAAAATAAATATTATCGGCTTTATTCCCTTTAGAACGACCTTAAAGGAGATTCTGCTTACAAGTATTAAAACCATTGTAAACACAATAAAAAGCAAGAAGCTTGCAGGATTTTCAGCTAAAAACACACCGACTATGAAAAGTATCGCCAATATAATTTTACTTCTCGGATCAAGTCGGTGGAGCGGTGAAAATCCGGGAAAGTACTGTCCTAAGGTTATATCGGAAATCATTTTACCCTACCTCCGATATATTTAATTATCGCATCCTTCACACCGTCAACCGTATAGAGCGTACCGTCAAGCGCTACGCCTGCTCGTTTGAGATTTGCGGCAATTTTAGACACCATTGGCACGTCAAGTCCGATTCCGGATAGAGAATCCGCATCGGAGAATATTTCTTCCACGCTTCCCGTCTTGTAGATCTTCGCACGGCTCATTACCACAACATCGTCGCAATAGTACGCCATATCCTCCATAGAGTGACTGACAAGAATAATGGAAGCATCACGCTCGCGCACGTACCTTGAAAGTCCGCCAAGTATCTCACGCCTTCCCCTAGGGTCAAGGCCTGCCGCGGGCTCATCGAGCACCAAGACGTCCGGTCGCATAGCGATAATACCCGCTATAGCTACTCTGCGCTTCTGACCGCCCGAAAGCTCAAAGGGGGATTTGTCAAGCAACTCACAGTCAATGCCTACAAACTCTGCTGCCTCACTTACTCTCTCCTCGACCTCCGTCTCCGAAAGCCCCTGATTTCTCGGTCCAAAGCCTATATCAAGCCGTACGGTTTCGTCAAAGAGCTGATATTCCGGATACTGCATAACCAAGCCGACGCGGTATCTTATTTTTCCTATTTCCTTTGGCTTTTCCCAAATATTTTTACCATTCAAAAGAACCGTTCCCGATGCAGGTCTGTATAAACCGTTAAGCAGATTTACCAGGGTGGATTTTCCGGAGCCGGTATGACCGATAAGCCCGGTAATTTTTCCGCTCTCAAAGGAAACGCTGACGTTATCAAGCGCAACCTTCTCAAACGGAGTCCCCTTGCTGTAAACGTAGGAAACGTCCTTTAGCTCAAGTATATTCATTATACGTCGATTTCCTTTAAGTAATTAATTATTGCCTCGGTGCATTCCTTCTCCGAAAGTGCCGCAGCGTCGATTTTAAATCCGAGCTTGTTTAGCGCGTGCACAAGCTCGCGCCCCTGCGGTGCTTCAAGGCCCATTTTGTGAAGCTTGTCAACCTCAAAAAATACGTCCTTTGCACTGCCGTCAAGTGTAAGCTTACCGTCGTTTATAACGATTACGCGATCAGCTCTGGCAGCCTCCTCCATATAATGCGTTATATTTATTACGGTAATGCCCTCCTCGCGATTGAGCCGTTCCATAATGTCGATAACTGCGCGTCGACCGAGGGGGTCAAGCATTGCGGTAGATTCGTCAAAAATCATTACCTTTGGCCTCATAGCGATAATTCCCGCAATAGCCACCCTTTGCTTCTGACCGCCCGAAAGCTTGTGCGGTGCGTGTGAGGAATATTCGGACATTCCCACAAGCTCCAGCGAGCTTTTTACTCTCTCTACGATCTCTTCGCGTGCAAGCCCAAGATTTTCCGGACCAAAGGCTACGTCCTCGTCAACCACGGTGGCGACAAGCTGGTTGTCGGGATTCTGGAATACCATACCTATACTGCGGCGAACGTTAAACACGTCATCCTCGGTAAAATCCGGAGCTGTAACGTCAACACCGTCAATATAGATTTTGCCGGAGGTGGGAACTAAAATCATATTGAGTAGCTTTGCGAGAGTAGATTTGCCCGAGCCGTTGTGTCCGAGCACCGCGACATACTCACCCTGCGATATAGAAAAGGAAACGTCGGAAAGGGCTGGAAGCTCCTTTTTGATGCCCACACTCTCCTCGGCATCCGCATAGGTAAAGGATAAATTTTCTACCTTGATAATACTGCTTTTATCCACTTTGTGAATACCTTTCAAGTTTATTTAAAGGTGACTCGCACGCTTGAACCGCACGGCAAAACGAGTCCGCTCTCAAGAACCGGCAAGCCGATCTCATCAGCCTCACTTATACCCTCGTGTGAGGTGAGGAGTCTTACGTCGGTGATGTATTTCATAGTTGATGCAGAAAGCCCCGTGGTATACGAATTCAATAGGAAAAACAGAGGCTTATCCGAGAGGACGTTTGCACAAAGCGCGACAAAATCATCAATGCTTTCCTCAATTTTCCACACCTCGCCGGTAGGACCTCTGCCGTACGATGGCGGGTCCATAATAATAGCATCGTACTTTCTGCCCCGTCTTATCTCACGTTCTATGAACTTTTTGCAATCGTCAACGATATAGCGTATCGGTGCTTCCGCAAGTCCTGATAGCCTTGCATTTTCCTTTGCCGCCGCGACCATTCCGCGCGAGGCATCAACGTGGCAAACCGAAGCGCCCGCCTCTGCCGCGGCAACCGTTGCACCGCCGGTGTAGGCAAAAAGATTTAAAACGCTGATGTGCCTGCTCGCATTTTTAATCAGCGCGGAGAACCAATCCCAGTTCGTCGCCTGCTCGGGAAAAAGTCCCGTATGCTTAAAGCCCATAGGCTTAATTTGAAATTTAAGGTCACGGTAGGATATATTCCAGCATTCGGGAAGTCTGTTCTGACTCCACGCGCCGCCACCGGATTTACTCCGCTTGTAGCTGGCATCGGCGTGCTCCCACAGCGAGTTCGTTTTTTCACTTTTCCAAATAACTTGCGGATCGGGTCTTACGAGGGTGTATTTTCCCCACCGCTCCAGCTTTTCGCCGCCCGAGGTGTCAATTACCGTGTAATCCTGCCATTTATCTGCTACCCACATAGATGCTCCTAATTATCTTTTGTTGAAATATTTTGACATTGCCGACGAGCTGGACTGCGCGTGGCAAATTGCAATAGCAACGGCATCCGCCGTATCGTCAGGCTTCGGTGGTGCTTTTAGCTTTAAAATCGTGGTTACCATCGATATTACCTGATGCTTCTCCGCCTTTCCGTAGCCTACCACCGCCTGCTTTACCTGAAGGGGCGTGTACTCGCTTATTTTAACGCCAAGCTTATGTGCGGTGCAAAGAATAACGCCTCTTGCCTCCGCAACCGCTATTGCCGTGGTTATATTCGTATTAAAAAACAGCTCCTCAACCGCCATCTCGTCGGGCCTGTATTTTTCTATGATGCTTTCAAGATCGTTTTGTATCATAAGAAGGCGCGCCTCTACATCCGTATGAGCGGGGGTGGTAATAGCTCCGTAGGCTATCGGGCGCATTCTTCCGTTTACGCTCTCTATAACACCCCAGCCGACTATAGCAAGTCCGGGGTCGATGCCAAGTATAATCATTCTGCAACCTTAAAACAAATATTTTATATCAATTTAGTATATCACACCCGTTTGATTTTGTCAATATTTCGCACGCGCATACTTTTTAAATAAAATACGCCTACGCGCTTTACTTTTGGCGCAAAGTATGTTATAATATCCTTAAAGGCGTTTTGTGGAGGCAGTATGGCTATTATTTCCTTTAACGTAGGCGATAATTTAATACTGAAAAAAAAGCACCCCTGCTCTTCCGACTGCTTCTGAGTAGCACGGGGCGGCAGCGACGTGAGGATCATATGCTGCGGCTGCGGACGCGATCTTACGTTGCCACGCGAGAAGCTTGAGAAAATGATCAAGCGCGTTATCTCGCAGGGTCATGACACAATATAGACTTAAGGATCGGATATTTATGTATTACTATTTGAACGGAAACCTTGAATACAGAGATGCAACCACCTGCGTAATTGACTGCGGCGGTGTGGGATACAAGCTCACCGTAAGCCTTACCACCTCGGATATGCTTGTTAACAAGCTTAATCATAAGGTTAAGCTCTACACCCATCTTGCAGTACGCGAGGATGGAATCGAGCTTTTCGGATTTGGATCCAACGAGGAGCGCGCGTGCTTTAATCAGCTTATCACGGTAAGCGGCGTTGGTCCTAAAGCGGCAATAAACATTCTTTCCACAATGTCGCCCGACAGGTTTTCACTCGCGGTATGCACCGAGGACGTCAAGGCAATTTCTAAAGCCCCCGGAATAGGTGCTAAAACAGCTGCAAGAATAGTTCTCGAGCTCAAGGATAAGATATCCAAGGATATGATGAGCGCAGGCTCAAAGATCGATACACCTATCAATATGCCGACTAATTCTGTTTTGTCGGAGGCTACCGAGGCACTTATGGTGCTGGGTTACGATAAAAACACCGTGCTTAACGCCCTAAAGGGACTTGATACCGCCGGCGGCGACGTTGGAGAAATAATCAAGGCTGCACTTAAAAAGCTTGCGGGAAGATAATCTGAAAGGAAGCCTTTATGATACAGGAAGCAAACGAATTTGACTTTGAAAACCGAATAATTTCCAACGAATATAACGCTACGCAGGATGCAGAGGTCGAAAACTCGCTCCGCCCGAAAACGCTCGCGGAATACGTAGGACAGCAAAAGGCAAAATCAAACCTTGAGGTCTACATAGAGAGCGCAAAAATGCGCGGCGAAGCACTTGACCACGTTTTGCTCTACGGCCCTCCCGGCCTTGGAAAAACCACCCTTTCAACGATCATTGCAAATGAAATGGGGGTTAACATAAGGACGACATCCGGCCCCGCGATAGAAAAACAGGGCGATTTGGCAGCCATACTGACAAATCTCGCCGAGGGAGACGTGCTTTTTATCGATGAAATACATCGTCTTTCTCGAGCGGTAGAGGAAATTCTCTATCCCGCAATGGAGGACTACGCGCTTGACATTATAATCGGTAAAGGACCGAGCGCGCGCTCAATCAGACTTCCGATACCGAAATTCACCCTTATCGGTGCTACGACGAGAGCCGGACAGCTCACTACCCCGCTCCGTGACAGATTCGGAGTGCTGTTGAAGCTGGAGCTTTACACGCCCGAGGAGCTGGGCGAAATTGTTAAGCGCTCGGCAGATATACTTGAAATAAAAATAACCGAGGAGGGCGCGTACAGAATTGCCTCGCGTTCAAGAGGTACACCACGTATCGCTAACAGACTGCTAAAGAGAATTCGCGACTTTGCACTTGTAAAGGGTGACGGCACTATCACCTCGGAAATAGCCAAGATGGCACTTAACGCGCTTGATATAGACGAGCTCGGACTTGATAACGTAGACAGGCGTATGCTTGAGGCGATAATCAAATACTACGGCGGTGGACCCGTCGGACTTGACACTCTTGCCGCAACTATCGGTGAGGAGGCAATCACGATAGAGGACGTTTACGAGCCCTATCTTATGCAAATCGGCTTCCTTGCACGCACGCCTCGTGGACGCTGTGTTACCCGTTTGGCATACGAGCATCTCGGAATTCCGTTCGTGCCCTCGGCTACAAACGGCGCACAAATAAACGGGCAAAATATAATGGATTTGGATAATTAATTTCAGGCAGAATAAAAAAACAGGTTGACTTTCGCCAACCTGCTTTTTTTATTTTTTTAGCGCAAGGCATCGATTGCCGCTTTTCTGTTGGTCGCCTTAAATACTGCGCTTCCCGCCACGAGAACGTTTGCTCCCGCCTCCGTTGCAAGCTTGGCGGTCGTAGCATTGATACCGCCGTCAACCTGGATATCTACGTTGAGATTACGGCGCTTGATCTCTCCCCTTAAGGATCTTACCTTATCGAGCATATCGGGCATAAAGGACTGACCGCCAAAGCCGGGCTCAACCGTCATTATAAGTACCATATCGCATCTGTCGAGGTATGGATATACCGCCTCAACGGGTGTTTTCGGCTTTATGGAAATCGCAGCCTTTTTGCCGTATTTTTTAATGGTGTCAATACAGAAATCCACCTCGTCGGTAGCTTCAAGGTGAAAGGTTACAAGATCTGCACCACACTCGGTTATGTAGCGTTCAACGTACTTTTCGGGATTTACGATCATAAGGTGTACGTCAAAGAACATATCCGACTTCTTACGCAGAGCCTCAAGCACCGCGAGTCCAAATGAACTGTTGGGCACGAAAACCCCATCCATAACGTCAAGGTGTATCATATCCGCTCCGGCAAGCTTGATCTCATTGAGCTCTTCTCCCATTTTTGTCAAGTCGCATGCAAGTGCAGAGGGTGAAATTTTAATCATTTTCTTTTCCTTTCCATCTTTTATTTTATCAAATGATGTAGCATTTAAAAATCAGTTGCGTATACTGATATAGAGTCTTACTCCGGGCGAGTGGTACGGTATCGACAATAAAGTAAAGGATGTTCCTCGGTTATTGCCGTATCCACTTGCCTTCTCCGATTTTACTCCAGCACGAGAAGTGCGACGGAGTGCGCCGCAACCCCCTCCTCACGTCCCGTAAAACCGAGTTTCTCCTCTGTAGTAGCCTTAATATTGATTTCGTCGCACGAGCAATTTAGTGCTTCGGCCACGTTTTTTCTCATATTTTCTATATAAGGACGAACTTTGGGACGTTGAAGAACGAGCGTTGCATCAATATTACCGATGCTCGCCCCTCGCGACTGCATAATATCGGCTACGCGGCACAAAAGCACCATGCTTGATATGTTCTTATACTCTGCGGATGTATCGGGAAAATGGAGTCCTATATCACCCTCGCCGAGCGCACCGATTATTGCATCCATTATTGCGTGGACAAGAACGTCGGCGTCGGAATGACCGAGCAGTCCCATAGTGTGCGGAACGTCAACGCCGCCCAGTATCAGAGCTCTGTCGGGGACAAGCTTGTGCACGTCATAGCCGTGTCCTATTCTGAATTTAGCCATTTAGTTATCTCCGTTCAACAAGAATTTTGCATAAGCAAGGTCGTCGCGGACTGTAATCTTAATGTTCTTCGTGCCCGTAAACGTACAATGCACGTCGACACCTATCTTCTCCATAAGCATATTGTCGTCGGTTACGGATAAATCCGACACAGAAACGTACTTAATTGCCTTTTTATAGAGATCGGTCTTGAAAATTTGAGGCGTTTGCACCGTTACCAGCTCGTCGCGGTTTACCGTACAGATAATTTTTCCGTTCCGGTCAACTTTTTTAACCGTATCGGTTACACGGCACGCTGCGGTTGCTGCCCCGTATTTTTCGGCATCCGATATAACGGCACATATATCCCCGTCGGTAACGAGACACCGTGCCGCATCGTGTATTGCAACGTATTCAACATTACCGCCGAGTGCCGAAAATCCGCATTTTGCCGATTCAAGACGGGTTTGCCCACCTATAACCACCGCGGACACCTTATCAAATTCAAAAACCTCATCCTTTGCAAACTGAAGCTCCTCTGCCCGTGCAACGACGATTATCTCGGAAATCTTATCGCAGCGAGCAAACGTGCCGACGGTTCTTTTTAAAACGCTCATACCACCCAAAACGAGCTGCTGCTTGGTGGTATCCATATTCATACGGCTGCCGCACCCGGCAGCTAAAATAATTGCTCCGACACGACTCACAGCCGCACCTCCAAAATTATCTTCTGTAATATACGAAATGCACGGTTATCGTGCGAAGAGTACCGCCGTGTAACAAATCCGGTCCGGTTATGACTACGCCGTCACCGCTCATAAGATTATTCGCCTCAAGGTCTTTTACATAGCAGGAAAACAGCCTTTCCCCCGAGGAATCCACAATAAAGGTCTCTCCGTGCAAAGCAAGTGAACCACCCCTGCCTATTACATCTTCGTTATCATTGCGATGCTCGGTGACGTACTTGACCGCCTGCCCGTGTAATGATCTCGCGCGTTCAAGGCGGAAGGCGTAACTTTCGGGATTTTTATTAAGTCCAAACAGCTTTGTAAACAGTCCCATACAATTACCTCTCATTTTCTAACGATATTTTAACACAAAATTTGTTAAAATGGAAGTCTTTTTTATCTTTTTTTACTTTCCTAATTTAAAAAAGAATTTTTTTAATATTTTTTTCAAAAAACTATTGATTTTTCATAATAAGTGTATTATAATAGTATCAAAGTGGGTTGAAGTGGGGCGTTTTACCACAAAACGACCATAAACAGACCGAAAAAACGCTTTTAGAAAATGAGAAGGAGGTACAGAAATGTCATTCGTTGGTTCTTATACGCATTCAATAGATTCGAAAAAGCGCGTATTCGTTCCCTCAAAGTTCCGTGATGAGCTTGGTGAAGAGTTTTACATCACGAGAAAGTTTGACGCGTACCTCTCAATATACACGGCTGAGGATTGGGAAGCATACGTTGATAAGATTTCAAAGCTCCCCGAGGCAGATGCTGATGAATTCCAAGATTTTATTCTTGGTGCTGCACAAAAATGCGTGCTTGATGCAAGCGGAAGAATCATACTTGAGGACAGGCTTCTTAAACACGCAAAAATCGACAAGAATATAGTTTTCGTCGGTGCAGTCAAGCAAATTCGCGTTTGGTCCGTAGAGGTTTGGAAAGAGCGTGAAAAGAATCGCAACTACGACAAGATGCGCGAAATTATGCGTCAATACGGACTTTGATATATTAATATATTAAGGAAGAATTTGAAATGTCGTCTATTCCCTTTTCACACACGTCGGTCCTGCTTTACGAATGTATAGACGCACTCAACATACGGGACGGATACACCTACGTGGACTGCACTGCCGGTAGCGGCGGTCATTCACTTGAAATTGCAAAGCGAATGGGAAAGAATTCCCGACTGATTTGCTTTGACAGAGATAAAAGTGCTATTAAGGCGGCAAGCGAAAGGCTTTCCGATTTCCTTGATCGCGTTACCTTCGTTAACGATAACTTCTCAAGCTTTGGAGACGTTATGCGTGATATGAGGATCACTAATCTTGGCGGTGTGCTTGCAGACCTCGGCTGCAGCTCATACCAGTTTGACACTCCGGAGCGCGGCTTCAGCTATATGCATAACGCCGAGCTTGATATGAGAATGGACACCGATTCCCCGCTTAACGCATACAAGGTTGTTAACGAATATTCCGAAGCTAATTTGCGAAAGATAATTTACGAATACGGCGAGGAGAGATTCGCGCCGAAAATAGCGGCCGAAATTTGCAAGCGCCGCGCAAGCACCCCTATCACAACAACACACGAGCTCGCTGAGCTTATAAAGGCCTCCATCCCTGCTGCGAAGCGCATTGACGGACCGCACCCCGCCAAGCGAACCTTTCAGGCGATAAGAATTGAGGTAAACAGCGAGCTCGATGTAATCGAACCTCTTATCAGAGGTGCGGCAAGCAACCTGGTCAGCGGAGGAAGAATTGCAATAATATCCTTCCACTCGCTCGAGGATCGCATTGTCAAGCAAACCTACCGTTCCCTTTCAAGCGGCTGTACGTGTCCACGCGATTTTCCCGTGTGTGTGTGCGGCAACAAGCCGTCCGTTAAGGAATTGACTAAAAAGCCCGTTCTTCCCACAGAAGAAGAATTAATGAATAACCCGCGTTCGAGAAGCGCGAAGCTGCGAATTGCGGAAAAAATTTAAGGAGAAAGACAAAAATGAGCAATGCTACTGTATATGAAAACCTTTACAATAACATGAAAAATAGATTTACTGTCGTAAATGAGAACGCTGAATATACACTTGGCGAATATATGCTCATGAAGGCAGGAAAAAAGCAGGAATCCACTACGCTTCCCGCCGTTAGAAGCTCCGCTTCCGCAAATACCGCGGTAGTTGCGTTCGTCAAATACGTGAACGATAAGCTTACCGTTAAAACTCCTCCCGTTAAGGATAAGACGATAAGAGCATTTCCCTTCCGTACCGCAGCAGCGGCGTTTGCATCAGCATTGATCACCTGCTCACTTATTATATCCTTTGGCTCTGTTACCGCGCACACTCTCAACAGCGATACTCCCGCAAGCATTGAAATCGTTGAGGAGATTCCGGAGAGCGAATTTGAGGCAGAAAATAAGTAATTTTTTCATAAAAAAGTAAAACAGAAAATAAGATATAGCGATAGTCCGTTCGACTGTCGCTATATTTTTTTATTTTATCCGAGGTAGTAATGAGTAGCTTTGAAATTAAAGGAAAAAACACACTTCCCATCACGCGAAAACGGGTGAGCTGTATTGCCCTTGCCCTTATTTTGTTCGTATCGTATTTGATATTCAACCTTTTCAGGCTGCAAATACTCGGTAACGGCTACTACACGGATAAGGTTTTCGAACAAATCACCACAACCGCTCCGCTACGCGCAAATCGCGGTAATATTTACGACAGAAATATGCAGCTTCTGTCAACGACGAACACTACATGGCGCGTATTCGTTTCTACACGCGACATTAAAAATGCTGAAAATGCAAGCGGCAAAGGATACTCGAAGATAATAGCCGAGGGACTTGGCAGTATACTTGGCATTTCCTCCGTTTCCTTGCTTGAAAAAATAGAAAAAACCAACCTGCTTGACGTTACCGTTAAAAAATCGGTAAGCGAAGCACAGTACAAAGAGGTCTTAAGCTTTATACGAAAAAATTCACTTGAAAGCCTGGTTTTCACCGAGTCGCAAAGCGCGAGATATTACCCACAGGGCACTTTGGCGGCACACGTGCTTGGGTTTACGGGTAGCGACAATCAGGGACTGTACGGACTTGAATATTATTATGATCAAATACTTGCCGGCACTGACGGATATTATCTTTACGCAAAGGATGCAAACGGAAACGCTCTGGACACGCAGTTTTCAACATACGTTCAGCCGACGGACGGATTAAGCCTTGTTACTACCATCGACACATACGTTCAGAGGGCGCTTGAGCACCAGCTTGAAAACATACTCCTTACGCATAAGGTTCAAAACAGAGTCACAGGAGTAGTTATGGACACCTCAACCGGTGCAATACTCGCTATGGCAACGTCATCGCCATTCGATCCGAACGATCCGTATAAGCTGGACGAAATTTCAGAAGAAAAGCTGGCGAACTCGGGATTTTTACCCGGTAGCGAAGAGTATTCAAGGTATAAAAGAAGCCTTATGGATATCATGTGGTCTAATAAGGCTATAAGCGAAACCTACGAGCCGGGATCTACGTTTAAGATAATAACCGTGGCAAGCGCACTTGATTCAGGATCTGCCACCCTTAACGACCGCTTCTCCTGCTCCGGATACCGCGAGGTTGGCGGATGGCATATCAGATGTCATAAGCGCACCGGTCACGGCTCGGGATTTACACTCGGATACGGTTTACAAATGTCCTGCAACCCGACTATGATGCAGATAGCAGAGCGGATGGGGGCGGACAATTTTTACAGTTATATTGAATCCTTCGGCTATTTTGAAAAAAGCGGAATCGATTTACCGAGCGAGGCATCGACTATATTTCACAAGCAGGAAAATATAGGACCGACGGAGCTGGCAACGATTTCCTTCGGGCAACGGTTTAAGGTGTCGGTGATAAATCATCTGCGCGCAATAGCCGCGACAGCTAACGGCGGATACCTCGTAACCCCTTATCTTGTGGAAAAAATCATTGACAGCGAGGGGAACGTTGTTTCCGCACACGTTCCCACTAAAAACAGACAGGTCGTATCCAACGAGGTGGCTACAGCGGTAGCGGCGGTGCTTGAGGAGGGTGTCAGCGGTGAGGGCGGAGCTAAAAACGCGCGCGTTGACGGATATAAGGTTGCAGCAAAAACGGGAACGTCGCAAAAATTTGATATATTGGACGAAAACGGCAATTCTTATCTGCGAGTTTCATCAACTGTCGCATTTGCACCGTCGGATGAAAGCGGAATCGCCGTTATTATAGTAGTCGACGAGCCAACCGGACCCGTAAAATACGGCAGTGTGGTTGCCGCACCTTACGTATCTTTACTGCTTGACGATATTCTTCCCTACCTAAACTATGAGTCAACAGAGGAAAAAATAAATTTAGAGGTGGAAAGCTACGTTGGGATGTCGGTCAGCGAAGCCAAAGAAAAAATCAAGGCACTCGGCTTAAATTACGAGGTAGTAGGTGACGGTGATACCGTTATTTCGCAAACACCGACTATTGGAGATTTTATAAGCTCCGATCATTCTAAAATCATTCTATACACGAAAAGGGTCGAGGAGTACGTCACCGTGCCCGAGCTTGTCGGTATGAGCATTGCCGAGGCGGCTAACGCGGCTCTGTCAGCCGGACTCAATATCGAGATATCGGGTAGCGGAGGCGCGGGAACGGTGATCAGCCAATCCTTACCGCTCGGGGCGCGCGTTATGCGCGGCGAAACCGTAAAGCTTGTCACGATGATTACGGATTATGAGGATTAAGGGGGATAGCTATGAAGCTTGAAGCTTTACTTGGGGATTTTGAGTTTGAAGCATGCGACGATATAAAGAGTCTGGAAATCGCGGATATCGCCACTTCCGCCGATAAAATCGGAAGCGGAACGCTTTTCGTTCTATATAAAAGCATAAAGTTTGACGTTAAGTCAATAATAGGTTATATACTGGGTAAAATGCCGCGCGCTATAATATGCGATGGCGATTTAGCACCGGAGAATACCGACATCCCGATAATAAAAGTTGCTGACGCAAGGCGAATTCTTCCCTATCTTTATTTAAGGTTCTACGGAGTAAGTCTAAATAAAATGCGTTTCATCGGCGTCACCGGTACGAACGGAAAAAGCACCACCGCGACTTTGATTTCAAAAATGCTACGTGAGGCAGGACAAAAGGTGGGATTTATGGGCACGGGTATAATATCAATTGACGGCGAGGATATAAACGGTACGGATTACTCGATGACCACGCCCGATCCGGAGCTTCTCTACTCCACTCTTGCACGTTTTGAAGCGGCGGGCTGTGACACCGTCGTCATGGAGATTTCAAGCCACGCCCTGCACTTTGGAAAGGTTGCGCCGATAAGCTTTGATATTGCTCTCTTCACGAATTTATCAAGCGAGCATATGGATCTGCACGGCAACATTGAGGAATACTATAAAACAAAACTAAAGCTTTTTAATCAAACAAAGCTTGGAATATTTAATTTTGACGATTACTACTCAAGAAAGGCATATAGCGAGGTCAGGTGTGATAAAGCCTCGGTAGGAGTGGTACGTAAAGGGGACGCTATAGCAACAGACGTTAGGCTTAACGGTCTTGACGGAATCAAATTCATTTACCGTTACGGCGATAGGCTGCTTAACGTAAAGTCCGCGCTTGCCGGTGCTTACAACGTATACAATGCGATAATGGCTCTAACGGCCGCTATCGCATACGGAGTGCCACCCTGCATTGCAAAGCGCGCGCTAGGCAAGGTCACGAGGATCGACGGACGGCTTGAAACTGTATCCGAGAAGCCTCGTGTGATAATAGATTACGCACACACGGTAGAAGCACTTACAAATGTTTTAAAAACAATAATATCGGTTAAAAAAGCGGAGCAGAAATTGATTTTAGTGTTCGGGTGCGGTGGCGAAAGAGATCGTGAAAAGCGTCCGCAAATGGCGACCGTTGCCGAAAAATACGCCGATCTTTCTATAGTTACGACGGATAATTCAAGAGGCGAATCGGTCGTTGATATTCTGGAGGATATTCTCTCCGGCTTCAAAAACACAAAAAGCCGTAAGGTTATAACCTCACGCGCCGCGGCAATACAAAATGCAATTTTATCCGCCGCCGACCAGGATATAATTGCCGTAATCGGCAAAGGACACGAGAGATATAACATTGATAAAAGCGGTTATCACGCCTTTGACGAGCGGAAAATAATCCGCGAAGCACTAAATAAAAGAGAGGATATAAAGCTTAAAGATGCGGATACGGTTAACTCTTCCACTAACGCTTAAGGAAATTGCAAACGCGATCGAAGCGCCCCTCTATTCTCATGACAGAACCGTCAATGCGATCACGACAAATTCAAATGAGGTTTCGGATGGCGACCTTTTCATTGCACTCAAGGGAGAAAATTTTGACGGCAATGCCTTTGTGAGTGAAGCAAACAGACGAGGCGGAATCGCCCTAACGGAAATATACGACGGCTACAATCTTACAGTTAAAAGCGTAACGGACGCATTTTTGAAAATCGCCGCTTATTATAAAAGCAAGCTCACACGGCTAGAGAAAACGGTAGCAGTTACGGGCAGCGTCGGTAAAACGACAACGAAAAACATACTCAAAGAAATGCTTGCATCAAAATACAAGGTACACGCCACAAGCGAAAATCTCAACAACATCATCGGCGTATGCATAACGGTTTTAACCGCTCCGCAAGATACCGAAATACTCGTTATTGAGATGGGCATGAATCATTTTGGGGAGCTTTCGGAGCTTTCGCGGGCGATAATGCCTAATATCGCCGTTATAACGAACGTAGGCACGGCGCACGTGGGAAACCTGGGCTCGCGGGAGATGATAGCTAAAGCAAAGCTTGAAATTTCTGACGGAATGAGCGATTCGGGAATCATGATAATTCCCTACGGTGAGTCCTTACTTTACACGAAAAATAATTCATTCACCGTATCTACAACCGACAAAGAGGCTTTTTGCTATCTCAAGGTAACCGACAAATCACATCTTCATACGAAATTCAGCGCATTTATAGATGGGGGCAAAATATTTGAGGCAACATTGAAGCTTCCGGGCGAGCACGTAGCGATGGCGGTTGCCTTTTCGGTCGCCATCTGCCTTATTGTCGGTATAGACCGGGATTTCATTAAACGCGCCGCAGAAGCACTTGACGCTCGGTGTATGAGAGGAAAATTTATCGATATCGGAAATTGGCGAATATTCGACGACACGTACAGTTCCTCTCCCGAAGCGGTTATTTCGGATTTCAAGCTGCTTTCCCTACACTCAAGCAAACGCTCCTGCGTGCTTGGGGATATGCTTGAGCTTGGTGCGCACACGGAAGAGCTTCACAAAAAAATCGGTGCGGCGGCTTACGAATACGGCTTTAGACACATTTACGCCTTTGGAGTATACGCGCCTTTTATTGCGGCGGGCGCGACAGGCGCCGGAATGGCAAGAGAAAGAATATCGGTAAATACCGACCCGACAGCACCGCATATTACCGCCGAGCAAATCAAAAAGCACGGTGTTGCCGAGGAAATAATACTAGTGAAGGCATCGCACGCTCTTCACGCAGAAAGAATTTACGATTATTTGAAATGAGCTCAAAAGATGAAAATGCTGGATAAATATTTTCCCTTATATGCCCTTATCTTTATTTTTACGCTTGTCATTACCGTGCTTCTTGAGCGGCGGCTGATACCGGAGCTTAAGGAAAAGGCAAAGCAGCCCATCTATGAGGAGGGCCCGAGGTGGCATCTGAAAAAAAGCGGAACTCCCACTATGGGGGGACTTGGCTTTTTAGCGGCGGTTGTCAGCGTGCTTTCGCTTTCCTCTGTAATATTCGCGTTTATTGACATAAAAATTACTCTCTCGCTACTCTTATGTCTTGGATACGCGGTATTAAATTCCGTGATAGGCGTAATAGACGATTTTAAAAAGCTTGTGCGGCGAAAAAACGGCGGTCTTACGCCGTGGCAAAAGCTACTATTGCAGGCACTTGCAGCCGCTCTTTTTATCGCCGCACGTGCCGCTTTGCTTAAAGACGGCACATCCGTCAGCTTTTCCTTTGGAGAGGTAGAGCTGGGTATATTCTACTATCCGCTTGCAATGCTTATTCTTTTGGGGATAGTTAACTGCGCAAATCTAACGGATGGAATAGACGGCCTTGCCTCCTCCGTCGCCTTCTCAATAGGAGTTTCGCTCTTTTATATTTCCGCCGCCTTAAGCGAGGAAACTGCAGTAATTTCAGCAGCGGTTATAGGCTCGTCGGTCGGATTTCTGTTTTTCAATATTCATCCCGCTAAAATTTTCATGGGAGATACCGGCTCTCTATTTTTCGGTGCTCTTGTGGTTTCCTGCGCCTTTACACTCAAAAATCCTATACTAATGTTATTCATATGCGGAGTTTACGTTATAGAGGGTATTTCCGTGATTTTGCAGGTCGTGTCATATAAGCTGACGAGGAAAAGAATTTTCAAAATGGCGCCCCTGCACCACCATTTTGAAGAATGCGGATGGAGTGAAAATAAAATCTGCATTGCGGCAATTCTTTTAACCTTCGTATTCTCAATACCCGCATATATACTTTATCTGCCATGAAAAAGCTTAAGATTTTAAAGATGGAAAGGGACAGCTTTCTTTCTCCCTTCATATTCAGAAAAGCACCGCATTGCGACCTGCTTTTCGTTCTGACGGTACTTTCGATATCCCTATTCGGAACGCTGATGGTTTTCAGCGCAGGCTATGCTTACGCCCATGCAAGATACGGCGACGGTGCGTATTTTATGAAGCGACAGGTAATCTGGCTTGTCATAGGACTTATAGGTATGCTGCTTGCTTCATACGTAAAGCCGGCGTTTTGGGAGGGGATAGCACCGATTTTATATATTCTGACTCTCGGCCTTTTGCTTTTGGTGCTGATTATCGGATTTGTAGGTAACGGTGCAAAGAGATGGATATCGATAGGTCCTTTGACCATTCAACCGTCGGAAATAGCAAAAATTTCGATAATCCTTATATTATCAAAATATTTTTCGGAGTACGAAAAGCTCGCGCTTGACAGAAAAAACAAAAGAAACACCTTTATATACGGCACTCTTTTCCCCATACTCCTTATGCTTATTCCGATAGTGCTCGTTATGCTGCAGAAGCATCTCTCTTGCATAATAATACTCGGAGTTATCGGACTTATAATGATAGTTGCATCCGGCGCGGGACTGAAATACATATACGGCTTTTGCGCGATAGGTGCAGCCGGTGTAAGTGCGCTCGCGCTTTTTACCGACTACACGAAGGAGCGAATACTCGTATGGCAAAACCCGGAGGCGTATAAGCTCACAGGGGGCTGGCAAACGCTACAAGGCCTTATGGCCATTGGCTCTGGCGGTCTTTTCGGAGTTGGATTTGGTAACAGCGTAATGAATCATTGCTACGTATCAGAGCCGGCAAACGATATGATATTCGCAATTTTATGTGAAGAGCTTGGTTTAATCGGAGCACTTTCTGCCCTAATTCTTTTTGGTGTTTTAGTATTTAGAGGTATTTTGATAGCCTTTAAAGCACCCACACCGTTCACCAGGCTGGCGGCGTTCGGAATAAGTGCAAAAATGGCGGTTCAGGTACTGCTTAACGTGGCTGTGGTTACCAACACTATACCCAACACAGGAATTTCCCTGCCGTTTTTCAGCTACGGTGGCTCGTCACTGATAATGATTTTTCTGGAAATGGGAATACTGCTTTCAATATCAAGATTTTCAAAGATAACGAAATAAGGAGGACGGATATGCGCATTATCCTTTGTGGAGGAGGTACGGCAGGACACGTAAGCCCGGCTGTTGCCATCGCGGAATACTGCCGAGAAAAAGATGAGGACGCGGAATTTCTGTTTATAGGTCGCGAGGGCGGTCGCGAAAACGATGTGATAGAAAAAAGCGGATTTCGCCTTCAAACTCTGAAAATCACGGGACTCGAGCGAAAAATCAGCCTTACGGCAATGAAAGCTATGCTTGTTGCGCTACGCGCAAAAAGAAAGGCGCGCTCAATAATATCCGGCTTTAAGCCGGATGCGGTGATTGGAACGGGTGGATATGTCAGCTGGCCCGTTATACGCGCCGCGCAGGAATTGAATATCCCCACTCTCATACACGAATCCAACGCCTCCGCTGGATTAGTTACAAGGCTGCTTGCACCCAGATGCGACCGAGTCCTGCTCAACTTCAAGGGCTCGGATAAGGAATTTAAGAGCAGCGACAATGTCCGATTTGTCGGAAATCCCGTGCGTGAACAATTTTTCACGACCTCAAAGGCGGACGCGCGGCGTAAGCTTGGAATACCGCAAAGAGATTTTCTTATCACGTCAATAGGCGGAAGCGGTGGCTCTTTGAAAATCAATTCCGCATCGGTTGCACTAATGAAGGCATACAGCACAAAAAACAGACACGTGAGGCACATCCACTCCTGCGGTATTAAATATTACGATAGCCTTAAGGAGCGTTACCCAGAGCTTACAAACGGAAGTGACGGATGCATAATCAAGCCGTATATAGAGGATATGCCGACGGTTATGACTGCATCTGACGTCGTTGTTTCAAGATGCGGCGCGATGACGATCTCGGAATTAAGCGCAGCGGGGGTGGCGGCGATATTAGTTCCGTCCCCCAACGTTACGGGAAATCACCAATACAAAAACGCAAAGCTTTTATGCGATAGAGGGGCGGCTATTATGATAGAGGATTCAGAGGTTAACGAGCGAACGCTTTTAGATGCCGTAAGGAAACTTGGAACTGATGAAAAATTAAGAAGATCCCTTTCAACTGCCATAAAAGGATTCCACGATCCCTCCTCCGCCGAGCTGATTTATCGCGAGCTTCTCGGAGTTATTTCGAGATAACTTAAGCCATCCAATCGAGTTTTTTCTGCCTTATAATAAATTCTGTATTTAGAGTAAAATAATAACAAAATGTTAATTCCACAAAACCACTTGCAAATCTCCCCGTTTCCCTATATAATTATATATGTATAATTATATTTTAAATCATATAAATATTTAACATAGATTTTGGAGGTTTGACAAATGGAATTCGATTTTGAACAAGTATATGACAGCGGAGTTAACATTAAGGTTATAGGTGTAGGTGGCGGCGGAAATAACGCTGTTAACCGCATGATATCCACAAACATCCGCGGTGTAGAATTTATAGCAATGAACACCGATAAGCAGGCACTTAATACCTCCTGTGCCGCAAAAAAGCTCGTAATCGGTGATAAAATAACAAAGGGACTTGGCGCAGGCTCTAACCCCGAGGTCGGTAAGAGAAGTGCCGAGGAATCTATAGATGACATCAAGGCAGCTCTTGAGGGCGCAGATATGGTATTTATCACCGCAGGCATGGGCGGCGGAACAGGAACGGGTGCCGCTCCTGTAATCGCAAAGGCTGCGCGCGATATGGGCATACTTACCGTAGGTATAGTAACCAAGCCCTTCTCATTTGAAGGAAGAAAGAGATACATCCAGGCTGAAGCAGGTATCGCTGAGCTTTCGAAGTACGTTGACTCACTCATAGTCATTCCTAACGAGCGACTCAAGCAGGTTGAGGATACCCATATCACCCTTGCCAACGCATTTGAAATTGCGGACGACGTTCTCCGTCGCGGCGTTCAGTCGGTATCCGAGCTTATCAACGTGCCCGGATTTATCAACCTTGACTTCGCTGACGTAACGACCATAATGAAGAATGCCGGATATGCACACATGGGCGTAGGCGCGGCTAAAGGAAGCGACAAGGCACAGCTTGCTTCTATGGCAGCTATTTCATCTCCCCTTTTGGAAACCAGCATAGCAGGTGCTATGGGTGTTCTCGTATGCATAACCGCATCGGAGGATATTCAGCTTGAAGAGGTTAACCTCGCATCGCAGATGATCTACGAGGAGGCACATCCCGATGCAACTATCATTTGGGGCGCAACCCTTGATCCCACCCTTGAGGACGAGATGAGAGTTACTATCATCGCGACCGGATTTTCAGAGCCCATAAACAAGGCGGCACTTTCAAGCAAGACCGGAGAGGCTGCCCCCGCACCCGCACCTTCCGTAAAGGTGGATAAGGTAGCAGATGCCCCCATCGCTAAAGTCGAAAGCGAAGTACCCGAAGTCGTTTTTGAAGAGCCAAAGGCCGCTCCCGCACCTAAGCAGGATGACCCCACCGTCGTGCCCGTTCCCCCCAAGACGGCGAAGACAAGCTACACCGATTACGATGATCTTTTCGCAAGCATAAGAAGAAAAACCAAAGGCTGATTAAGCTTATATAAAAAATGCCGCAGACATCATTTTGACTGATCTGCGGCATTTTTACTTTTTGTAAAATACATTTTTCCGATATGACGGTTTTTGTGGAAAAAATAGACTATACACTTTTCCGTTACGCGTTTTACACCGCATTTAGAGGCAAAATAGGCGCTTTGCCCCGAAATCGCGGAATTGTGTAGATTTTGAGTTAAAAGTTTTCAACATTTTTGGAGTGTGAAAAAAAGAGTTTTCAACATTTACCTGCCGCTTATACCTACTTTTTCAACATCAAGCAACCGCGCTTTTTGCTTAAGCGGAAAAGTGTATTTTTAAAAAATACTTAAAAACATAATAAAAAGAAGCCCCGAAGAAAACTTCGGGGCTTCGCCGCTTTTAAGTTACATTATGACGTACATAAGCACGCTGACTACACTTCCGAGAAGAAGCACGAGGGCAAGTACTCCCGCAAGAATTCTTGCTGATAACGTAATCTTTTTACTTTCCTGCTTTTTCATATTACTCTCCCTTTTTCACTTTTGCTTGCTTTTTACTCTCATAAAATTTCGCAAGCTGTGAGGTTATATTCTTTTGGTTATATCTATTCTTTGCCGGTATGAAGGCGTTGATTCTTGCAAGTCCCTTTGATACGCTGTCGATGGGTGACGGCGCGAGGGTTACGGATATTCCAAACACTTTTGCCATCATTTTATCAAGTCCGTACAGCTCTGCCCCGCCTCCGGATAAAATAATTCCGTTTTCAAAAATTTCGGGGACGTATTCAATCGGAATCGTTTTAACTACGTTGGCAACCGCGGAAAGAAGCTTTTGAAGCGGCTTTTCAAAAACGCCTACTACATCCTCGGTGCACATAGACATTTTAATTTTACTGCCGGTAAGCGAAAGCGTACCCTCAATATCAATACTCTCCGATTCCCTGCCCTGCCATACCGCACCAAGCCGTTCCTTGATCGTTCTGGCTATGAGAAGTGAAACGGTCATATCGCCCTCGTCATGTATATACTGCTTCACGGCACGGTCAAAATCCTCGCCGCCGATTTCATCGCGGCTCTTAAGGATCACGCTTCCGTTATGTAAAACCGCAATCTCTGTGAATGCAGCGCCGACGTTTACGGAAACTGCGCTGATAGCGGGCGAATACCCCGAACCAATCAAGGCGGCAACAGCCGGATTAACGGAATACATTTCCTCCACTCCGGCATCGGCGAGCATTTTGAAAACCTCGTTTTCCTGCTTGGGTATAAAATCCGACGGGAGCGCAACGGTGCATCTGACCTTGTCGGGTGCGCCGATGGAGTTTATCGCATTTTTGATAATTTCACGAGTAAGATCTGAAGAGTACAGGAGTCCGTTTTTGAACGGGCGTACGAGAATTCCGTCACCCCCTGCATCAGTCATATCCGCTCTGTTTCCTACGGAAATTACATGGCGCGTATTTTTATCGACGAGCACTACGGACGGCTCTCTGTAAACTTCGGCAGTAACGTTACTGACCGTGATATTTGCATAGCCGAGATCCAAACCGATCTTCGTTATCATAAAGCGCTCCTTTCCGTAGTTTTTTGGCATACTAAAGCTATTGTACTATATTATACTACATATGGCGTGGAAATTCAAGAGTGTTTTTTCAAATATTTATTGGTATGAGTGGCAAATTTGCTCGCGCAAGGTCGTGTATCGCAAATCCACCCTGTCGTTTTCAACCATTTTGCCGACAACGTCAGCTCTGCCAACCAAAATTACCATTCTGCGCGCTCTGGTTACTGCAGTATACAAAAGGTTTCGGGTCATAAGCATCGGCGCACAGTGATATACCGGTAGTATTATTACCGGATATTCGCTTCCCTGACTTTTATGCACCGTTATGGCATAAGCAAGCTCAAGCTCATCGAGAAGATCAAAGCTATAATTTACCACTCGGTCATCGAAGCGCACTGTCAGATGACTTTTGAGATTGTTTATACTTTCTATAACACCGATGTCGCCGTTAAAGATTCCCATGCCCTCGCGGCCGTCCCTCTCCCATTCAACGTCGTAGTTGTTTACAGTCTGCATGACTCTGTCGCCCTCTCTGAAAATGACTCCGTGAGCAGACTTTTCCTTTTTACAAGCTGCCGGGGGATTTATTTCCGCCTGCAATACTGCGTTAAGAGCCTCAACGCCTCCAAATCCCTTCTTTGACGGTGCTATGACCTGAATATCCTCCGCTATTCTCTTTCCGTAGGCCTTCGGAAGCCTTTTGGTAATAAGCGAGGCAACGGTCTTTGCAATATCCCTTTCATAATCACGTCTTACAAAAAAGAAGTCGTTATCCGTAACGTTGAGCTGCGGCATCTCGCCGCTGTTTATTCTGTGGGCGTTTGTGATTATAAGACTTTCCTTGGACTGACGGAATATCTCTGTCAGTCTCACGGTTTTTATCTCACCGCTGTTTATCATATCCGAGAATATATTACCCGCACCAACGCTTGCCAACTGATCGGCGTCGCCGATAAATATGATCCTCGTGCCGTTTCGTACAGCTGAGAGTAGCGCTTCGGTAAGTGTAAGGTCTATCATAGATGCTTCGTCGATGATTATAGCTCTTTCATCGAGCGGATTCTGCGCATTACGACCAAACTTGGTCTTCATATCACCCGTGCGCTCCATCTCAAGCATTCTGTGTATGGTTTTTGCCTCGGCAGACGTCGCCTCACTCATACGCTTCGCAGCTCTGCCCGTCGGTGCAGCTAGAGCGCATTTTATACCAAGACTCTTGAATATTGCGAGCAGTGCCTTTACAACGGTGGTTTTTCCAGTTCCAGGGCCACCGGTAAGAATCATAACGCCACAGTCAAGGGCGTCGTATATTGCCTTCCTTTGAAGCGTAGCGTACTCGATACCGAGATCCGTCTCCAGCTTTTCAATCATCAGGGTGACGTCCGCCCCCCTTACGCGAGCAACGTCTCTATCAAGCTCGTAAAGCCTATTGGCGATATATTTCTCCGCATCATACACCTCGCATGTCATCACGAATCTGCCCGCAGGTATATTAAGCACGCGAAGCTGCTCGGTGCTTATGAATTCCTCCGTCATAGACGCAACGTCATTTTCCGAAAGCTCTGTAAGGTTGGCAACCGCCCCTACGAGCTTACCGTACGGCAGAGCCGTATGCCCGTTGGATGTCGCATTATAGTTCAATACGTATTTTGATGCCGCGAGAATTCTTACAGGCGAAGATGCGGGAAAATCAACCGTTTTGGCAAGTGCGTCAATTTTATCAAAGGCTATTCCGTAATCTCCGTCGCAAAGTATATACGGGTTCTCCTTGATAATTCCTACCGCGCCCGAGCCGAGCTTTTTATATACGCGCGTTATTTCTGCCGCGCCAACGTAATCCTTGCAAAACATCATAACGCCGCGGATACCCGTTTGCTCGCGGAAGGATTCGGAGATGATGGCCGCCTTCTTCAAGGTTATACCGGGTATATCGGCAAGCCATTCGGGATGGTTTTCAATGACGTCGAAGCTATCAACGCCAAATCTGTTTACAATTTTCAAAGCCGTTACCGGACCGACGCCCTTAACGGTCGCGGATGAGAGATACTGAAGTATTCCGTCAACCTCACGCGGTAGGGTTTTCTCATAGGCTTCAAAGGAAAATTGCTTTCCAAATTCCTTATGAAATGTCCACGAGCCCCGTAGAATTACGTTTTCGCCCTCAAAAGCCATAGGCATAATACCAACCGCCGTTATTAAGGCGTTTTCTTCATCTGCGATCTCAATAACCGTATAGTCGTTGGACTCGTTTCTGTATACAACGTTTTCTATTACGCCCTTTAAGGTCTCCATATACCTCTCCTTTCCGTATATTATCGCCGAGAAATACTATTGCTTAAAAATTGAAGCAGGTGTAAGTTCACCTGCTTCGAAGATTACTGTTTAAAGGCACATAGCACGAAGCTTGTCCGCTATATCGCACTCTTCCCATTTGAGAGAAAGCTCCTCGCGTCCCATATGTCCGTATGCCGCAATATCCTTGTAAATAGGCTTTCTTAAATCAAACTTCTTAATAATTGCCGCAGGACGAAGGTCTACGAGCTCGTTTACCGCAGCCGAAATCTTCTCCTCATCTACTACCGCCGTACCGAAGGTATCTATCATTACGGATACCGGGCGAGCAATACCGATAGCATAAGCTATTTGTACCTCACACTTTTTTGCAAGCCCCGCCTTTACGATATTCTTGGCAACGTATCTTGCCGCGTAGGACGCGCTGCGGTCCACCTTTGTGGGATCCTTACCGGAAAAAGCTCCGCCGCCGTGTCTAGAATAGCCGCCATATGTATCTACAATTATCTTTCTGCCGGTAAGACCTGTGTCACCCTGCGGACCGCCGATAACGAATCTGCCTGTAGGGTTGACGTAGATGTTCATTTTGCCGTCGATAAGCTCCTTCGGGATAATAGGAAGAATTACCTCTTCGATTATATCCTTGCGGATCGTGGCATTATCGATCTCGGGGCTGTGCTGTGAGGATACGACAACGGTATCAACTCTCTTCGGCACACCGTCAACGTATTCAACGGTAACCTGGGTTTTTCCGTCAGGTCTTAAGTAGGAAAGCTTGCCGGATTTTCTGACCTCGGTAAGACGCTTTGCAAGCTTATGTGCAAGGGAAATCGGAAGGGGCATAAGCTCAGGGGTTTCATCGCAAGCGTAACCGAACATCAAGCCCTGGTCGCCTGCGCCCGTATCAAGCTCGTCGGCCATATTTCCGTCCTTTGCCTCAAGGCACTTATCAACGCCCATTGCGATATCCGCGCTCTGCTCGTGGATCGAGCTTAAAACGGCGCAGGTGGTGGCGTCAAAGCCGTACTTTGCCCTATCGTAGCCGATTTCGGTCACGGTACGACGGACTATGTCCTGCACGTCAATCTTTGCCTTGGTGGTAATCTCGCCCATTACGGTGATAATACCGGTGGTAGCAAAGGTTTCGCACGCGACGCGGCTCATGGGGTCTTGAGCGAGTATTTCGTCAAGGATGGCGTCCGAAATTTTGTCGCATATTTTGTCGGGATGTCCCTCGGTTACCGATTCCGAGGTAAAAAGAACTTTTTTCATTTTTCTCTCCATTCTGTCTTATCATATAAAAAACCCGAAAATCACGTCAAGCGATTCCCGAGCCTCAGATTTTTACTCATCTGTCAGGAATTGGCACCTTATATATCACAGGTTGCCGGGCTTCACAGGGCCAGTCCCTCCGCCACTCTTGATAAGCACTATTTAATTACGCGTACATTATAACACACGAAAAGAAAAAAATCAATACCTGTCGAAAATATTTTGTAAAATAATAACGGCGGTGTTTTTCACCGCCGTTAAGGTTGTATTAAAGAACTATATGCTTTGGCAAACCGTTTTCATACTCGACGTCAACCTCGCCCATGACGAGAGGCGCGAGATATGCAAGGCCCGCCTCGGTTATGCCGTTACCCTCGGCGTTGATGTATTCACGCGGAACACCGCGAACCTCGTTCGCGATAGTGGATATATCCGCACAGCCAACAGTAGAGGAATAACTCTCACCCGGTACGCGATCAATGGTCATCATAACGCCGGTTCTTCCGGACGTTGCGGCACTTACTGCGCCTGCACCTACTGCAAGAGATTCGTCGATATCGGTTTTTGAGAGAATGTGTCCCGCACATCTCTGGGTCAAGCTCAACTCCATAGAGCGAACCTTACAGCCGATTCTTTCCTTGACGAGCTCCTCAAGCACCTTTGCCGCGCCCGAAAGGCTCTTATGACCGAAGGCGTCGGTCGCACCCTTGCCCTCGCCGATATACTTTCCGTCGGCAAGTCTTATGCCCTCGGAAACGGCAACGAGCACGGCGGGGTGGTCCTCGAATGTCTTATTTACAGATGCGAGGAACTCTTCGGGGTCAAAGGCAACCTCGGGAAGATAGACAAGGTCGGGAGCAATTCCGCCCGAGAGCTTAACGAGTCCCGCAGAGGCGGTAAGCCAGCCTGCGTCACGTCCCATTATCTCAACGATAGTAACCGCCTTCATTTTATAAACGGAAACGTCACGAAGCACCTCTTTCATTGTAGTAGCCACAAATTTCGCGGCAGAACCGAATCCGGGAGTGTGGTCGGTTGCGACGAGGTCGTTGTCTATAGTCTTTGGAACGCCTACTACGCGCATCTCGTAATCGTGATTTGCAGCATACTTCGAGAGCTTCATAACGGTGTCCATAGAGTCGTTTCCGCCGATGTAGAAGAAGTATCTTATATCGTATTTCTTGAATATTTCAAGAAGTCTTGCATAGGTTTCGGCATCGGTTTCGTAATCCTTAAGCTTTCTGCGGCAAGAGCCAAGTGCGGCGGCAGGGGTTGTAGTGAGAGTTTTGAGCTTGCCCGCGTCAGAAAAAATTTCGGTAAGGTCGATAAGGTCCTCACGAAGAAAACCCTCGACACCGTTTCTCATTCCGTAGAGGGTATTGATAAATCCCTCACCCTTTGCTTGAAGCGCGCCACGAATAACACCTGCAAGCGTTGCATTTATTGCCGCGGTAGGTCCACCCGACTGACCGACGACTGCGTTTCCGCGTAAAATTTCCATAGTTTTATTCTCCTGAATTTTTGTTTTTTAAAATATTATATCACGGTTTATTTCTTTTTGCAATCCCACATGGGATTTTTTTATCAATATCCGAAATATTTAAGTAAGAAAGCGCGCTTTTTAGATAAGCGCATCTGTCAAAGCCATAATCACCGAAGTAGGCGTGCTCCATTACGTCGAGCGCGAGTATCGGTGTAAGATGCGATATGGCGGCGTATGAGTCCAGCTTTACGATTTTTATATTCCGCCCCGAAAGAGTCGCCACTACGCCGACAATTCTCTCATCCTGCGCCGCAAGATAAAGCTGATACAGAAATTCCGCCTCCGAACCGAATTGACACTTTAATTCGGGTGAGTGCTGATAGCTTTCACCAAATGAATTAAAATACAACTCGTGAAATGCGATATTGCATTTAAGCTCCCTCACCCGTTCCCTCTCCTCGCGCTCTATTCTCCTTATTCTATGCTCAAAACCGTCTTTCAACTCCGGATAGCTTTTCTCGACCACAGACCATTTATGCTTTTGGGTATTTAAATATTCGCGGTGTGCCCTCACCGATTCCTCAGATAAAAATGCTAAAATTCCTTGATTCATATACACCTCCAAAAAAATCCCTCTCCTACATACTATGCAGAAGGGGGATTTCTCTGTTTAAATGAGGTCACTTTCAGTAAAGGTATATTCCGTGCTGCAGAAGCGGCATACGGCAGTAAGCTCGCGAGCCTTTCCCTCTTTTTCCTGCTCGGAGAGCATAGAGAGTATCTCGCCTTTACCGAGGGATTTTATTTTCTTTCTCATTCTCTCGCGAGAACAATCACACTTATATTCAACCTCAATCGTATCAAAGATATCACAAGGGATATCTCGCATTATAATGTCAAGCAGGTCCTTATTATCCTTACCGAGCTCGATGAGGTGGGAAACGTTCGTAACGTCGGCAGCGTTGCGTTCAATGAGGCTGACGGTCGCATCGTCGGGGAAAGGCAGCACCTGCACGAGAATTCCGCCCGCGGCAAGACAGGTGTAATCCTTATCCACACGGACACCGAGCGAAAGGAGCGTCGGAATCTGCTCGCTCGTAGCAAAATAAGAGGCTATATCCTCCGCTATCTCACCGCTTACCAGCTCCACCGTGCCTATCTGCGGCTCTTTCCCACCAACGTCCTTTATTACGGAGAGGCTGCCTCTGCCGACGGCAGCACCGACGTCAAGCTTACCGTTGGATTTTTTTTGGGGATTAACGAGGGGATTCTGTATATATCCCTTAACGTTGCCAAAGTAATCGGCTACGGCAATAATCTTGCCTGCCTCACCGTCGCCCGTAAAGGAAAAGGTGACGGTATCACCGTTCTCGGGAAGCATAGTACCGACCATAGAAGCCGCAGTAACAGTTCTGCCGAGCGCGGCGGTAGCTGTCGGCGAGGTCTTATGAAGCTTGATCATATCGTTAACCATTGCGGTCGAGTTGATAACCAGGACTCTTGCAGAGCCGTCACGCGTCATAGCGCGCAGTATCGTAGATTTCATCGTCTTGTTTTCCATTTCAGATTCCTTTCTTTATACATCTTGCGACCACGTATATTCTCTCGTCATCGTCTGTGGCCTCGGTAAATTCAAAATCAGAGTAAGCACCAATAAATTCAAAGCCGCATTCGGCAAGGCTTGTCTTGAGACTTCTCAAGGTATACATTTTTTCCCTCTCAACGTCCTCGTGCCGTTCGTATCTGCCGTCCTCGCACTCGGAAAAAAGGGTTATATAAAAGTCGCAAATGCCGCGCGATGAGGAATAATAATTCTCCCATACGCAAACGTCGCCGCCCTCCTCCATCACGTAGGTATTATTTGAATAAATTCTCTCAAACTTTCCTTTTCCGTTCACATCGAAGATAAAAAGGCCGTTTGGTATAAGGTAGTTATGCACGAGTCGGAGACACTGCCTCAAGGACTTGGTATCGGTCAAGTGATTTAGGGTATCAAGGCAGGATACCGCTAAATCAACCGTACCGTAGAGCTCAAATGCTCGCATATCCTGTGAAAGCCATAGTATTTTATCGCCAAGCCCCACTTGCTCCGCCTCGGTTTTGGCTATATGAAGCATTTCGACCGACAGATCGACCCCAGTCATATCATAGCCGCGAGAGGCAAGCTCAAGCGTCATTTTACCCGTACCGCAGCCGAGATCAAGCACAAGCTCCGGCTTTGGGATAAGAGGGTTGCGAGCGGATACTTTTTCTATAAAGTCTGCCCAAGCGACGTAGTCTACATCACGGTTTACCGAATCGTAAAACGGTGCTATTAAATCATATATCATTTCCGAAACCTCAAAATCACTTCCGCCGCAGAGAGCCTGTCTCGCGCGTATGCCGTGCGCAGAAGCTCCGGCGGAATATATTCGTCGTATTTATCAAAGACGGGGCATTCTCCGTCCGAAATAAGCCTTTCGGTATCAAGACCGTCACGCTCAATAATATTTCTGACGTTTTCAATAAACCTTGCTCCCGAGTCCCCCTTCGCCTTGAAGGTGATGTAGCAGCACCCCTGACTTTGTATATCGGAGATTCCAAGCTCCGCGGCATACTTTTGCATAAGTCGGCGAAGCGTTCTAAAGGGACGCGTGCCAAGCCAAGGAAATATAACGTAGCTCTGTCCGCCAAGAAATACCAGCATATTTTCGTCCATTCGGGCATTTTTAGCTACTGTGCGCGCCTTGTTCAATCGCTCGCGTGCGTTATCGCCGAGAAAGGCGTAATCCTTGCCGTTGAAAAGGACCTCACGCATAGCTTCAAGAAGGCGAGTGTGTATTTCTCCGCCATCGCCCGGCCAGGAGATTTCCATTTTTCCCTCCACAGCCTTTACAAAAATGAGCCTATGTGAGATATCTATCTCCTTGACCTCCCACACTCTGCCGGCAAGGGCGAATCTGTCGCCGACGGGGGGCGGTGTTGTAATCGTGCCTATTTCCTCGCTATCGCATCTTACGGTATAATCCTCGCTATCCTTGAATACGGCGTAGAATTTATAGGAATTTATTATCCGTTCGCCTGCTAGTCCCACGATTATCCCCTTCTCTTCCGTCATTTCAAGATAATCGTTATTTATCATTGAAACGAGCAGCGCTCGGTAGCTCTCCTTTGAAAGGTGCGAAAGAGGGGGCAAGGAAAGCACGCGCTCTGCAAGCTCACGGGCAGAAAGCTCGCCCGTCGATGCACTTATACTAAGCGTCTGATGGAAGGCAAGGCTTAAGGGCATTTCTCTCACGCGCGGCGGCTCAATAAATCTTTCGCCCGAATATAGGTCAATAATCGCAATTCCACGCAAAAGCTCCCACGGTATTATTTCGGGAAGCGGTGTGTTTGGCAGCGGCGTATCCTCACGGTAGACCATTATCATTTCGGGCGGTGTCCCGCGTCTGCCGGAGCGTCCAAGCCGCTGTAAAAATCCGGAAACGGTCGTGGGTGCGCCTATTTGCGCAACACGCTCAAGCCGTCCTATATCAATTCCAAGCTCCATCGTAACGGTGGCGCAGGTAACCGCATTTATAACCGACTCGTCCTTCATTTTAAGCTCGGCATCCTCACGCAAGGAGGCGGAAAGATTGCCGTGGTGGATAAGGAAAACGTCGTCCTCGCCGCGTGCGCGTGCAATTTGGCGCAGGGTTGCGGTAACGTATTCAGTTTCCTCACGCGAATTGGAGAAAACTAACGCCTTTTTATTGAAAACAGAGTCATAAAGGAATTCGTACCCCGGGTCAAGAATAGCTTTACCTCCGCGGTCGCCATCCGGACGGCGCGTCTGCTCCTCATAGCCGTCCTGAATATAGAAATGCTCAAGTCCAAGCCGCCATTTAAGCGGCGCGCGCGTCGGAATCGGTGCGGCGGTATGTCTGCCGCTTCCCGCACCAAGCCACTCTGCCGCTATTTCAAGGCTGCCAAGCGTGGCACTGAGTCCGATTCTGCGTGGGGAGTGACCGATAAGCCTTGCTATACGTGAAAGAAGGCAGATCACCTGATTTCCCCTATCAGAGCCAATAAGAGCGTGAATTTCATCAATTACAACGTATCGAAGGCCGCCGAAGATGCGCGGTATGTCGTTTGAACGGTTCATCACCATTGATTCAAGGGACTCGGGGGTAATCTGTAAAATTCCCTCGGGATTTTTAAGAAGTCTTGATTTATGGGATGCACCAACGTCGCCGTGCCAATGTGTAAGAGGTATCCCGGTCATATCCAAAAGTCCGTCAAGACGGGAAAACTGGTCGTTTATGGGGGATTTTAAGGGGGCAATATATAGGACCGACACCGATTTTTGCTCCGGAGGATTTTCCACTATATCCGATATTATCGGAAAAAATGCCGCCTCCGTTTTTCCCGATGCGGTTGAAGAAGAAAGAAGAAGATTGCTGTCGGATTCAAAAATAACCTCTGCCGCCGAAAGCTGTATTTCTCGCAATTCTGACCAGCCGTGAGAATAGATATATTCCTTAATAAAATCGGGAAACCGAGAAAAAACCTTATCTGCGGAAGTCACTTTTTTTCTCCTTTCTGCCTTGAATTAAATATCAATATCAAACAAACTTATTTTATTTTTAGTTTGCATGCCGCTCGTCACGCCAGGGGTGGATGCGGGTTCTTGTGCTGTAAAGCTGACCTTGTGGACAAGGTCGGGAAAGCTCGCTCCGGGGTTATCGCGCATTATATTCAGTATAGTTAAGAAGTCGCGTATGATCTCACGCGGGGTGATCATTTCTTCTGCTCCCGCACGGGAAAGCGCGTGGGTTATAAACATTTCAATTTCCGCATCGGTTACTGAAATTTCGCTTTTTCCTTCCCTTTGTGCGAAGAGCTTTGCAAGTCTTTTAACAAGTGCCAAAAGCTCATTGTCGGAAAGCCTGCGCAAGCGAATTACCGGTGTCGAGAGATTCTGATAGCCAAGCTCGGAATATCTTGAGTCGGAAAGGCGGCTTTTCAAGGCATCGTAGCTGAAAAGTCCGCGCCTTGTATCCTCGAGAAACTGCGGTGTGCCGCCGAAGATCACACCGAGATTCTTCGCCTTGCCCTGCAAGGTATCGTTGAATATCGTAAGTATCTTTTCGTAATTTGATTCTCTTGAAATTCTGTTTGGTATTTTATAAAGGTTAACACACTCGTCGATAAAGAGTATAAGTCCCGAATAACCGAGCTTTACGGCAAGAGAGGCAAAAAGCTTTATAAAATTATACCAGTTATCGTCGTCAATT
The DNA here is from genome assembly GCA_017648085.1 of Clostridia bacterium. Classification (GTDB taxonomy): domain Bacteria; phylum Bacillota; class Clostridia; order Oscillospirales; family CAG-272; genus UBA1740. The sequence goes on along the minus strand of JAGCJI010000070.1, from coordinate 1,411 downwards.
ACAGTGCTGACGCGGAAGCCGAGCATCGTGGACGCCTCCGTTTTGGTGGCAAACTCACCGCGAAGCCAACGAAGACAAGCGGTTTTCTTTTCCGAGTCGTCGGAAAGTGAAGCCATATAGTATTCACCAAGGACCTTGGCAAAATCGAATCCGCCTACGTCCCCCTCAAGCTCTGCAAGGGTTGCCTCAAGATCCGCAATGGAGTAGCTGTCACCCGAAAGGGGGAACTCCGCGATTATTCTCTTCGCTCTGTTTATCACGATCTGATTCTGACCGGTGGTAAGAGTGGTCTCTATGTCAGCGTCGATCTCACCTATGAGAACGCCTACCGCTCTTACAGTCGCGGAATCAAGCTTAGCCCTCAGCTCTGCGAGGCCTTCAGTATCCTCGGGAAGCTCGAAAAGACCGAGAAGCTTGGCGATTTTTGTCATGCCGGTGTATGCGTCAGCGGCAGTAATACCGTCAACGTCAACGACAGCGACGTACGCATCAGCTCCCGCAACGGTAACCTTATGAGCCGCCGCGATAGCAGCGTCATAGCCCTCCGCCGAAGGGTTGATTTTCTTGGTATTAATGTAATTGGCTACCTCGAGAATAGCGTTGTACTTTGCGGCAACGGTGGACGCGCCCTCAGCAGTAGCGATAAGCTTGTTGAGATCCTCAACCGTACCTGCGCTGCTATCCGCCGCAAACGCCGCGAACACACAGCCTACGGTAAGAAGTGCAAACACGCAGATTACCACAAGCATTTTCTTAAAATTTCTCATGATTTTCTCCTTTTACGCGCAGAAATTTTTTCACGACACAATTATATCATATTTTAAAATAACATTTCAACGAGATTTAAAATCTTTGGGTATTTTGGATATAAATTTCTACTTTTTATACAAATCTGTTTTTTCTCATTCCGCATTTTGCATTCCGCACTTCTACGCCACCGTCGCATAGTCGTCGCCTATCGCCTCCGCAAGTCTGCGGCTCTGCCGACTCCTTGCTCCCGGCGGTTTCGCTGCGCAAAAACAACATTCAGTTGTTTTTACTTGCTACATTCTGCATTTTGCATTTTGCATTTCCCTCCCCCCTCTTGATTTATTCCGACGATTGAAGTATAATAGAAGCAAGAATCCGAATTCAAGGAGGAAACCATGCTTTCCAAGATATAGTCATCCGGAGTTCTCGGCATAGAGGGCTTGGAGGTCACGGTAGAGTGCTCTGCGTGGGACAGAATGCCCCGCTTTGAGCTCGTCGGTCTGCCCGACGCGGCGGTAAAGGAAGCGAAGAACAGAGTGCAGTCCGCGTGTGAGAACAGCGGCTACGTCTTCCCTCCCCTCGACCTTATGATCAACCTCGCTCCCGCCGACATCAAGAAGGAGGGTACAGTCTTTGACCTTGCGATTATGTGCGCCATCCT
>JAGCJI010000069.1 GCA_017648085.1 Clostridia bacterium | reverse complement strand
GCTAATGGTCCGGATGTTTAATTATACGCGGTTGCGACTGATATATTATAGCAAGTATTTATTAATAAAGTGTGTACAAAATGTAAATAATATATCGTTCTAAGACTAATCAAGTGGGGGGGTTGCTATTGCAATGCCGCCAATCGTATGTTATAATAAGATTACTACTGAATTTTAACCTTTGAGGCTAGTATGAAAAAAATATCGATTGTTTCGTCGGCGTCGCTCGGGTTTCTTCTTTTGTGCTCGGCGGTGGCGATTATTTTACGGGGCATTATTAATGATGCCGTTGTGTCGCTCATAATCGGTGTGGTGATCCTTGCTGCCAGCGGCATCGTCGCTTTCGCTGTGCGGGAGCGCAAGAGCATAAATATTCTCTGCATACTTTTAAGCGCGGTGGCAATGGGCTTTTTGCTTCGTGCGTGGTATATTAACCGCGGATTTGATAATCCGTTTTGGGTTATGACGCTGATTTCGCTCTCTACGGTGCTGTACCTTTGGGTGTTTTTTGCATTGACGAAGATACCCTTTGTACATAAGTCAAAGACGGCGTATTTTCTGACGGTTGCTCTGTATTTGGTTTTGTCGGTCGTGGCATATTTCACGGTCATGGTGAAAACCGAAACTACGTACGTTTCTACCTTCGGGTACTATATGATAGTTGAGATGGCGTTTATTCTCGCTATGTCGCTTGAAGTTAACAACTCTGATGAGCTTATAAGAAATCTCGCGCTTTCTACGTATTCGGTTTTCGTCGTTGCTATAATAGCCGGCGTTATTATTCTTGCCGCGGCGGGCGGCGGAGATTGCGATTGCGACTGCGGCCCTGACGGATGCTGCGACAGGGATTGCTGTGAGGTGTGTGACTGTAGCGGATGTGGCGGAGATTCGTCGCTTGAAAGCAAAAAAAGAAAAAACAAATAAAAAGTGGGGTAGCGTGTTACGTTTTCACGCTACCCCTTGATTGTTTTATGGATTCTGTTGCTCAAAATAAATTCGGATATCTCCGGTGTCGGTCGTCACTCTGACTTCGCGAGAGCCGCCGAAGTTACCCTTTAAATTTGAGTCACCGGTGTCGCTGTGTGTGATTACGGAATAATCGGTTACAACGCCTGAAAGAGTCATAAAGACGTCGCCCGTGTCGGTTTCTACGGTAATCTTATCTGCGTCTACCACACCGTCCTTCATCCGCACGTCGCCGGTGTCCATGTCAATTATTACGTTTGCGGCAGTTAGCCTGCCGGTAAGATAAATCTCGCCGGTATCTACCGATACCTTCATTGTGCCCGAAACGGTCGCGTCACCGAAGCGCAGGTCACCGGTATCTGTTTCCGCTTCAAAGAACGTGACGTTAATTTTTGAGAAGCTTAAGTCGCCGGTGTCTGTTTCCGCTTTAAGTGCTGTGGCGTTGAGTGTGCCGACCGATACCTTGCCCGTATCAACCTCAAAGTCGGCGGTGTCAGCCGTAATTACGGCATCCTTGGCAGAGATATCACCCGTATCGGTTTTGAGGGTTAAATTCTTTACACGCCCCTCGCCCTTTATTGTGATATAGCCGGTATTGGTGCTTAAATTCAGGTTTATGTCTGATTCTTTTGGCAGGGTTATCGTGACCTTTTTATCGTAGGAGTAAGCGAAAAACAAGATATGGCTTAAAAAATTTGTTTTCTCGGTGAGTGTGATTTTCCCCGAACCTTCGGTGAGTGTTATGCTACGCAACATCTTTCCCCGAGCCGTAGTTTCGGTTTCCGGATATTTGACGGTGACGCCGGTAGCGTTTTCGTCAAACACTATCTCAAGGTCGGTTGCAGCAAGCTTGACGGCTACGTCGGTCGGCAGCTCTGCCGCTGTGTGAGTTTTGTAATTAAGAGTGGTTGCAGTCATTTCCTTAAAACTTCCTCCCGCTGCTATAAATCCGCATAGAAAGACAACACCGCCGAGCAGTATCGCGCCCAAACTTATAAGTGCTATAAGCTTAAGTAGCTTTTTCATCGTTTTTACCTCCGAATACATATTTTGATATTTTGACACACACGAATACGGAGTATTTCGTGATAAAGAAGAAGGCTATTGAGAGCAGCGCACACACGCCTGCCGTTGCAAGTCCGATTCCGGCGGTTGCCGCCGCATTCGCACCGCCCATTGTTATTCCCGAAACGAAGGGAGCACAGACAGCGATTATAATGCTACCAAGCACGCCCGCCGCACATCCGATAGAGGTCGCCGCAAACACCGCGACTACGGATACCGCAATCGCCGCGAGCGGAATTACAACCAGAATAAAAAGGAAAAACCAGCCCACAATTTTTGACACGGATAGCCCTTTAAGCTTTTTCTTTAGGTTGATTTTCGGCAGGGTTACAGTAATCTTATCGCTTTTTTCTTGCCTCGGTTCTTCTTCCGGCACGTCATCCTCGCCGTTTTCCATAAGTATTTTTGCCGCGCATATCTTTGGATCGTCGAATTCGGCAAGGATTTGCTTGTCACTCATCCCGGCTTCGCTTCTGTCGCCGTACATTTCTCGATAGTATTCTTTTATTTTTTCAAGCTCACCCGCAGGCATACCCTTAAGGTATCCGACAAGCTCGCTTTCCCATTCTTTATAGGTCATATTCTGCCTCCTCGGGTAATAAAATCGCTGATTTTTTTAAATTCTTCCATATCCGATATAAATTCTGCAATACGGGCGCGACCCTTCGCCGTTATTTTGAAGTATTTGCGAAGGCGGCCGTTGTATTCCGCCGTGTGTGTGGTAAGTGCGCCGCTCGCCTCAAGGCGTCTTAATATGGGATATAGGGTGGACTCGGAAATTTTTATATAGGGCTCAAGCTCCGAAATTATTTTGTATCCGTATGACTCCTCCTCGCGTACCGCAGAGAGCACGCATACCTCAAGCACGCCCTTCTTCATCTGTGCATCCATGGAATACCCCCTTTCACATAATATTATACAATGCATAGTATTAACTTGTCAACTGCTTTTTCAAAAAACCAGAAAAAATAAAAAAACAAAAAATTCAACTAATTTTTACATATTTATTGACAATATGAAACTAATATGTTAAAATATGGTTGGTGGTAAATATTTTAAATAATATTATATAATATAAGGAGAACTGCAATGCCCGAGATTAAGTATGAGGTTATAAACACCATCGGAATCGTAAGCGAAGGAAAGAACGGCTGGAACAAAGAGCTTAATCTTATTAAGTGGAATGACAGAGAGCCTGTGTACGATATTCGTACCTGGTCCCCCGATCATGAGAAAATCGGCAAGGGTGTTACTATTTCGCAAGAGGAAGCAAAAGCTCTTCGCGATATGCTCAACAGCCTTGACCTCGGCTAATTACGTAATGAAAAAGAACGGTCAAGCACCGTTCTTTTTCTTGCTAAACTATACCCGCGCTGTACGCGGACAGAGAAACCGGGGAATTTAAATGAAGGAAAGACCAAGAATTGAGCCGTCTAAAATTACTGATGATCTTTATTGGGTCGGCGTAAACGCCGCCGCCCCCTCGCATCTGTTAGTGACCGATGACGGACTTGTGCTTATAGATAGCGGAAGCACCAACACAATAGACGGGTTGATCGAAAACATCACCTCGCTGGGCTTCGACGTGCATGACGTTAAGCACATAATACATTCTCACGCCCACTACGACCACGTAGGCGCGACGAATAAAATCGTTGCCATAAGCGGTGCTAAAACCTACGGCAGCGCGCAGGATGCAGATTCGTATCGCGGAAAAAACAAAATTCTCTGGTGCTTGCACACACCTCCCGAAAACGAAAACGAATTTTATTTTGAACCCGACGTCCTTATAAATGACGGCGACGTTTTGGAGATCGGCGGAAGAAGAATGCGTTTCCTTGTAACACCGGGACATACCGAGGGCGTTTTGTCGATGTTTTACCCTGTGCATTACAAGGGTAAGGAATATATAGCGGGCTCGTTTGGCGGTGCCGGCTATAACTCTTTAAAGGAAGAATATCTCGACCATTTTTCTCTTCCTTATTCTTTAAGGGAGGATTATATAATAAGCACCGAGCGACTTATGCGCGAGCGGGTTGACGTGCATATTGGCAACCACCCCGGCAACAATCGCCATGGCGATAAAGCGGCGCGACTTACCGCGGACTACAATCCGTTTGTGGAGGAAAATACCTGGCAGAGCTTCCTCGTAGCGCAAAGAAACGGACTTATAGAGAGATACAATCTGGATTTTCCCATAATTGAGGAATAATTGCCGCGCATAGCGCGAAATAAAAAGCAGGAATATGAGTGTTATACTTGCGATAACACGCATACTCCTGTTTTTTTACGTTTGTTTTTAAGGTTTTTGCGAGTGTTATACCGCCGCGCCTGATTTTATACCGATTTGCCGCGGGGGTCGCTTCGGCGTATGCCTCTTATTGCTTAATCGTCGTGTGCGTCGCTTGCCGCCTTGAGAATCAGGGCACTTATTGCCTTCGTGCCGCGGATCGCCTCTTCCGCCCTTGCCTTTTCGTCGGCTATAATGTCGTAGTAGTTATCTGCACCGACGTGCGCGCCGATAAGGGTGGGGGAAAACAGACTTTCAAGCTTGCGGTTGATAAATTTGTCACCCAGCCTACGCTCAAGGATATTAACCGCAAAGGCGAATTTGGGGTTGGTTGCGTATATGGATTGTACGAGCGGCTCTGCAATCTTCTCGTCAGGCACCTCGTTCATTCTCATAACCATTCTGCCATCCTCCCCAAAGGTGAAGCGCAGCTTGCGTGAGTTCGGCATTTCGGGCAAAACCAGCTCTATCTTATAGACCGCGCGCTTGTCGCTGTCTTCATACGCTGACCCGAGCGCACGGACTATATACGGCTCACCGTTAAAGACGAGTGTGGTAGTTTTAAAGTCGTAGAGCCCGACCTCAAATCTGTAATCAACGCCCCCCTCGCGAGAGGTAAAAAACAGACTCTCTCCCTCGCGCTCAAGGGTTACCGACTCAATTCCGCCGGAGTAATTATTCTGCATTGCACGTATGAAGAGGGGAAGTATTCCGTGGTTGTTGTGCGCGAAGGTGAACGTGCCGAGCATGCGCCGCCACGATTTGTCGAAGGGGCGCGCACAGCGAAATCCAAGCTTGTAGATTATGCCGCGGCGTGGCTTTAATGGGCGTGCCCATCTGCGCGAGTCAAAAAAGCTTTTTTCCTTCTCGCGAAGCCGTCCGACCGTACCCGTGTCGTATGAAACGGGTGCAAGCTTGCCCCCAAGATAGCGTTCTATTATTTCAAGGACCGCGCTTTTTTGGAAAAGCTCGTTGTTTTCACAGTTGGCTACGACAACTATGCCGTTTTTGGGGCAGACCCATACGTTCTGCCCGAGCATACCGTTGAAGAGAAACTGTCCGTTCCTTCTGTGCACCCATATCTGATAGCCGTAGTTGTAATCGCCCGCGTTTTCGGGAACTTGTATCTGCGTGCTTGTCGATTCTGCAACCCAGGCGGATGAAAGTATGCGCTTTCCTTCAAAGACGCCGCCCTGCTGCATCATCACGCCGAGCTTTGCCCAGCTCTCAAGCGAAAGATACGCACCCCAGCCGCCCTTTTCAACGCCCTCCGGGCCCATCTCCCAGAATACGTTTTCTATTCCGAGGGGGCGGAATACGCGCTCGGTAAGAAAGGCGGTGAGGGAGATGCCGGCGATTCTCACCACTATGCGTGCGAGAATATAGGAGTTCATACTGTTGTATGCAAACGCGCTTCCCGGCGCAAAGGAAAGTCGTGATTCAAAAAAGGCGCGGGTCCATTCGGTTTCGGTAACCGAGCCCGCCTCCGAAAATGGGACTCCGGTCGACATTATCAGAAGATGCTTTACGGTTATGGCGTTGAAGCGCTTGTCGGTTGGATCGTATTCCGGAAATATATCTACAAGTCGGCGATCGAGCGACAGTCTTCCATCATCAACAAGGAGTCCTATTGCCATACCCGTCAATGTCTTTGACATAGAGTGCGAAAGATGGCGAACATTGACGTCGTATCCCGGTCGCGAGCATTCGCAAACGACCTCTCCGTCCTTAAGGACCATAACGTTGTGTATGTTTGCCCGTTTGTCCTCCTCCAGCGAACAGAGCATATCGTAAAGCAATCTTGAGGATATGCCGCGCCGCTCGGGGCTGGTGCGGTTGAAATAGCGCACCTCTTTGCCCGAAGCCTTGGTTTTGGAGGGGTAATACGGAATTACGGATGGGTTTTTCTTGCCCGTGAAGGCAAGCCCGGTTATAAGTTCTACTGCCCGTAGCTTCCACTTATTCATAAATAAATCCTTTATAAAATCTCTAGCTTTATAATATTATGGTATGATGGAGAAATTTAATACGTCGGCAAGAAAACCGAATAAAATTCCCGAGATCAGCACGGTAAGCGCGATCGCTATATTTTCGCGCATTCTCCTTTTGTTAGAGCGGAAAAGCATCAAAAGTCCTACACCTGCGCCCGAAAAGAGTCCCGACATCATAGTGCCGACCGTGATAAAGCCCGACAGACAGAAATTCGTCAGTAATACGGATGCGGCACAGTTGGGTATCATACCGAAAATAGCGGCAATAATATGACTCACAACGGGTTTGCCGTACATTATAGCACTTATGCGCTCCGTTCCAACGAAGCTGACTAGCGCACCCGAAAGCACCGTTACGGCAAATACAAAGCCGCCGACGGTCAGGGTGTGGTGGAGGGCAGAGCGGAAAATCCCCCCCTCGCACCTACAGCCGTCATCATCACACATCTCAGATATGCACATCGGGCGCTCGCCGCGTCTAACTAATCTTAATACGATGTCAACGGCAAATCCGACTGCAATTCCCACCGCCGCCTTATAAGCAATTATCGTGAGAATCGCGGTGGGAGATACGCTTCCGCTTATAAGGATAGGCAGCATCTCGTCGGAGGTGGAGAGAAAGACCGAAATCAACGTTCCGGCAGTTATGACTCTACCCGTGTAAAGATTTGCGCCTGCCGCGGAGAATCCGCATTGCGGTATCGCACCGATAATACCACCGATCGCAGGGCCTGCTACTCCCGCCTTTTCCATAAAACGCCTCGCGCGTGATGCCGCGTTGTGCTCGATGAATTCCATCAAAAGATAGGTTAAAAATAAAAACGGAATAATCATTAAGGTGTCAAGAATGCCGTCAAGAAGCACGTTCAAAAGCGTTTTAAAAATGCCCCCCTCGGCGTGCGCGTGTAAGAGAAAGCTCATAGCTTTACCTCCCCGCAAGAAAATCGACATACCTCGCATTTTCCATAAAGCATCGCTCCGTCGTCAACCTCAAAGCCTGCAAGGCTCTTGATCCTTTTTTCCAGAACCTCGGATATTTTGTCGTCAAGATGTATAAGCTTCCCGCACTCCTTGCATTTGAGGTGCAGATGCTCGTGGCAAGCTCCCTTATTCATATATTGGTAGGTTACGCGTCGGGTTTTTTGGTCCGTTATGCGATTGATAACCCCCTCGTCAACAAGCTTAGAGATAATTCGGTAAACCGTGCTTTTTCCTCGTCCGTCGGTAAGAATTGCGCGGCATATTTCCTCTGCCGAGTGGGAAACGCTCCTCGCCTCGGAGAAGAAGTTTAAAATTTCAGTCCGTTTTTCCGTATTGTAGGTCATATAAAATTCCTTTTTGAAAAATGAGAGTTACTCTCAATTTAGATATATAATACATCAAAATACCGAATTTGTCAATAGGCATAGCGGAGCATCTTTACAAAATTAGCACTCTTGTACGTGGAGTGCCAACATTTACACAATATACACGGTTTGTACTTTATTTGTTCATAATTTAATAGTAAACTATAAGCAGACAACACATCCAAATGATAAAAGAGGTGATTTAATGAATCCCGAAAAATACACGGCTAAAAGCCTTGCGGCACTTCGCGAGGCGCAGAATTCAGCCGTTGCGGCTTCCTGTGCGACGGTTGACGACGTTCACTTGGCGCTGGCACTCGTGGGAAGCGAGGGCGGACTTATTCCGGAGCTGCTTATCGCTGCGGGAGTAGACGCAGACGGACTGCATTCTCATCTTTCGGCTATCGTTGATTCTTTACCCCATGCCTCAGGCTCGGGATATTCACCCGACAGAGTTTACGCCTCCCGCGAGCTTGAGGGGGTTATAGCCGCTTCGGAGAAAATATCGCGGGATATGGGCGACGAATACGTATCGGTTGAGCATATTATGCTTGCCGAATTTGAGCAGGGCTCAAAAAGAGTTAGGGACGCGTTTTTAAAATTCGGAGTAAAGAAAAGCGAATTTCTTTCGGCGTTAAAAAAGATAAGAGGTAATATGAAGGTAACTAACGACAATCCCGAAAGCACGTACAATGTGCTTGAAAAATACGGCCAGGATCTCGTCGTGCTTGCGCGAGAGCATAAGCTTGATCCAGTTATAGGCAGAGATGACGAAATAAGAAACGTAATAAGAATCCTATCGCGAAAATCCAAGAACAACCCCTGTCTTATCGGTGAGCCGGGCGTCGGTAAAACCGCTATCGCGGAGGGACTTGCACAGCGGATCGTGCGCGGAGACGTGCCGGAAAATCTAAAGGACAGAAGCATTTTTTCGCTTGACATGGGTGCGCTCGTTGCGGGTGCTAAATACCGCGGTGAATTTGAGGAGCGACTTAAGGCGGTGCTTTCCGAGGTCAAGTCCTCCGAGGGTAAAATAATACTTTTTATCGATGAGCTTCACACTATCGTCGGCGCAGGTAAAACCGACGGAGCGATGGATGCGGGAAACCTTTTAAAGCCTATGCTTGCGCGCGGCGAATTGCATTGTATCGGTGCGACCACCCTCAACGAATACAGGCAGTATATCGAGAAGGACGCCGCCTTGGAGCGTCGCTTCCAGCCGGTCACCGTACCCGAGCCGAGCGTCGAGGATACCATCTCGATTTTGCGCGGACTGAAGGAAAGATACGAGGTTTATCACGGAGTAAAGATACACGACCCTGCACTTATATCCGCCGCTACGCTCTCTGCCAGATATATATCAGACAGATTTTTGCCCGACAAGGCAATCGACCTCGTCGACGAGGCGTGCGCGCTTATTAAGACGGAAATGAATTCCATGCCTACCGAAATGGACGAGATAGCGCGGAAAATCATGCAGCTTGAAATTGAGGAGGCGGCACTCAAAAAGGAACAGGATAAGCTTTCGCTAAAGCGGCTTGAGCTATTACGCGGCGAGCTTTCCGAGCATCGCGATACCCTGTCGGCAATGACGGCAAGATGGGAAAACGAGAAGGCGACGATAGGACGGGCGAGCCGTCTGCGCGAGGAGATAGAAAGAGTTTCTTCCGAGATAGAAAAGGCGGAAAATGAATACAACCTGACTCTCGCAGCAGAGCTGAAGTACGGAAGGCTGCCATCGCTTAAAAATGAGCTTGCCGAGGCAGAGGCGGAGGAACAGAAAAAAGAAGGAGCGTCACTCCTTCGCAACGCCGTGACAGAGGAGGAAATAGCCAAAACCGTTGCACGGTGGACGGGTATTCCCGTCGCGAAGCTTATGGAAGGGGAGCGCGAAAAGCTTCTCCATATGGAAGATATTCTCCATCGGCGCGTAATAGGTCAGGATGAGGGTGTCAGCAAGGTTTGCAGCGCAATTCTTCGCTCTCGGGCGGGGATACGCGACCCGAAGCGCCCCATAGGCTCTTTTATGTTCCTCGGCCCTACCGGCGTCGGAAAAACCGAGCTCGCAAAGGCTCTTGCGGCATCTCTTTTTGATGACGAAAAGAATCTTGTGAGAATCGACATGTCGGAATATATGGAAAAATACAGCGTATCCAGGCTTATCGGAGCGCCTCCCGGCTACGTTGGGTATGACGAGGGCGGACAGCTTACCGAGGCGGTGCGCCGCAGGCCATACGCAGTGGTGCTTTTTGACGAAATAGAGAAGGCACACCCGGATGTATTTAACGTGCTTTTACAGGTGCTTGACGACGGTAGGATCACCGACAGCCAGGGAAGAACGGTCGATTTTAAAAACACCGTTATAATTATGACCTCAAACCTTGGCTCTGATATAATTCTTGAGGGAATCGAAAACGGTGATATCAGCGAATCGGCACGCGGTATGATAGGCGAGCTTCTGAAGCGTTCCTTCCGCCCCGAGTTTTTAAACCGGCTTGACGAGATAATTTATTTTAAACCCCTCTCGCGCTCCGACGTTATGGAAATTCTCCGACTCGCGATAAATGCGCTCGGTGAAAGGCTTGAGGAGCAGAGGCTCGTTTTGAAGGTGACCGATGCGGCTTGCTCTTATATAGCAGATTCCGCTTACGACCCGATTTACGGCGCACGCCCCCTGAAGCGATTCCTTTCCTCAAACCTTGAAACGCTGATTGCGCGCAAGATGATCGGAGAGGACGTAGCACCCGAATCCACCTTGACGGTCGACTATAACGGCACGCTGACGGCTACGGTAAGCTAGAAAAATCGACTCGCAAGCGCGATTTTGCGGAGAAACTTTAAAAGCTTATCAAAATAAAAACACCGCGCGGCAGAGATTTCTGCCGCGCGGCTTTCATTTTATTTTGCGGAAACCACGGGGGTTTCTGTGGGTTCGAAGTATTCTTCGGGAATAACGCTTATAGTTACGGTTATGCTTCCGCCCTCGGCGTCGTGGTAGTTAGTGCCACCTACTATCTTATAGTAAACGACGTACGTGCCTACCTCGGTAGCGGTGGGGATATTATTAGAGAATTCTCCGCTGTTTCCGATTCTGTAAAGAACGGTGCATCCCTCCGCAACGCCGGGGATAACAAGCTCCTGCATAGATGCATTGTACATAAGGTCGGTTTTAACTGTGGGAGGTGTAACCGTGGGAATTGCCTTTTCTATAATGACCGTAATACTTGCTTCATCAACGTCCGTATATCCGTCGTCGCCTACGATCTTGTAGAACACGACGTATGTTCCGGCGTTAGTTGCGGTTGGTCTTTCGGTCGAATAGATACCTCCGGCAATCTTGGACATCATGGTTCCTCCATTTGCTGTGCCGGGTGAGAGGAGCTGTTGAGCACTGCCGTTATATACGAGACCGTCAGCCGCGTCGGGTGCTACGTATTCGGGGACCTTGGGGGATTCGGGGGTGGTGCCGTTTACCGTCGTTCCGTTTATAGAAACGTAGGTGTTATCGAAGAAAGTGCTGCTTGCTCCGTTTTTGGTAAACGGAATGTAGTAGCTGTACTTATCGTTTTTAATTACGATGCTTTCAGGGGGAGTTATCGGGTTCAGGTTGTAATTTGAGGTAGTTACCTGAAGTCCGGTGTTGTCTGCCGCAAGCTGAACGTTGGGATAAAGTGTTTCATCGGGAACAAAGCCTATCTTTTTATCGTAGGGAACCTTTATTCCGCAAACCTCGAAGATGTCGTCAACGTATCCGTCACCGTCCTCGTCAACGTATGCGAATATGGGAGCGGTGTTCTGCGTTTCGGAAAGGTGAACGTTCGGTTCGCGGTCAAGTACGTTTTGTCCGCTTTCTGCCGCGATAAGCCTTATTTTACCGTTCATGTCGAATATATTGTTTCCGGCAGAGGTTGAGGATACGTACTTAGAGAGGGGATTTCCGTTTGAGTCAATAATCGAGTTGCCGTTAATGTCAAGGATGGTAATATTGTCTATAACGAGGTTCGGGAAACATCCCGTGTATCCGAAATCCCAGTTGCTGTACGAAGTTCCGATGATCGAAAAGCTGTAATTCGGAACGACGTAAGCCGTGGAATCCTTCAGCGTAAGAGTACCGTTCCACGTTGAACCGTAGTCGCCTCTCAAATCCACGAAGGAGTCAGCTCCGCCGTCGGCGTTTGCAAACCATCTGGAGTTTTCAATAATCATTTCGCCGCCACCGGTGAGAGAGATGCCGTTAACGTCGGAGTTGATAATGTACGCGTTATAAAGTCCGGAGTGAGAGTCAAATCGGGACATGCGCGAGTCTATAAACGACATATTTTTTGAGTGGTTAGAGCCGCCAAGACCCCAATATCTTTTGAAGTTGATATGGCTGCCGGGCTTATACTGCATTCTGGTCATGCTGAGCCGTGCGCCCTCTTCGCCCTCCTGCGCCGGTACTACGTCAATTATCTGTCTGTTGCTATCATAGATTGGCTTGATCCAGAAGTTAGACTGTGTGCAGTTTTTAAAGATTACTTTATTGGAGGCGTCTACGGTGTAATCGTAGCTTCCCGTTGCGCCGCTGCCGGCACCGGGCAGGTATGATTTACTGTAGCATCTTCTACCGGTAAGAACGCATGAATCAAAGGTTACGTTATGTACGGATTCGGTGCAGAAGAATCCGTGATACGGAGCACCGAGGATTCCCTCCTCCTGCTCTGCAAGGGTTATCTCGCCCTCTACATAGTGCTGTACGTTCTTTACGGTGGTGTTTGAGCGCATGACCTTGAGTCCGCGATTGATGAACGAGTTATATGCGCCGATCACGTTCCCGTTTTCATCTCTTTGAACGATATCAACGTGCGATGCGAGGGTGGTTATAATACCGCCTTCTACGGTAATGGGTGTTTCGTCGATGTCGTAAACCAGAATGTAATCAAGAGAGGAGTAGTTAAAGACTACGGGTGTTTCGGAGCTGACGTTACCTTCCTCGTCAATCAGGATTATTTCGTGCATATCGTGACCTTCGTACTTGCCGTAGCCTATACGACGGTATACCTTGTGAGAGGTATTGTAAGGGATGAGCATTGCGCTCTTGCCGATGCCGAGATCGATCTTGGTGGTGTCGGGACCAAGTCCGGCGGCGAGGATCCTTGCGATCGTTTCTTGATCGTTGATCTTGATTGCCGACTTATCGGGTGCAACCACGAAAATATTCCGTCCGGTTACGCCGGTTCCGTCAAAGGCGGAGAAGTTTGTGTCCTTAATTATGATGTTTGCATTACCCCAATTAACGTTTGAGGTGATGGAGATTTGATGCACCTTGCCGGAAGGATCGCGGGTGTCCTCTATAAGATAGGTTTTTCCGCTGTCGGCGCGTACCGTGTGACGCTTTGTTGCGTTTGCCATATCGTGCGCCGCCTTCATAGCGAAGAAGTCGTCGGTAACGCCGTCGCCTACCGCACCGAAGTCGGAGTAGTAGATCTCATCCGTGTAGAAGCTTGTGGTAAATCTGGTGGCAAAGTTGTAGGACGAGCCGAGTCGAATTATGTAGTTGTTTACAAACTGACTTGCCGCACTGTAGGTAAAGGATGCATATCCGCATTCTATGTACAGGTCGCCACTCTTTACGTACGCCTTTGCGTCGTATGCCGCAACCGGAGCGGTGACGGTTACTATTACGTTAGCACCGGAGGTTGCCGTGCTTGTGATCGGTACTGTAATACCCGTGACCTCTGCAAGAGCGTTCTGAATTATCTCTGCCGCCTTCATTTCCGCCGCGTTGGTTGCTACGATAGCATCGATTTCCGAACCGGAGATGGTAACCTGTATGGTGGGTGACTGAGAGTTAAATACGCTTGCGTACTCTTCACTGCAGACGGAGTATTCCCAAATAGCGTCCATAAGAGTCGTAAGGTGCGAGGATTCGCCTTGTACGGAGTAGATATAGTTTGCAAGTGAGTAGTAGTATACCGTTCCGTCGCTTGAAATTATTCTTACAGTATCGCGCAGGTCAAACGCGGAAACCGATATATCAAAGTAGCAGAGGTCAGAATCGGGAATTTCAGTCATAGTGACTTCGCTTGAGCTAAATTCCTTGCGGACGTTGTTGATCTGATAGCTGAAAGTGAAATCAGGGGCATTTTTATAGATAAAGAGTCTGAATTTTATAGTTCCGCCAAGCTCCAGCGTTACTCCGTAAAGAGTATCGGAAAGGGCTGCGGGAATCTGCGACGCGGGCTTACCCACTATTTTCTCAAGCTCGGGGACCGCGTAAAGCGAGGAGTCGGTATAGTAATTGCGCGCCGCTTTTATATAAGTGTCAGCGGAGCTTACAAGTGCCTTTGCCTCCGCCGAATAGTTGCCGTTCGTTACTGCAGATACGTAGTCGGGGATCGACAGAGCCTTCGTATAGTCAAAGGTTTCCTCATATCCCTCAATACGCATAGTGAGATCGAAGCTCTGATCCGCTACGCTTGCGGGAAGCTCGTGTGAGAGCACATAGTACTTTTCGCCCGAAACGGTAACGACATTTTTAAGCTCCTGTGCTTTGCCGTCAAGGAAAACCGATATGAATTCAGGGGAATCGGCAATATCCTTGGGGATATATACGTTGTATACGAAGTGCGCGTACAGCGTGAGGTTGGTCATAAACGGAAAGTTTATGGTAGGCTCAAGATTATAAGTCGCATCACCCGTAACCGCTTTGATGGTCGTGGTGTACTGATACTTATAAAGACCTGAGGATTCGGGAACAAATGCGGGGGTGGGGACTACCGATCTGTCGTTATCCCAATATGTTACCTCCGTTTTTCCGTAGCCGTTCCAGGTTATCGTTGCATAGTTGCCCTCTGTGGCTGTCTTTACGAAGAAATTCGCGGGCACGGATTTTGCAGCGGAGAGGGAAAACGTGACCGATCCGTCCGCAGCATAGGTGTATGTTGCAGTCGGTACGTTAAAGGTGTAGGATTTGTTGGTGGATACCGTCTTGTTGGAAGAGCCGGGGATCGTTGCCGCCGAAGCAAAATAACAGTTGTTGAAATCGGGAGAGCCGTTGCTTGCGTCGTTACTGAGAGCTGTTCCTGCAAAATAACAGTTGTTAAATTCAATAGAGGAGAGCTTGATGCCGCCGGGATACGTGTTATCGGTGTGTACGCTCTCGTACGCCTGTGCTATAATCGTTCCCTCGGAGTAAAATTTGCAACGGTTTGCGGTGATATTTCCGTCCGCGGGAGCAATGTAGTTAGTCGTGTTATCCACGGTCGAGGTGGCAAGTCTTACGCACGTGGAAATAAGTCCGCTGGATACAGTCGATATAAACGTAGCATCCTCAAGGATGATGTCTACTCCCGTATATGAGGTAATAAAGCTGCTGCCGTCGCCGCCCACACGCTCGTGTCCTATCGCGGTCTGGTAGTGCGTACCTCCGCGTATGTAAGCCTTCGAGCCTACGGGGTTAGCCTTGTAAGACGCCTTAAGGGAGGAAAAAAGAGCGTTAGCATACGTAACGATATTGTCGCCGCTTACTGCGCGTCTGGACACGGCAGTACCTGCAGAATTTGACACAGGCGCATTGTCGATTGTTCCGAAATACAGAGTGCTGTTATCGTAGCGCATATTAAATATGGGCATTACGTGGTTTTTATAGTCGTCCATGGGCGTGCTTCCGTTTGCCACGTAGACAGTTCCGTCAACGTAGGTTCTGATTTGAGCCGTGTAGCTCGCATCGGATGAATATACGTAGAGAGTGGAATTCGGGTTAAGCATAAATCCGTAGCCCGTTGCAGACTGTACGCTCGGCTTGGCAATAAAGGTTATGGAATAACCGTTAAGGTCTATGTATTTTACGCCTGAAACGTTTAACGCCGCATCCTTATCGGTGGTTATCGTAACGTCACTTAAAAGCGTAATTACCGTACCGTCGATACCGCTATTAAGTGCGTTTTTCAGCGTTGATAGGCTGTTTGCCGTGTACTTGTTCGTCGATCCAGTCGTTCCGTTTGCCGTGGAAGGCTTAAAGACCTTGAAGGCATAGGAGGAATCAGCCGCCTTGCCCGTAATGCTTGAATTTGCGGTTGCCGAGAACGCATAAAGTCCGGCACCGGCGCAAATCAAGGTAGCAACGAGCAGAAGCAACAAAATTTTCGTTACTTTTTTCATCTTACATCTCCCAAAATAAATTCAATATTTTTTAAACATATTTAATATTACCACACGCGCGAGACAAAAGTCAATGCCTTTTTCACCTTTTTTTATTCTTGCAGAATAAAAGATCGATTTCGTGCTTTCAGATTCGCCTCAAAATCCGAGTACCGCGTGAAAAAAACAGAAAATCCGCCAAAGTGATGCTTTGACAGGAAGGAGAAGGAGCGTAAGTTGGGTGCTGCTTTTTTTAGCGCAGTAAACGGAAAACACGCAGGACTGTAGTCCTGCGTGCCGCTCTTTTGAAGTTTTTAGTTTAAGAACTACCGGTAGGCTTTTCCACCTGTTGCGAGATGCTATGCCTACTTTTCAAAAATGCGTCCAACAGCCGTGCTTTTGTCGCCATCCATATCGGTAGCGTGTGTTTTGTGTATTGATATCCGGCGGCATAGCCGCGAAAGCCGATAACCGGCAGAGATGCGAGCTTGAAAATGCCCTCCATAACCGCGGCGGCGGATAGGTTTTCCTTTGCGGTAAGCATAACCGACACCGTGACGGTCATACAAAGCGTCGTGGGAATCAAGCGCAGGATCATATTCAAAAACTTCGTTCCCTCGGGGCTTTTAAGCTCGCTTTTTGCCCGTGCGCCGTCTTTCGTAAGCAGCTCGCGCGGGGTAAGTACTACCGGGCGGATGCGGTCAGCTTTTTTGAAGATCTTTTTTGCGATTTTGTCGCACGCCTCCCCACGTTGATATGCCTCGTAGTCAGCCGTTCCGTATCCGTACCGTAAAAGCAGGGTGGAACGGCGGAAATCTCTCTCCGCACTCGCATACTCGCTTAAAAACTCGCGCAAGGCGGGAATTTTATCTCCGTCTATTTTCTCGGAGAGGGTGCGGTAACGCTCTATGGCAAGCTTGTATTCATCGCTCCCCTCGCCGAGCCGTTCCCCTGCGTCTGCCATAGAAAAGTACATAAGATACGAGGCGATAAGCATAACGGTAAGGGTGGAGGTAAAACTTTTGCTCTCAAAGCCCGAGAAGCCGACGTCCGTAAAAAGAATGAGTGCGCTGACGGTGAGTGTGATTATTGCGATAATCCTTCCGACGTTATTGACGAGCATCTCACCTCCGCGCTTGAGCAGATTGCCCGATTCAAGAAGCGAAAGCTCAAACTTATCCTTCATTTTTTGCACCGTCCTTCATCGCGCGCTCCGCTGCCTTAAAAAAGAATGCACCGATAAGGTTTCCGACGAAGCCTATGAAGGATATTACCGTCATTTCATCCGCTATCCTTGAGAGTAGGAAAAAAACGACGAATATCACGAACCAAAGTGTTTTTGCACTCGGCGTTTTAAGGGCGCTCTTTATTACGTTGAAAAGCGGAATCAAAGCGAGCAAAACAAGCAAGAGGACAAATCCGGAGAAAAGAGTGCCACCTCCGCGCTGTCGCCATTCGGGAAAGTAGCTGATAATTGCCATAAGCACGGGCAAAACCGAGAAGCAAAGACCGATGAAATTAAGAAAAAACTTTTTCTTACGGGCGTTAGTCATGGCTCTCATCCTTCGTATTAACATCACACGCGGCGAGTCGCTTTCTCATTTCGGCTACCTTGTTTCCGACCGCCTCCTTCTGATATTGAGGGAGCGAGCTTGACATAAAGATCTCATAGAGCATATCTATTTGGGAGGAAAGCACGGTCTTGAATTCACCGCATCTTTCCTGCTCTTTACGTGCAAGGTCAAGCTCGTGATGAAGCTTATCAAGTCGGTCTGTCATAATTTGCATCATACCCTCGGCGGTCTCAAGCTTCTTCGCTGCCTCCAACACCGTTTCCGTTGCCGTTTTGCTTGCCGCTTCGGTTTTTTCCTTAAGCCTTGCGGTCGCGTCCGCTACGGTGGAAAGCGCGCCCTTTATCACGGGCAAAAGTCCGCGACGGTAAGCAAAGGCTATGATGAGAGAGCCGATAAAGGCAAGGGCGGAAAAGATCTTGTCCGCGTGTCGCACGACCGTTTCATAAAGCTCGGCAAAAACGTTTTCGCCCGAGCCTTCCGATAGCGTGATCTCTCCCGTTGCGTCGGTGGCACTCTCTCCGCTCTCCTCAGCAAACGAGCTGAACGTGAAAACGGATAAGGTAAGGGTGAGTACGAGAATAAAAAATAAAATTTTCTTCATTTTGTTAAACCTTTCATTAAAATTTTAACGGCTGATCGATTTTTTCATTTGCGGCTTCCATTTGCTTCTCAAGCTCCCCGACTCTGTTCGAAAGTGCACTGCAAAACTCGGCAAGTCGCCGCACGTAGCCGTCATCTACGCGAGCGGGGTGAATATTGCCGCCGTTTACGATAAATGATTCAATCGGAACGGACTGAGCGCCGCAATAAAGCTTCGGGCGTATTTCGCCCTCGCCAAGCGAGCTTACAAGACCGGTTGCCACACCGCCTGCGAGAGTGAAAATTTCTTCACCCACGGTCAGCTTACCGTCAAGCGGCTCGTCAAAAACCATTTTAAATCTGTCGCCGCCGCTGTCGGTGATTTTAGTGCATTCATACTCGCCAAGGCGCTTTTTGTAAATAATTGTTTTCATTTTTCCTTTATACCTCGTCAGTCGATATTCAAAGCGGCCTTGATTTTATCTACGTCCTGTCGCAGGGCGAGAAGATATTCGCCAAGCGAGCCCACCGGCGCAGGAAAATAGGAGCATATCTCTCCGCCCTTTATGTCGGAGAGCAGGTCGGCAAGCGACTGACCGGATAAAATTCCCGTCGGTATTGCCGCGCAAATTGAGTCGTCGCCGTCGGCAAATACGTCCTCTATAAGGTCGTTATATTTGTCTACTATGTAAAGCGGCAGCTTGTCGAATGCCGCTTTCACCTCGGTGGCGCTGTATCCCTTACCTCCCATAGCCAACGGCGAGGTCGGTCTGTTTGGCAGCGCGCTTACGCATATATCGCTGATTTCTTCTTTGTTGATTTTCGTTGCCTTCATTTGAGTTCCTTTCTTAAAATTTAATCTTTCCCTTCACGTTGAATCGATAGCTTACGGAGCATATTCCAAACGGGGAAGAGAAGGCGTCCGTGTAAAAGCTGACGTCCTTTTCTATCCATCCCTTTTCTCGCTCCTTAAGGGGAATCGTTACGTAATCGGGGTTCGTAAAGGAAAGAGCAGAAAAATCAAGCTCCCCGAAATTGAGGGCGGTGTGGGGAAGCTCACAAATCTCTCTGTATCCCGATCGATCCGTACCCACCTCGCAGCACAGGCGACCCGTACCGAGCGTGCGAAGCTTTACAGCAAGCGAACCCTTGACTGTTGCCTTGCAAAAATGGGGAAGTCCGCCGTTTTCTCTCACGGTGGTTATTGCATATCTCGGAGCGTGCTTTGCAAAGGAATAGTAATACGGGTGTATGCTTCTTCCGAACTCTTTTTCATACTCCTCGGCGTCAAAGTCCGTATTTGCGGAGAGGTACGGCGGTGCAACGCCTCGCTTGTCGTTGTTAAAGACGCACACATCGCCGCTTAAAGTGCCGAAAATAAAGACGTCGTGCTCTCCTACGGCGGCTGCCGAGGCGGGTGAAAAGATTCCTCCCCTCGCCTCGCCGGTGGGGTATACGGCGTAGCGCACTCCGTCCTCGACGGTGTAATACATTTTCTTTCCGTCCTCTCCGACCGTGCTTAAGGCAACCCCTGATATTTCTTCATATGCACGCTCGTGCGCGGCAAATTCTCCCACCGCAAACGGCGAGTATTCGTATATCTCTCGCTCGTTTTTGTAAGTGCCGATGCCCGACATAAAATACCATTCGTATTCAGTGTTACCGGAGGCGTGCGTGAAGGTTTCACGAGAATCTGCAAGGTAAATATTGCCGTTTGCAATAAGGGCGAGATAACCGCACCATTTGACCAGAGTTGCATCCTCAAGGCACTCTGCAAGCAGTCTGGGATTGACGTTGTGCGATCGGATCGCAATGCTTCTCTCAAGGTTGATCTGCTTTTTTGAAAGTGCACACACGCCGAGAGATGATAGAAAGATCGGGTCGTCGAAGAAGGATATAGACGCTCCGGTTGCCGCGATACCCGAATGAATATACGACACGGGGTATATCTTTGGCAGAATATCCACCCCTGTTTCTCTTGGAGTGTGATAGTAAATACTGCCGCCGCCGTCATCGCCGGACTTGAACACCGCAAGGGAGTCTGCCGTCGCAAGCAATGAGGTAACGGGAAAGGACGCCGTGCCATCGTTAAAGTAATTCAAAACACCAAAATAAAGCGGATTGTTAGCCCCCGTTTTATCGCGCGAGGTGTAAAATACCGTGTTTGGCAGAAGAGGGTTGCCGGATAGAAATATCCTGCCGTCGAAGCTCTCCGAAACCTTGCAGCCACGTATAGCGTCAGCTCCGCTGATATAGGAAAGCTTTGCCATAAGGTTGTCCCCGTGCGAGTTTTTCGTGAATTTCGTGCCATCCATCTCACCTGCGACGCTTATCTCGCGTCCGTTAAGCTCCTCCTCTGAATTGACCGTGATCAGTATGGCGTAAATCAGGTCGTTTCTGATTTTTTCGCTGTATTCGATCTCCTCACCGTCAGCCGTAACCGAGCGGGTGCGCGTCATAGGGCTGAATATCGGTACTTCTACGGTTATGCTTTTATACTTTCGGTTGAATTTTACGGTCAGGTTTTTAAACGCATCGGTTGCCTCTATCTTGGAGAGAGCCTCCTCGTCAAGTGCGTAGTTTATTTCCTTTAGCGCGCTAGAGGCGGCAAAAGCGGAGGTGGAAATCTTTTCAACGCCGCCGCCAATATATACCTCGACAAGACTGTCGCACGCGGCAAAGGCGTTTGCTCCTATTTCCTTGACACCGTCGCCTATTATTACGGAGGAGAGCGACAGGCAGGCTGTGAACGCCGCCCTTTCAATGCGCTCTATCGAGGTGGATATGTACACCCGTGTGATTTTTCTGTTCTGCGCGAACGCCTCCTCGCCGATGCTTGTTACCTTATATTTTTCACCGCCGATTACCGTATAAGAGGGAATATTTATCTCTCCCCCAACACCTGCTTCGCATCCTACGACCTTTGCGGTCTTGTTTTCGGCGGAAATTATCTGATACTTCAGTCCCTCGCTTTCAGTCGCAAGCTCGGTAGCCGCCGAAATTAAGTATTTTTCCACAAAAAGATCTGTCAGCAGATTTCGTTGCTCGTATTCTTCACCGTTGTAGTAGGTGGTCGGAACGTAGGGCGGTGCGTCGGTACTGTCGCCTACCGTAATCGCCACACCGTCTGCGCCTATCTTCACGAGATTCTCTCCGTCCAAGACGTAAATATCCGTGCCGTGACAAAACGCCGTGCCCTTTTCGTTTCGGACCTCTTTTATAGGTGAAAGGGCTTGGAGTGAATCTCGTTCCGATATTTTAAAGCGGTAAAGGCTGTCGGTGGCGTGTATTACGGCGTGGTCCTCACCGCCAAGCCCCTTTTGTACGTAGATCGCGTGGATCTTTTTTCCAAGCGACGCAATTTTGCGAAATCCCGGGACACTCTCGGTGACACCTGCGCCGCCGCCCTCGTAGTCCTTATACATATTTTCAAGATAAGAGAAGCGGTAGCGTCGAGCCTCGCCCTCGGCTGAGGAAAAGTCAACTCCGCGCATCGCCGAATAGGTCACGGTGTAATCATTTTTGGGATTTATTTTGCTTCTTTTAATTGCCATAGCTATGCCCACCCAAGTGTTTCGTGATAAGCGTTATTTATAACCGATCGGTCGTAAAAGCGTACGGCGGAAAGTGCGTCTCTGTATAGCGACATATAATACTGCGCCTTTTCCGCATCCTCGTCAAGCCATACGTAAGCCGCCACCAACAGAGCAAAAAGATGCTCCGTGCCGTCGGGCAGTATTATTTCTTCGCCTGCCTCACCCGTGAGTCTTTGCGGAGCGGCCTTGTAGCTTAAAACGACACGTCCCTCGTACTCGGTCGGAATAATGATCTTGCCACCGCAAGCCTCCGCTCCCTTGATGGGAACGCCACCGTTTCCAAGCGGTAGCGAGCAGGGCGACATGAAATCTTTAGCGACGTCCCTCGCGTTATATTCTTGCTTTTCCGACAGAGTGGGGATTAGCGCCGCCAGCGGCCCTGAAATTTTATCAAAAAAAGCAATGCCGTAAACCGAATAAAAGTATCCGCCTGAAAATTCTATATACCCTTCGCCGTAAAGAAACCCACGGTGATCGGTGTCCTCGCAGGTGAAATCAAATCTTCTTTCGCCGCTCTCGTCGGATATAAGATACGAGCCAATTCCTGCGGTCTTAAAGCTGTACGCCTTAGCGGTGAAGCTTATCCGTATCGGAGCACCTCCGTCGTGAGCAAAATCCTTGAAAACTTTACACGGGGATAAGGGATTTTGATAAAATGCCACGCTCTTATAAATCGGACGCTCGGTGAAAATCATACCGAGTGCGCGTCTTGCAGAGAAGAGAAGGTTATCCTTTTTCTCAACGGTATCTTCAAATCCAAGCGCCGCGACCTCGGCGCATAAATCGTTATAGGTCATACGTTACCCCCTTTGTTGATACGAGTGCGCCGCACGCGGCGCACTCTTTTTTAAAATTAAAGCTTTTCGATTTCATAGCCTTTGTATGTTTCGGCGTCTACTGCACGGAGAATGTGCTTGTAAGTGCCAAAGCCTACACCAAATCGACATCTGCCGTTCCATATGTAGTTTCCGGTGTGGTTGTCCACCCAGTTTGTGACGGTAAGAGGAACGCGGTTGAAGAACATATTTCCTGCGAGGTTTTTGTTCGCCTCCGAGGACATGACCATCAGCTCGTCGTATCTGGTCTCCCAGCCGGGAAGGATTACGATATTCCAGTTTCCGTAGTGGAGGTTGATGTCGTTGTTTGCACTTCCGAGAGCTCCGGCAGTTCCGCATACCTTCTTAACTATCATCTCGGAAACAGGTCTGTTACCGGGAAGAATGATGGTGTCGGCGGTATAGCCGAGAGCTTCACCGTTTTCATCCTTCATATTACGCATCTTTACGGAAAGCTTCGCAAGCGATTCCTCAAATACCTCCGCAGAGGGAGTTCTTGCCGTTCCCGTTCCGGTAGAGAATACGTCACCGTAGAAGAAGTTTGACTGCGTCTTGCCATCTCTGCCGTAATAGTGCTGAGCGTGGAAAAGGGGCTGACGGTCGCCTGTGGTAAGGTCGATCTTCGCGTTGGCGAAATAGGAGGAATCGACCGTGGCGTTTACGAGTGCAAACTCGCATATCTTGTTGATGGTTTTGTAATATGCGCGGGTAAAGTTTTCTGCTCTTCGCTTTGCATCGGGTGCGATGCCGAAGTTTGCATCCTCCATCATCTCCGCGGTGATGGCAAACTCCTTCATAAACTGGATGTGCTCGATAAACTTTGATCCGGTTTCCTCAATGTAGTCGATCTCTGCGCCGCCGCCCTCGCTCGTAGACTGAAATACGTCAAACTCGTTATGGCTGACGACGGTTTCGCCGAAGCGGTTGCTGCGCTCCACATTGAAAAGCCAGGAGCATATGCCACCCTTCTTTGTGAGCATATCACTTTCGTGCTCTATTATCATTTTTACGGGCGTTTCGATCTTGCCGATAGCGGCGTTGTTCGTGCCCGACGATTTAGAATAAATTATCATGATTTCCTTCCTTTCAAATTATTATAAAAAGATTATATCGGCTTTTTTGTTTATCATGTTGGAGACGTCAACTACTATCGCGTCGTGCGCTTCTTCCTCTGCCGTAACAACGCCGAGATCGCCGTTATCGTCGTAGATGACGTTCACCCTCGCGCCGACGGTTATCGGACCTGAATGCTCTTGGACATCCGCCTCGAATACCATATCCTTTGTGACCGCAAAGCCTGCGACGAAAATCGTCTGGTCCTTGTTGGGAGGTGACGAGATGGGGATTACTTTGAGCTTGTCGGGGAAGTTATCTACAAGCTCGTTGCTGATGCTGTCGTCTTCTGCGAAAAAAAGACAACCCGCCTTTGCTGTGGAAGAACAGTCGCTTTTCCACATACGGATTTCGGGGACGCTGCTTGCAGCGCCGATAATTTTCTTAAGCTTAAACATTAGTTATTGTTTTTCCTTTCTTATACGGTAACTTTTTTATATAATTTTCTGATTTCGGAGTCGGAAAGATCTCCGAAGATCGCCCTTGCGCAAGATAGCTCTGCTTCAGGCATACTGCCGCCTCCCCTTGCTCTCGTAGGCGTGCTGTAAAGATGCGCGCGGTTATCTGTGCGCGACGGTCTTTCGGACGTTGCAAGATACGCCTCTCTCGCGGAAAGGCCAAGATCGCGAAGAGCTGCATAGCGCAACGGGTTATCAAGCTCGGTTACACTTGAAAGCGCGGCAAGCTCGGGAAATTCGCGGCGCAGCGCATCGACATCGCGGCGCACAAGGTCTGCATAATCCACACGGGGTGCAGCTTCGGCTTCAGGCGCACCATCGTCCGCCGGCACGATTTGTTCCTTGGCGGTATTGCTTTCCTCAAGCTCGGGTTGTGCGGTGTCGGTTGACTCTTCAAGAAGCTCGGTGTTCTTTTCTTCCATTACTTCTTTCCTCCTACGCGAAGATCGGTTTTGGCAACCGTTTTATTCGTGCGGGGCTCGCTCTTGGCCTTTTTCACGGGTGCATCGATCTTATCGAACGAGAAGGTTCTGTAGGGCATGCTGTTATCCTTTTTCATATCTTTTTCCTTTCTTATTTGTTTTTGTTGCTCGAATTGATCTTATCTTTAAGATAATCGAGATATCCGTCGGAATATTTTCCTTCGTCAAGATAGTGGTTCATAAATTCGGCGTACTTTGAAAGCTCTGTTGCTTCTTCCTCGCTGAGACCGAGGGCGATCGCGTATCCGAGAGCTTCTCTTTCCGTAAGCCTTTGGGTAAGAATAGATCTAGTAACGCTTTCCTTTACTGCGCTTTTGGCAAGCTCGTTTGCTGCGGATGCTGCCGCCTTTGCCGCATCATCCGAGAGCCCTGACGCCAGTGCGTAGTTGTAGGCTACGTTAAAATTGAGTATGCCTCTGTCGCTTATTTCCTTGACTGCGGTGCGGAAGCTGTCAGCCGCCTCCTTGTTAATGCTCTTTACGTATCCGGTATAGTCGGCTACGTTCTGTCTCGCGGCGTCGTCGTAGCTTTTACGCGCGGCGTATTTGCTTTTTTGCATATCCGAATAAGCCTTGCCGTTGACGTAGTCGGAATAGCCGCTGGAGGTCAGTCCAAGGGAGGCGAGTGCCTCGGCGTTTGAACCGAACTCACTCCTCTGTCGGCGGTAGTCCGTGCTGATCTCCTTGATGCTATCGGCGTAGATCTTGTCCGCCGGAACGCCGTTTGCCTTAAGCCACTCGGCGTATCCTGCAGGGCTTTCGGATACGGCTTTGTTTTTAAGATAGCTTTTGACGAAGTCCTCAAGCGTTTGTGGCGTTGACATAGCTTATCTCTCCTTTCTCCTCTTCTATTGCACGGGTGAAGTATTCTACGTTTTCACGCGCATGAGGATAGTGTGCTCTTTCCTGGCATTGCCAGTAGCGAAGCAGGGTAACGTTGTCCTTGGGGTCACCGAGAGTGCCTGCTTGCAGATTTTCGAGATTTCTCTCCCAAAGTGCCTCCCGTTGATACTCCGCACCCCCGTTCAGATCAACCGAGAAAAGATAGGAGTCGTCGTAGTAATATTCGCCCGTAACAACGTCGTATTCAATGAAATCGTATCTGTTGAACTCGGTGTTGTGAATTCTGCCGTATGCATCGCGGTAAAGTAGGGAGCGCGGCTCGTCGGCAAAGGCGAGGTATTGCTCAAATATGAGCCTGTCCATCTCGGCGTATGCCGCGTGCTTCATCCTCCTTTTGGATTCAAGTCTGCCGGACGCCTGGGAAATTTTCAGCTGTCGCGCATATCCCGACTCAGTCGTGTATGCGTCAAGGCCCTGGAGGGCATCGGATATTCCCAGCGTTCTCTTGGAGTGGTCGTAAAGGCGCTCTGCTTCTGCGATGTCTTGGGCTATATCGGGGGTCGTGTCGACTTTTCCGTATTGAGATGCACTCTCTCCCGGCTTCATCTTTATGACTTGACCGAACACGGAATTGTTTAGAGAGATGGTCGCGTCCTCCGGTACTATCGGGGTTATGGCGGCACGAAGAAGCTTTTGGAGTATTCTTGACTCTATTTTGTTTATCGCCTGCTGTTCAGGGCGTATGTATTCGCAGTCGGACTGTCCAAACAGCGAATCTCCAAAGGAGGTGTTCTTCCTTATAATTATCGGGAACGACTTCGGGGTATAATAGGGGATCTCGGTTTTCTTCATCAGAAAATCCCCCTTGGACTTAACCAGGCGTCCGCTAACCAGCTCGGGCGAATACGCGGGGATAACACCGCCGTCGCGAAGAAGAATTTCCTCCGACAGCTTTTCAAACACCTCGTCCTCGTTGTAAAAATCCGGCTTCTCGCAGCCGCAAAGCTCGGGTGATAACCCGCATCGCTTGCATACCTTGATTTTCCTTCGGTAGTACTTCGGCATATCAAAGAGGGTAAGCCCGCCCGAAAAGACGAATTTGGAAACGTCGCCCTCCTCATCCTTGTAAAACACGGTTATCACCGTGGCGGTGTCGCCGTCGCTTCCGCCGTCTCCGTCCGATTCGTCAAAATCGGCAAGAGAAAGGTCCTCCGGGCGCACGTTATATCTTCTCGCCAGCTCGCCGCGAGTAGTTGAAAGGCGCAAAAAGCAATACTCCATATCCTCTACCTGCGTTATATTAGGCTGCGGTATGAAGCTGCTCGGGGAAAGGCAATAAAGTCGCACGCCCCCTACCTCGCGCCCGAGGCGAAGGGTGTTGTCCCACTCAACGTACCATACGCTGCCGCCGTATATGTAGGTGTATCGTTCGTCGACGTCGTTTATGGCTTCGTAGGGAAGCTTGTCCCTAATGGACGAGAGCAGCCTTTCTATTGAAAGAGCGTTTCTCATTCGCCGCTCGCTGTAGCACGCCGCATCAACCTTCGGATGCGGAATATCGGAGGACACCTGGCTTTCAATTATTTCGTAGGTTATGTTTCTGACGGTTAGTGCTCGCTCTGACGAGCCGTCTATTTCCGACGAGCCGCGGTATTGATTCATGTGCCGCTCATAGAGCGAAAGCGCTTCGGAATAGCTGTTTTTGGCATGCTCGTAAAGCTCCGTGAAAAACTCTAACCTTTCTTTTTTTAACGTTGTTGTTTTCAAATTGGTTCTCCGTATTTGCGTTTTAAGTAATTTTTTTCCTCATCGGTCGCAGAGTTGTAGTCCTGCCACATGTCCTCGCTCCACAAAACCCTCTTTTTGACCGTCCGCTCCGCCGCCGGTCGCGTGTGAAATATCGCAAAGCCGCGCAGGGCATCCGGTGCGTGGGTGAGCTCGTGAGGCTCGTTTTGACAATCGGTGGGGCGGATCTTATCTATGGCAAGCGCGGGCAGGCAACGGATAAGCTCGGTGCAGGTAGAAAAGATTTTCAGCCTTGCACCCCTTCCCGTGTCGCATAAAAGCTCCTTTATGGCAAGCCACCCCGCCTCTCTTTCGTTGGACGTGCGCGTAAAGTTGACTCCGTATTCCGAAAAAATAGACGCCTTGGTTTTGCCCGTTTCCTGACTTCTGCTCCAAAGGTCAGGGGGCGCGAGAGTCGCGTATATATCCTCGCCTACGGGCGTTCTTTCGTTGATTGCCCTTGCCGACGCGCTTATCGGAAGATTTGATTCGCAGTATTCTCTGTATACGTAAACGTCGCTCGTTGGACTTATCGCGATCCATAGGCATACAAGACGGTCAAGGCCGTAGTCGATCGTGCGGTATCTTCTCCAGCCTTTAGGTATCTCGAATGGCTCTATGACGTGCTTGTCCCTTCTGAATTCCGAGAAATACTGTCCGTCAAAGATGTTCCAATCTCCGTATAGGAGAGCGCGCCTTTCCCTGTCGGGAAGTGCTAACAGTCTTTTTTTGTAATCGGGGTCGCCCGCGGTGAGAAAACGGTTGTCGTCCAGCAGGGAGGGGATGAATATTCTGTCCATTCCGTCCTCGCCGATAAACCGCTTCCCCGGCCGCTCAGGGTCTATAAATCGTTCCTTTACCCAGGAGTGACCTACGCCGCCGGGGTTTGTCGAGGATTTTATCTGCTTTGGGTAGCTGTTTGCTCCTCTGACTCGCGAGATAAGGTAGATGTACTGTGCTTCTGTAAAGTGGGTAAGCTCGTCGAAGCGAATGACGTCGTATTCCGCGCTCTGATACTGATATACGTCGTTTTCGGTAGCGCAGTAGCCGAAGTCTATGACCGAGCCGTTTTTAAATCGGCCGGTGTGCGAGGATGAGTTGAAGGTGTATATACTTCGCGGATAGAGTGCCAGGGCTACTCTGATAAGCGATTTTTCAAGCTCTGCAAAGGTGCGTCTAAGTATAAGCTGCTTGGATGCGGGGTAAAAGAGGGCAAAGAGCAGTGCGTCTACCACCTGCCCGTACGATTTGCCTCCTCCCGCCGCGCCGCCGAACAGTACCTCCGATTCCTTTGCGTCGATGAAAAGCTTCTGCTTTTCGGTAACCGATAAATTAAGCTTCATGCTTTCCGTCCGTCAACACGTCAAGGGAAACCGTAAGTGCGGTATCGGTGGGCTCTTTATCCTTTTCGCCCATTCCGTATTCGCTTGAGAGCAGAAATTTAACGAACGACGGGTCGTGGCGGCGTGTCAGCGCTGCGTCTATGAGGTAATCCCTTCTGATTTCGTTGCATTCCCGCCACGCTCTGTCAAATTCCTTTCGCGTTCTGTACCCCTCAAGCTCCGCAAGAGTAATTCCGATGCTCCGCGCAAACTTCTGAAAGCTCGGCGCACCGCCCTCGCTGTGTGAGATAAAAAAGCTGTATAGAAGCCTCGGCATATCGCTTTTGTATTTGGTTTTTTTCTTCATCACAAAATGCCTCCTCCTCTGCCTGACGGTCGCGCACCGTCTTTTCGGGAGTCTAAGAATATCCGGAATATCTCATACCCAACCTCCCGCGGCAGCTCTATTCTAGCACCGTTTTCGCGCCGAGTAAGTATACCCCCCTCCCAAAGATATGGCGTTGTTTTTGGCACTGTTGCACAAAGAGTCTTGCGGCTTTGCAGCTTGGTGCAAAATTTTAAAAATATTAATAAATATCTCTTGCGCGGCGCGTGTTTATATGATATACTTATACTGGACGAGAGCCGCCGAGACATAACGTAAAAAACGCATAAGGCGGCAAGGAGATACGAATGGAAGAAAGATTCATAAGCCTGCTTTATCCGAGTGAGGCATCGCACGATTTTCATGCAAACAGAGAAAATTTGCCAAATATATCCGAGGATGTATGCGACGAGCTTGGTCTTGGCGAAATTTTTGACCTGAAAAACAGCTCTCTTACCGACTTTTTCACCTCGTCGGAGGAGGTTATAAGATACAGACAGGCGGCTATTGCTGACGTTATAGAAAACGACGAGATACGCGCAACGCTCTCAAAGGCACAGCCGATACTTGACGATATACAGGAATTGCGCCGGCTCGACAGCGAGAGCGCGTCGTCGGGCGACTCGTATCTTTACAGTATCACGGAAATAGAGCTTTACGTTTCTTGCATAGAGGCGTTGCACGAGGGATTTTTGCCAATACGCGACAAGCTGCAGAGCGAAGCGTTTAAAAATCTTTCCGACTTTATATTTGAGCTTTGCTCATCGGATTACTACCGCGAGCTTAACGAGAAGCTTCAGTCGTTGGCAGAGCGCGTGCACGAGGTCAAGAGCATTACCGTCGGAGTAAACCTTGACAACCAGCTCCGCCCGGATTCCGCCGGAGTTATATCCATAAATTCCGAGCCGTTTAAGTCGGGAAAGATGCTTGATAAGATACTTCGCCTTTCCTTTAAAAACGACGCGTTTACCTGCATTGCGGAGCTTTCCCCCTTTGGAAAGGGGCAGAGCGATAATAAAAAGGAGGCCCTTATCGGCGCGTTTAACGGTGCGATAGAGGAGGTTTTCCGCTCCTCCGTCAAGGGCTGGCGTGCTATAGTCGGCGAGTACGTGCTTGACAACACAGACTTCCTTCTCAAAATGCTTCCCGAAATAGAGTTCGTGCTTCGCTCTGCGGAGCTTATGCGCAGGTTACGCTCCCATCCCGGCTGCACCGTATGCATGCCCGAGATAATGCCCTCCGAGGCTAAGGCGTTTTCTGCCGTGGGAATATACAATCCGAGGGTTGCGCTCGCTATTGAGGAAACCATAGTCACAAATGACTTTTCCTTTGATGAAAACGCGGGCATATACGTGTTGACAGGACCTAACCGCGGTGGAAAGTCGGTTATTACCGTTGCCGTGGGTGCATCGC
Source organism: Clostridia bacterium (assembly GCA_017648085.1). GTDB lineage: Bacteria > Bacillota > Clostridia > Oscillospirales > CAG-272 > UBA1740. Next base: position 21,798 of record JAGCJI010000069.1, on the reverse strand, counting down.
AGGCCCTGATGCAGTTGGGGCTTCCCGTGCCGGCAACCGAAGCTAAAATTTCCCCAGTAGACGCCATATTTACCCATTTCCCCGAGGGAGCTGACGACACGATCGATAAGGGACGTCTTGGCGAGGAGTGCGCGCGACTTAAGGAAATATTCGATGCGGTGAGCCCTGACAGTATGATACTGCTTGACGAGTCGCTTTCCTCCACCGGCGCTTATGAGGCGACTTATATTGCATCTGAAATACTGACCGGCTTTGCGGTTTTGCGTTGCAGGGGCATATTCTCAACTCACCTTCACGACCTTGCGGCGAGCGTTGCCGAGATCAACGATCGCTCGGCTGTCGACGGCGGTGTCAAAATAGACACGCTCGTTGCGGGAATGGAGGAGGGGGAGCGCTCCTTCAAGATCCACAGAATGAAGCCTGACGGCCGCTCGTATGCAAGAGATATTGCAGATAAGTACGGGTTGTCGTTTGAAAACCTTATGAATAGGGTCAAGGAGAATAAAAGCAGATGAGCGTAGTCATAGGAATTGACGTTGGCGGAAGCACGACGAAAATAGTCGGCTTTCGTACCGACGGTGAAAAAAGAGAACTGATACAGCCGCAGCTCGTGCGCGCTAACGATCCGATAACCGCCACCTACGGCGCGTTTGGAAAATTTACCGACGAAAACAGGCTTTCTATCAAAGACATAGACAAAATAATGATGACCGGTGTCGGCTCGTCCTACGTCAAGCGCGACCTTTACGGGTTGGAGTGCCTACACGTACCGGAGTTCAACGCTATAGGACTTGGCGGACTTTATATATCCGGATTTAACAGCGCGCTCGTGGTCAGTATGGGCACGGGTACGGCACTTGTGCATGCATCGGCAAACGGCGAGATGAATTATCTTGGCGGTACGGGTGTCGGCGGCGGCACGCTGATGGGACTTTCGAAGCTTCTGCTTTCGGCAGAGAGCATAGAGCATATCGAGGATTTTGCCTCGGCAGGCAATATCGCAAACGTGGACCTGCGCATAAAGGATATTACCGCAGGCAGCTCACACGGAATTTTAGCGGGGGAATTGACGGCGGCAAACTTCGGTAACGTGTCCGACGTGGCTGACAAGCCCGACTTTGCTCTCGGTATTATGAATATGGTTCTTGAAACCGTCGGTATGGTTTCAATATTTGCCGCGCGAAGCGTGGGTGTAAGCGATATAGTTTTAACCGGAAATTTGACACGCCTGGCATACTGTCGCGAAAAATTTGACTTTTTTAACCGTATGAAGGAGATGTACGGGGCGAACTTCCTTATTCCCGAGTCTGCAGAATATGCAACGGTAATAGGAACTGCGCTTTACGGCTTCAGATGAGGCTAAAAATATAAAGAGGGGTGCTTTTATATGAATGTTTTACGATTCATTCTTCCCAAAAGCTCGGTTGAGTACATATACACGACAAGCACAGTAAGACAGGCACTTGAAAAGATGCAGTACCATCATTACGTGGCTATACCCGTGCTTGACGAGGATGGGACGTACGTTGGCACTTTGAGAAACGACGATTTATTTAAATATTTTCTTAAGGGCGGTGCGTTTGACGCAAGAGCCGCCGAGCGCGACAGCGTGATGCGGATTCTGGATAAGGATTATTCAAAGCCGATAACGCATAACGCGACGATGAATCAGCTTATTGAAAACGTAAAGGAGCATAACTTCGTGCCCGTCGTGGACGATCGCGGATGCTTCATAGGAATAGTTTTGCGCCGTGATATACTTAATTATTTGCTTAAGTATTACGAGTCGCAGAACGGTGAAAAATAAAATTCGTACGTAGCCGTAAGAATTCGGTGGGAGGAGGTGCACCATGGCAGAAAAGCCAAGCAACGTTGAGATGACGTCGCGCTCCACAGGACGCGAAAAAACGACCGAAGATAGACAGATAGATGAGATCATTGAGCTTGTAAAAAAGCAAAAGAGCAGTGCCGATGCGCGCAAGAGCCATAGGGAGCGACTCCTTTCGGAAAGCGAGGAGCAAACCAAGCGCCGTATAGAAAGAGCGCGTGCGGCTATGGAAGAAAATACGAGGCGCGCTAGGGAGGCGGCGGAAAGCGCGGAGGCGGAGAGAAGCTATCGCGAAGCATACAGACAACGCCTTGCGGAGCGCGAGAACAAAAATGCGGAACAGAGGAAAACGGAGCGCGAGGCTGCGGAGCGGGCAGAAAAGGAACGCCGCGAGTTTGAGCGCAAGAAGGAAATAGAGGAGTTTCTGCGCCGCGAAAAAGAGGCAAACGAGGCTCGTATGCGGGAGCGGTCGGCTATTTTGGCACGTGCAGAGGCGAGAGCGGCAGAAGCAGAGCGGCAACAAGAGCCCGCTCGCGAAAAGCAGACGGCGTCGGGAAGCCGGCAGAAAGCCGCGCCTGACGGACAAGCTGCATCGCGGGTGCAGAAAGAATCTGCTTCCGAAAAGCAGACGGCGTCCGAAAAGCAACTCGAAAACGCGCCCGAGAGTGTAAAAACGGAAGAGCCGCGCCTGCCTGATACGCAAAAATCGGGGACAAGCAAGGCGGGGGCATGCTCCGCGCCGTCCGGTGTCGGTGAAAAGGGTGGGGCAGACGAATACGTTCCGCTCACTGAAACTGTAAAAAACAATAAAAAATCCGACACGCCCCCCGCGCAGCAGAACGAAAAAATAGTTATAGAGATAGGCGAGGGAAGGGAAAAGAAGGACGGCGAGCTTGTAATAAATATTGGCGGTCACGTTTACGGCGCGGCAGAGATGGTCGGTAACCGCACCTATGATGAAATGCTTCACCGTGCAAAAACCGAGCACGTGGAGCGTGAAATTGCCGCCATCCGGAGCGCAAGCGGAGATATTGCTCGCGAGCGACTGCTTCTTGCAGAGGAGCTTGAAAGATACAAAGCCCAGGTTGAAGAGATAAAACGCGCCGTGGCTCTGGTAAGAGGGGATAGCTACGTGCCCTTGACGCCCGATTCTGCGCACGGTACAGACGAATACGACGCATATCTTGAGAGGGAGCGAGCAAGGGAGCTTATAGACGAGGCTGACGAGCTTGCCGAGTACGAGAAGTACTTGGCAGACAAAGCTGCCGACGAGCGCCGCGACCTTGCCTATGCGGAGCGTCGCGGATATTCTGTGGACAGAGATTTGACCGACGAGGAGCTGCTCTACGGCGCGACTGCGCGCAACAAGCAGGAGCTTTTGGAATACGAGATGACGCTCGATTACGAGGAGGATTCCACGCTCAAGGGTCTTGAAAAGGACGAGCAGGAGAATCGCGAGCTTGCGGTTTATGCGAAATCACAGCTGCGCGGTCGTCTCAACGGATATATGCGAGAGCAGAATGCTCTGCGCAAGAAAATGCGCAAGCTCGTTGCATCCTCAAAGCAGGATACCGAGGAGGAAAGATTGCTTCTCACAGTTAAATGCATAGGTGTCCAAAAGGAAATAACGACGGTCGCCGCGGAGGCTCTGACGGCGTGCGTTTACGCCTCGGTCAGAAGCAAGACGGCGAAATTCAAAAAGCAATTGCTCGCCGAAATCAACATCTATAACGATTATTGTGAAAGCTACGAGGAGATAAGCGGTAAGCCGCTAACTCGCATATCTCGCGAGGTTGTGGACGAAGTGCTGAAGGGCAAATCCTGGCGTCCTATTCCTAACGTTTACTACCTTGGCGACGAAGTGTACGAGGAGGCATTTGCAAGCCGCCGCGCGCTTGATGCGGAGCGACGTCGCAGACTTGCAAGGCAGGGAGAGCTAGTAGACGGCGAGCTTGCCCGAGCCGCTCTGAACGAGCCGCAAGAGCTTACCCGTGCGGAATTAATTGAGCGCGAGAAGCGCCGCGCCGCTAAAATGAGTGCAATCAAGCGCGCTACGGAAAGGGACGTTTTGCTCGTAGGGCTTCGCAACGAATACCGTATAGCGTATCTTGAAGGCGAGCGCGACATACTGAATAATTCCTACTCTGCCGACGGAAAACGGCGTTCAAAGGAGCTCGCTTCCGTTTCGGCTAAAATTTCAAAGCTGAAGCGCTCTGCTTCGCGTGCTATGGCTATTGAGCGAGACGACAACGCGAGATACTATATGCTTTTCGCTATGGATGCGGAAAGCGAAAAAAACAAGAAAAACGCACGTCGCGACAAGCTTGACGCGCTCAAATTGCGCCTTGAGGTGCTCCTCAACGAAAGAGAGGATATAAACGAGCGTCTTATCGCGCTTTACGGTGGCACGGACAGGAATCTCAAAAAGGTTAAAATCGACCGCAAGGCCACACGCGTGCGCAAAAAACACGCCAAGTATATGTATAGGAAGCAGCGCAACGTCGCCGCTAAAATAGACAGCTTCAAAGCACCTATTGATATAAAGGAAAAGGCGTTTGAGCTGCTTAACAAAAAGACGAGAAGCGTAGCTGTCATAGAGGAGTCCTATTATAAGCTTAAGAAGCTGAAGCCGACCGGCCGCGCCAAAAAAGAGCTGCTTGCAAACGTCAAGCGCGCCAAGGCGGACATCCGCTCTGCCGATTCTGACCTTCGCTTCATTATGAAAAAATTGAAGCGACAGCACGAGAGATATGAGGTGGACAGAAGCTGGACGTTTACACTCATAGCGTTTGGTGTTGTGGCTATTGCAGGGGTGCTTGTATTTTACGTTTACGGAGACAGAATTCTTGAATACATAAGACCTATTATTGATAAATTTCGTGGGAGGTAGCTATGCTTTGGGGAAGACGTGATAAGGCGCGCATCGATTCGATGGGCACCAAGGACAGACACGAGGCGATAAAACGGCTTGAACGCGAAAGAAAGAAGGTCAACGCGGAAATCGAGAATATCCTTAAAAGCTATGCCAGGGAAAGCGGAAACCGCGCGCTGAAGGAAAAACGACGCTTGTTTGGTGCTCCTAACGACTGGGAGTTTATGGGGCAGGACTGATTTTTTGCCGTTTTTTAAAATATTTTTTAAAAGGTATTGATTTTTTTGAAAAATATGCTATAATGTTAACGTACTAATATGGAAAGGTGAAGAGTGGCTCGCGGGTCACTCTTCATTTTGTTGTTATGAAAAAAAGCATTAAAGAAATCGTAAGAGAGGCTATTGAGCCTACCGTGGTCGAGCTTGGTTATCGCATTTGGGACGTTACTTATATGAAAATAGGTGCGGATTTCCACCTTGAGATCACCATTGATTCCGATGGCGGAATCAACATTGAGGATTGCGAGCGCGTACACCGTGCGATAGATCCGATACTCGACGAGCGCGACCCGATAGAGGGGTTCTATTACCTTGAGGTTTCCTCCCCGGGAATTGAGCGTGAGCTGCGCACCGACGAGCATATCCATCTTTCAATCGGTGAACCGGTCGAGGTAAAGCTGTTTTCGGCGAAGGATGGAAAAAAGAGCCTTAAAGGCACTCTTGAGTCTTTTGACGGCGAGAACGTAACTCTTGTAAGCGGTGAGGAAAGGCTTACCGTTAAAAAAAGCGAAGCGGCAAAGATCACAACAGTTTATTTTGAATAAGAAAGGAAAGTAATTTTAAGTTACGAGGTGAATGACAAAAATGAACAAGGAATTTTTCGAAGCTCTTGACCTTCTTGAAAAGGAAAAGGGAATATCAAAGGAGTATATGATAGCAAAAATTGAGGCTGCACTCGCCAACTCCTGCAGAAAAGAGATAGGACAGACGACACAGGTGCGAGTAAATCTCGATCCTGTGAAAATGGATCTCAAGGTTTATCAGCAGCGCACCGTTGTCGCAGACGGCGAGGTTGAAGACCCCAAGTGCCAGATAGCTCTTTCGGATGCAAAGGCACTCAGCCGTCGTAATAAGCTAGGCGGTGTAGTTGAAAACGAGCTTAAAACAAAAACCTTCCGCCGTATTTCCGCATCAACCGGAAAGCAGATGATCATTCAGGCTATCCGCGATGCAGAGCGTGAAAGACAGACTCGCGAGTACGAGGAAAAGAAGGAAGAGATAATTACCGCTATCGTGGATAAGGTGGATACCACCACGGGCAACCTTATACTTGATACCGGCACGGGCTACGCAACGCTTCTTAAGGCGGAGCAGATCCCCGGCGAGCAGCACGAGGTTGGCGACAGACTCAAGGTGTTTATCTCCGAGGTCAAGTCCGGTGAGATGAGAGGACCGCTCGTAACCCTTTCGAGAACACATCCAAGCTTTGTAAAGCGACTTTTCGAGCTTGAGATTCCCGAGATCGCAGACGGAACTATCATTATCAAGGGTGTCGCGCGTGAAGCAGGTAGCCGTACCAAAATAGCGGTTGAATCCAGAGATGAAAACGTTGACGCGATAGGCTCTTGCATCGGTAAGAACGGAATGAGAATCTCCGCTATCCTCGCCGAGCTCGGTCGCGAAAAGGTTGATATAATTAAGTACAGCGATAATCTTCCCGAGTACGTTGCAGAGGCCCTTTCGCCCGCAAAGGTAATTTCGGTTGAGATGGAGGAGGAGCGCTCCTGCAGAGTAACCGTAGCACCCGAGCAGCTTTCCCTTGCAATAGGTAAAGAGGGACAGAACGCAAAGCTTGTTGCCAGACTTACCGGCTGTAAGATAGATATAAAGGCGTAAGACGATGGGCGGCGCGGCAAATATAGCGGCGAAAAAACAGCCTATAAGACGCTGTATCGGTTGTAACGAGCATTTTACGAAGTCCGAGCTTATCCGTGTGGTAAGAAGTCCGGAGGGGGAAATTTCGCTCGATGCCACGGGAAAAAAATCCGGCAGAGGCGCATACGTATGTAAGAGCGTGAGCTGTCTTAAAAAAGCGCGTAAGGCAAAAAGGCTTGAATCCGCGCTTGAGTGTGTGATACCCGAAACCGTATATAGCAGAATGGAAGAGGAGCTCGCCGTTGGAAAATAATGATATGAGGCGATTTTTCGGAATGATAGGTATGGCGATGCGCGCCGGTAAAATCCTCTGTGGCTTTGACACGGTATGCAAGGCTATGGCAAAGGGCGGCGTCAAGCTCGTCGTGATTTGTTCCGATGCCTCCGAGGCAACTAAAAAAAGACTGCTTACTAAAAGCGAGTTTTACAGCGTTCCCGTAATTGAGGTGCCGACCGAGTCGGAAAGACTGGGTGCTTTGATCGGAAAAAGCTATGCGCCGGTGGCAATTGCCGTAACCGACAGCGGACTTTCAAACGAGATAAAGCGGGCAGGCGAAAATATGACGAAAGGAAGTTTTCGTGCTTAACGAAAACCGGTAAATTATATGGCTCAAATGAAAATAACGCAGATATCCAAGGATTTTGATATTAAGCAAAAGGACGTAATCGATACGTTTAAGGCGATAGGATATGACAAGAAAAGCGGCGCGACAGTGGAGGATGAGGAGTTTGAGATATTCCTCTGCCATCTCACCGCATCCCACCAGATAAAGAATCTGGAGGCGTATACAAAAGGGGAGATAACCATATCCGCACCTAAAGCTTCAAAGCCTACGGCGGAGGCAAAGCCGGTGGCTAATGCAGACACAAAGGGAGAGGCGAAAGCCGCTCCGAAGGCGGAGGGTACACCCGCACAAAAAGCTGAACCCAAGCCTCAGACAGAGGTTAAGGCAACCCCCGTGTCACAAAAAAATGATAACGCAAGAGAAAATGTGCAGCAAAAGCCTGCGGCGCAGCAACGCATCGAAAGGCAACAAAGACCGTTTGATTCCCGTAGACCCGACGGGCAGACGAGGGCTAACGACTCGCAGCGTCAGAATAGCGCGACCTATTACGCTCCGAAATCTCAGCCCCGCTCTACTTATCAGAAATATTCCGAGCGCCCGCAGGACGATCCGTTTGCAAAGCGCCGTGAAAATATGAATCGCAATGCCGACAGCAAGCGCCCGATGGGTCAACCCGGTGCGCGTCCGAGTGCAGCACCCGTAAAAACCGAGGTGAAGGCAGCACCCGTGCAGAAGCCGTTGAGCGAGATCAAGACTGGCGTAAACACCCTTCGCCCCGCACAGCAGGCACAGCTTGATAAGCAGAATAAGGCGGCGGCAGCTCCGGCTCCCAAGGCACAGCAGCCGAAGAAGGAAGAAAAACGCGCGCAGAAGCAGCAATTCAAGAAAATTACTCCCACTATCGATATGTCAAACGTCAAGGGCGGAGTAAACATAAATTCCGACTACAAGGCAGAAGCACCCAAGACCCGTGTCGTAGATATGAGAACCTCCGACGTCAACCTCTCAAAGTATGACGAGCGTTACAACGAGCAGTTCTACGCTATTGCGAACGGTACTGATTCAAAGGCGCAGAAGCAGAAGCTTAAAAAGCAGGATAACCGCGGTCAGAATGCAAAGAGTGCGAAGGACAAGGAGCGCGCGGCGCAGGAGAAGATCAAGCGCCTTGAGGCTGAAAGAGCAAGAAACAAGCAGCTTGAGATCACCGTGCCCGACGAAATTACCATCGGTGAGCTTGCAACCCGCCTTAAAAAGAGCGCGGCAGAGGTCATTAAAAAGCTTATGTTTATGGGCGAGATGAAGGGTGTAAACGACGTCGTCGATTACGCTACCGCAGAGCTCATTGCTGACGATTTCGGTGCGAAGGTCACCAAGGAGGTCGTCGTCACGATTGAAGAAAAGCTCTTCACCGAGGCGGAGGATAAGGACGAGGATCTCACACTTCGCGCACCCGTAGTTTGCGTTATGGGACACGTTGACCACGGTAAGACCTCGATCCTTGACGCCATCCGTCACACCAACGTCACCAAGGGCGAGGCAGGCGGTATTACACAGGCAATAGGTGCATACCGTGTCAAATCTAACGGCAAAGACATCACATTTCTTGATACCCCCGGCCACGAGGCGTTTACCGCAATGCGTATGCGCGGTGCAAAGTCCACCGATATTGCGATCCTCGTCGTTGCGGCAGACGACGGCGTTATGCCACAGACCATCGAGGCGATCAATCACGCCAAGGCTGCAGGTATTGACATCATAGTAGCAATCAACAAGATGGATAAGCCACAGGCTAATCCCGATAACGTTTTGAATCAGCTTACGCAGTACGAGCTTGTTCCCGAGGCGTGGGGAGGCGACGTTATATGCGTTCCCGTATCCGCACTTACCGGAGTGGGCATCGAGGACCTTCTTGAAAACGTTCTTCTCGTTGCGGAGGTTAAGGAGCTTAAGGCTAACCCCAACCGCCGTGCAAAAGGTCTTGTTATAGAATCCAAGCTTGACCGAGGCAGAGGCCCCGTTGCCACCGTCCTCGTTCAGAACGGTACACTCCATCAGGGTGACTACGTAATCGTTGGAAACGCGGTCGGACGCGTTCGCGCAATGATAGACGACAAGGGCAGAGCAACCAAGGTTGCAGGTCCGTCCACTCCCGTTGAGATAGTAGGTCTTGACGACGTTCCGCAGGCGGGCGACGAGCTTAACGCAGTTGAGGACGAGAGAATGGCAAGAAGCCTTGCCGAGCAGCGCCGCGAAAAGATGCGTCAGGAAATCCTTGCCGCAAACGCGCGTGTTAACCTTGACGATCTGTTTAATCAGATCGCAGACGGCGTTAAGACTCTCAACGTTATCGTTAAGGCTGACGTTGCGGGTTCGGCAGAGGCTGTTAAGGCATCGCTTATCAAGCTTTCCTGCGACGAGGTAAAGGTTTCCGTTATTCACAGCGCGGTCGGCGGTATCACCGAAAGCGACGTTATGCTTGCAGCGGCGTCTAACGCCATCATCGTAGGCTTCAGCGTACGCCCCGACAAGAACGCTATCGATTCAGCAGAGAGAAACGGCGTAGATATCCGTACTCACCGTATCATTTATGAGATAATCGATGAGGTTGAGGCGGCTATGAAGGGAATGCTTGCTCCCACCTATAAAGAGGTGGTGCTCGGTCACGCCGAGGTTCGTCAGACCATCAGAGTTCCGAACGTCGGAACTATCGCAGGCTCGTACGTCCGTGACGGTAAGATCACCCGTCAGTCCGAAATCCGTATTGTCCGTGACGGTATCGTTATATTTGAGGACAAAATCTCCTCTCTCCGTCGCTTCAAGGATGACGTGCGCGAGGTAAACGACGGATACGAGTGCGGTATCGGTCTTGACAAGTTCAACGACATCAAGGAAGGCGATATACTCGAAGCATTCATCATGGAAGAGGTAAAGAGATAATCTCTTAAAGCCGGATTCCGTATCTGAATTTTCATTGTTTCGGCACTTGTTCCCATTTTTCATGCACGAGCGCATATCCGCGCTCGTGCATTTTTTTATTTAAAAAGAGCAAAAGGTATTGAATAATATTTAAAAATATGTTATTCTGTAAAAAACACATAAGACGGAGCTCTCCATATGAAAAACACTAAATTTGTAACCTACGAGCAGTTTGGAGCGGTTGGCGACGGAAAAACCAACGACTTTGCGGCAATCTGTGCGACGCACGATTACGCTAATGAAAACCATCTCCCCGTCAAAGCCGAAGCGGGCAAAACATATTACATAAGCGACACGCACGTTAACGGCGCGGTACGCCCCGCGGTTATAAAAACCAACACCGATTGGCGCGGTGCAAGCTTCGTTATAGATGACTCGCAGCTTTCGGTTCATACCGACGGTGAGGTTTACGGAGTAAGTATTTTCAGTGTTCAGTCCTATTACGAGCCAAGTAAGGTAACCGATCCCGAATTGCTTTCGGGCATAATCGCAAAGGGCTTCGGTCCGGAAACCAGAAAGATAGATCTTAAGCTCGGATACTCCGCGCTTATCGTTCCATATAACAACAACCATAAGATATACCGCCGCCGCGGCTACAATAAGCACGAGGGCACGGCGATGCGTGAGATTATGGTTATTGACGGTGAGGGAAATATCAGCGAGGAAACTCCGCTTATGTTTGAATATCCCGGACTTGATTTTATCGAGGTTTACCGCTTTGACGACGAGCCCCTGCTTATCGAGGGTGGCCGCTTTACCACTATCGCAAGCGATATAAACTGTGTGGTGTTTGATGAAAACGGCAGAGCTACCGCCGCAAAGCAACACTACTTCGAGCGTAACCTTTACGTAAAGCGCTCCCATACCACCGTGCGCGGCGTGGAGCATTACGTTGAGGGCGAAATATCCTACGCACGTCAGAAGGCGGGTGAGGTTGGCGCAGCATATCACGGCTTCTTCTCCGCAAAGCAGGCAAGCTACGTTACCTTTGAGGATTGCGTGATGTCGGCAAGAAGATGCTACCACAAGACCTGGTCACCCGTTGGTCGCGGAGGTGCTACCGGCACGTACGACCTTTCGGGCTGGGAGGTCAACAAGCTCGTGTTTAAGAACTGTACCCAGCACAACTTCTGGGTCGCTATAAGGGATGGCGTTATCGTTGACGCGAATCCCACCGATCCCGATGCGGTTCTTTCGCTTTCACCCATATGTAACGACGAGGGTAAATCGGCGAGAATGTTCTGGGGCATCGGTGGCTCTAACCTTTGTAAGAACATGGAATATATCGGTTGCACGCTCTCTCGTTTTGACGCGCACAACGGACTTTATAACGGTAAGATCATAGACTCTACGCTCGTGGCTATTGCACTTACGGGCGGAGGAGATATGCATATTGAAAACACCACCGTTTACAGCGAAAACCATTATAAGCAGAACAATATATTCGGCTTGCGCGGAGATTACGGCTCGGTATGGAACGGCAGAATTACCTTTAAAAACTTCAAGGCGTACGTATATACAGATAAGTCAACCTCTCCGAACGCCCCCGCATACCGCGAATATGCTCCCTCAAAATTCATGTCAATCGGATATGCGAACTGGGACTACGGATACCGTATTTCTTTCCCTGATATCGACGTTGACGGTATGACGCTTTACGATATGAACACCCGTGAGCTTATAAACCCCGGACATGAAGTGCCTCTCACTACGTCCGTGATGGTCAGCGAGCCCGGAATTCACCTCGAAAATACCCTGTATTCTCCCCCCTACTACTGCGACGTTGACTACGATGGCGACGGATTCGTTGACGGAACGAACGTTCATTACGACGACGTGGTGGAAACCGCGGGCGTATGTATTCCGGATTCCAGAAAAAACATCAACAGAATCACTCCTCCGAAGAAGGTAAGATTTGCAAACTGCAACTTTGACGTTGTTGTATGGGATACCTCGGCACTCACGCCTGACGGTGGCTTCTTCGGCGACACGAAATTCTATTACGGTAACGGCGAGGATGATTATTATCTCGGCACGGGTCATAAGGACACCTGCGCGTTTAAGTTCCGGGAGTGCGATATTAAAAGCGCAGATTCGGAATAATTTCGAAAAAGCCGAGGAGTCGAGATAGATACAAATAAGGACTCAATAAAAGTAAACGGAGTGCTTGTGTGAAAAAACGTGAGTGATATAATGTGGTATACCATATAAAGAACAAAGGTGAAATTTTCGATTATGAAAAAAACTGTAAGCTATAGGGATTTCGGTGTGGTTGGCGATGGCATCACGAACGACTTTTTTGCAATAAAGGCGGCGCACGAATATGCCAATCAGAACGGATGCTCGGTTATCGCGCATCCCGAGGATACCTATCTTATATCCGATACGCGAGATGCGGAGGGCAACGTTCATTACGTAGAGGTTAAAACCGACGTTGATTGGCGTGGCGCAAGCTTTATAATTGACGATACGAATTTCATGCATTTCGACGGCACGGGTGTCACGGCACAGGACCTGTTTATAGTTTTGCCCGACACCGAGCCCGTAACGGTTGACGATGAGGACGTCCTTGCAGAGATTCTCGGCTCGGGCTTTGACCGTTCAACAGAGAGGGTAGTTATCCCCGGCGTTGACTATCCGGTTATGATGACGCCCTACGATTCCTCCAACAGAGTTTACCGCCGCCGTGGCTTCGGCTCACACGTGGGCGGTGTAACGCACGAGGTCGTCGTGCTGGATAAGGATGGCTACGTGTCGGACGACACGCACTTTCTGTTTAAATATTCGGCTCTCGACTCGGTAAAGCTTACTCGCCTTGACGAGCCGCATATTACGCTCGAAAACGCGACCTTTACCACACGCGCCAGCCACTTTGACATAGTGGAGAGGGATGCGGAGGGAAACGCGATCCGTTCTCGCAACGGCTACATACAGCGCGGTATTGAAGTTATGCGTTCCTTTACGACCGTAAAAAACGTAAAGCATTACGTGACGGGGGAGGTTACTCTTGCAGAGCAGGCAAAGGGTATGCTCGGACCGACCTATAACGGATTTTTCGGAGCAACGGGCGCACATGCAGTCACATTTCAGGATTGCATTCTGACCGCAAAAAGATGCTTTCGCAAAAACAACGTTCCCGGGGCGGGACGCGGAACGAGCGGCTCGTACGATTACACCGTTAACGATTCCAACCTCGTAATATTTAAAAACTGCCACCAGTCTAATTTCTGGATAACGATAGATATGGAAACCGGAGAGATAAAGCCTGCGACCGCGGACACGCCCGGGGCACAGTTAAGCATGACGGCAACTGCGTTCGGCAATATCAACTTCAAGATATATTGGGGACTTGGCGGAGCAAATTACACCAAAAATATGCAGTTCATAGACTCAACCCTTTCTCGCTTTGACGCTCACGCAGGACTTATGAACGGAAAAATTATCAATTCCACCGTAAACACGGTATCACTCGTGGGCGGTGGCGATATGGTTATTGAAAATTCTACTCTTATGGGACTTGATCACAACAAGGGCGACACGCTGCTTGGTATGCGCTCCGACTACGGATCTCCTTGGGATGGAAGGATCACACTGAAGAACGTGAAGGCCTACGTTAACCCCGAAAAGCCCTGCCGTCTTGCGGGTCACGGATATCTCAACTGGTATTGCGGATATCAGTCCTGCTTCCCGAATATAGAGGTCGACTCGCTCACTGTATACGATTTCAAAACGGGTGAGCCGTTGCCGCGCGGTCACGTCATTTATCTCACCGGAGAGTCTATGCTTCTTGAGCCTGCGCTTCACCTTCCCGAAACGAAGAACAGCCACCCGATTTTTGCAAAGATCGACGCGGATGGCGACGGTTTCGTTGACGGAACGGATATACTGTACGACGGTATTCCCGACAGCACGGGTATAATTTACGAGGGCAGCAATGAGAATCTTAACCCCGTTAAGCCACCCGAATACGTTAAGATATGCGGCAACGGTGCGGGCTTCGCTTTTGCCGTTCCTAAAACTGCGGGATGCGGAGTCAGCGACGGCGGATATTATAACGCTGCGGATAATTTCGGCGGTTTCTTCGGCGGAACTAAATTTTACTATGGCGATGGCGAGGATGACTATTACCTCGGCACCGACCATACCGATACCGAAATATTTAAATTTATATAACACATTATCCTTGAAATTTGGCGTTTTAAGGATAAAGTCGGGTTCTGCATTGACTTTTACCGCGTCGGGCGGTATAGTGATGTAAAAGCATGGTGGGAGATTATATAATGCAAACACGGAAAACTGTCAGCTATAGGGATTTTGGTGCGAAGGGTGACGGAGTCACCAACGACTTCTTTGCAATGAAGGCGGCGCATGACTATGCAAATGCGTATGGACTTTCCGTCGTAGCCGATTCCGAGGACACCTATCTTGTGCACGACACGCGCAGCGAGGACGGCTCTCTTAATTTTATATCAATAAAGACCGACGTCGATTGGCAAGGCGCAAATATAATCATAGACGACACTGATTTTATCCATTTCGACGGTACCCGTGTCGCCTTGGAGAACGTTTTTAAAATCCTGCCCGACAAAGAGCCTATCAAAATTGAGGACGAGGGCGTGCTTTCGGATATAGTTCTCAAGGGATTGAATTCCAAAACCGAAAGAATAGCAATCCCCGGGGTTGATTATCCCGCTATGATAATTCCTTATAACACGAAGGGGGGCGGAGTTTACCGCCGCATCGGCTTTTCCTCGCACTTCCTCGGCGGAGTGACACGCGAGGTAGTGGTTATAGACAAGGATGGAAACGTTGACCAGCAAACGCCCCTTATGTTCGATTATGACCACCTCGACTATATTACCGTAATAAGCCTTGCCGAGCGTGCCATAACAGTCAAAAACGCTAACATAACCACTCGCGCAAGCCATATTGATATTTTGGAGCGCGACGGAGAGGGCAAGGTCATCAGGGCCCGTAACGGCTATATTGCGCGCGGACTTAAGATAATGCGCTCGAACACGACCGTGCAGGGAATAAAGCATTACGTGACGGGCGAGATAACGCTTGCGGAGCAGGCGCGCGGTATGCTCGGTCCTACTTACAGCGGATTTTTCGCGGTTGAGCGCGCTCACGGTGTCACTATGCTTGATTGTGTTCTGACGGGAAGAAGATGTTACCGCAAAAACAACGTTCCCGGCGCGGGAAGCGGCACAAGCGGTACTTACGATTATCGCGCAGACGAATCCAACAAAATCGTTTTCAAGAACTGTTATCAGTCTAATTTTTGGATAACTCTTGATATGGAAACCGGAGAGATAACTCCCGTGCCGGAAGGCACTCCCGGTGCAATACACAGCTTGCGCCAAACCACCTACGGCGGTATAGATTTTGCGGTGTATTGGGGTCTTGGCGGAGTTAACTACTGTAAAAATCTCGAGTTTATAGGCTCTACGATGTCTCGCTTCGATGCGCACCAGGGGCTTTATAACGGAAAAATAATCGACTCCACCTACAACACGATTTCCATCGTCGGCGGCGGAAATATGCTCGTTGAAAACTCGACGTGGGTGGGCGAGGGCATAAAATCGGGCGACTCGCTTTTCGGTATGCGTGAGGACTACGGCTCGCCTTGGGACGGAACCGTCACGGTCAGAAACGTGAAGGCGTATATTTTCACCAGCCGCCCGAGCTATCTGATTCGTTGCGGTTATACTAACTGGTACTTCGGATACCCCGTGGCATATCCTAACGTCGTGGTTGAAAACCTTACGTACTACGACCAGGAAACCGGACTACCCTTACCCGACGGCTACGAAATAAAACTCTTCAGATTCTCGTCGGGCTTTGAGCCGGCAATGCATTTGCCCACCACTACGGCATCGCACCCCTATTATGCAAAGGTCGATTTTGACGGCGACGGGCTGATTGACGGCACCGACATTCCTTACGACGGAGTGCCAAGCAACGGCGGAGTTATGCACCCGACAAGCTACACAAACGAAAATCCCGTACGCCCCCCGGAATATATTAAGATAATTCAGGACGGCGGATGCCGCTTTACTCTTGCCTCTACGGCAGGTGCCGGAATAAGCGACGGCGACTATTACGATGACGTTGAAAATGCGGGCGGCTTCTTCGGCGACACTAAATTTTACTATTCTGCCGTAGATTACGTTGTTGGCACGGAAATCGGAGAGGTCGGTCCCTTCGTCTTTAACTGACACCGCGGACATCTTTCAAACAAGGACACGTAAAAAGCAAACAAGGTGCTTGCGCACCGGCACTTTGAGTTGTATAACTTAGATTAACTGCCCTCGCGGGCAAAAAAAGGAGATTCAGCTATGAAAACAACGGTAAGTTACAGAGATTTCGGCGCGGTCGGCGACGGAATTACGAATGATTTTTTTGCAATAAAGGCAACGCACGAATACGCAAACGCAAACGGTCTGTCCGTCGTTGCACATCCCGAGGATACCTATCTTATAGGTGACACGCGCGACAGGGAGGGACTCGTCCATTCGGTCGAAATCAAAACCGACGTTGATTGGTGCGGTGCAAGCTTTATAATTGAGGACACTAATTTCATACATTTTGACGGCACCGGCGTTACAAAAAAGGATATTTTCTATATTCTGCCTGACAGCGAGCCGACGCTCATAGAGGACAGAGAGCTTCTTGACTCCCTTGCAAAGTCGGGACTTAATCCGGATACGAAAAGGATAAACCTGCCGGGCGTTGACTACCCGGTCATGATCATTCCGTATTCCTCGACCAACCGCGTTTACCGCCGAATCGGCTTCGGCTCGCATCTCGGCGGCCTTACACACGAGGTCATAGTCCTTGACGGAGAGGGAAATATTGATCCCGAAACCCCCGTGCTCTTCAACTACGACTATATCGATTACATCAAGGTGGTGGATTTGAGAGTACGCCCCCTGACTGTTCAGAACGGAACGTTTACCACTCGCGCAAGCCATATAGATATACTTGAACGCGATGAGAGCGGCAAGGTGCTTCGCGCGCGCAACGGCTTTATTCAGCGTGGACTTAAAATCACACGCTCCCATACTACCGTCAAAAACGTTAAGCATTACGTCACGGGAGAAATAACTCTTGCGGAGCAGGCCTCCGGCATACTCGGCCCGACCTATAACGGATTTTTTGAGGTTTCGGGCGCGCACGGCGTAACTATTGAGGACTGCGTGCTTACCGGCAAAAGATGCTTCCGCAAAAACAACGTTCCCGGCGCAGGCAGCGGCACCAGCGGCTCCTACGATTACACAGGCGACGACTGCAACAAGCTTGTATTTAAAAATTGCCATCAGTCCAATTTCTGGATAACTATAGATATGGAAACCGGCGAGGTAAAGCCGGCAACCAAGGACACCCCCGGCGCCGTTCACAGCCTGCGCCAGACCTCTTTTGGCGGCATAGATTTCGCGGTGTATTGGGGTCTTGGCGGTGTAAATTACACCAAGAATATGGAGTTTATCGGCTCCACAATGTCCCGCTTTGATGCGCACGCCGGACTTTATAACGGCAAAGTAATCGACTCCACCTACAACACCATTTCAATCGTCGGCGGCGGACATATGATTATTGAAAACTCGACTTGGGTCGGAGAGGGAATAAAGTACGGCGACGCGCTTTTCGGAATGCGCGAGGATTACGGCTCTCCCTGGGACGGCACGGTAACCGTCAAAAACGTAAAGGCGTATATTCTGACCGACCGCCCGAGCTTTTTAATTCGACACGGGTACATAAATTGGTATCCCGGATATCAGTCCTGCTTCCCGAACGTGGAGGTTGAAGGTCTTACGTATTACGACCAGGAAACCGGCGAGCCACTGCCCGACGGATATAATATAAACCTTACCCGCCCGACGCTTAAGGACGAGCCGGCGATCCACTTGCCTACCACCACCGCATCGCATCCCATTTATGCCAAGGTCGACCTTGACGGTGACGGTTTTGTTGACGGCACAGATATTCCCTACGACGGAGTTCCGAGTAATAGCGGTGTTATGCATCCCACAAGCTACAAGAACGAAAACCCCGTGCGCCCGCCGCTCTTTATCAAGATATTGCAGAGTGAGAATAAATATATTTTCCGTGTTCCCGATACGTCGGGCAGCGGTATAAGCGACGGCAAATATTACGATGAGCTCGATAGCCTTGGCGGCTTCTTCGGCGACACGAAATTCTACTTTGGTAATGGCGCTGACGAATACTATCTCGGTACGAACCATAGTGACACCGCGACGTTTGAATTTGTGAAAACTTGACACGGATGCGCATGCTCTCTACAAAAGAAAGGACCTCCGACGCCGGAGGAACGGAAACCGATGAAGAGATTTCTGGCAGCACTACTCGTAGCAATAACCGTTATCATGCTTTCCTCCTGCTCCTTAACCCTTAATCTGCCTTGTATCCATAGTGATAACGACGGCAACGGCGTGTGCGACAAATGCGATAAGGATATGGCAAAAAAGCCGCCGTCGACAGAGGACGAGGTGGTTCTTGTCATAGACGGCGAGGCTAACTTCCATTTCGTGTTGGAAAAGGATGCGCCTTCTATAGTTTCCTACGAGCTTAACAAGGCTACCCTCGCCTTTAAAAAGCTTGGCGTTGAGGTTAAAACCGTCGAAGAAGACGCCAAGAAAATGATCCAGAATATTGAGGTACTTATAGGCAACGTGCAAAACCGCGGAGCTGAATACGATATCGACGAGCATACCCTAGGTGTTGAGGGGTATGCTATCAAAATGATGGGATCAAAAGTGGTTATTTCCGCCGGCTCAACCGATGCTCTTTCCGAGGCAATCAAAAAATTCACCTCTATCGTCACCGCTCCATATGCGGACGGCGATATTATGGACGAGTTTGTCTTTACAGATAAGATGGATGAGGTGAAGATCCAGACGAAATACGACGTCATATCCTTTACGATCGGCTCGTCCTCAATACGTGACTACAGCATTGCTACCGACACGCAAAACCCCACGTATATGGCGGCGGCAGAGGCTATACGCGATTACCTATACGTAAAAATGGGCTTTTATCCCGATATAGTCGGGCTTGACGATGCCGATAAATCCATAATCATAAATAAAGTTCCGAAGGGCAGCGTGCAGGGCGGCTTTGAGATAAACGTCAATTCCAAAGAGCAGCTCACGATTGAATGTGCATACGATAATATGCTCGCTTCGGCGGTGGACACTTTCCTTGCCGGTATATCCGCGGAAAACGGAGTCGTTCAACTGACCGGCAGAGTTTATCAGCGCGACGTTGACGTTATATATTATGACGACATGGGTGCTACCGGCAATGGAATGACCGACGATTATTGGGCTATTTACCGCGCGCACGAGCTTGCAAATCAGTGCGGTCAAACTGTCAAGGCAACGCCCGGCAAGGTCTACCGTATTCACGATACCCGTGACGCGTTTGGCAAGCCGACCTTTATTACGATAAAGACCAATACCGATTGGACCGGCGCAAAATTCATAATAGACGATACCGATATTTCGACCTTTGACGGTACTGATATGGCGAGACTTCACTTGTTTTACGTCCTTCCGGATAAAGAGGAGTGGCAGATCGATTCCACAGAGGAGCTCAATCGAATTCTTGCGGCGGGGCTCGGCCGCGGAACTACGAATATTAAGCTGACCGGCGTTGACAGACCGGTTATGATAAGACCCTTCAACGGAACTCACAGGGTGTACCGCCGCGTAGGATACAGTTCCTTTGACGGAAACGGTATGCACGAGATGATAGTGCTTGATAAGGACGGAAACGTTGATCCGTCGACTCCCGTGTTCTTCGACTACAACTTTCTCGCGAATATCGCCGTATACGAGATCGATTCAGAGCCTATCACCATAAAGGGCGGTGAATTCACTACCCTTGCCAGCAGGGCCGACAACGTTATACGCGAAAACGGCGTGGCGATAGGCGTATACGGCGGGTACATTCACCGCGGAATCGACGTACAGCGCTCAAACGTAAACGTTATTGACGTTAAGCATATTGTTAAAAATGAGATTTCACTTAACGAGCAGGAGGCTGGCATACTTGGCAGTGCGTATAACGGCTTTTTCTGTGCCGACTACGCAAACAACGTAAGATTTTTACGCTGCACTCTTACGGGCAGAAGGTGCTACCGTAAATATAAAGGCGTAGGTAGCGGAACACCAGGCACTTACGACTACTCGGTACACGAGGCGTGTAACATATTTTACGAGGAATGCTATCAGTCTAATTTCTGGATCACTATAGATTACGCCACGGGTGAAATTACGGGCGTTCCCGAGGGCACGCCGGGCGCACAGCTTAGTATGAACCCGATCGCGTACAAATCCTTAAACACGGCGGTGTTCTGGGGACTTGGCGGAGCAAACTATACGAAAAATATGCAGTTTATCAATTCCACTATGTCCCGATTTGATTCTCACGCCGGTCTTGTAGGCGGTGCGGTCATCGGTTCTCACGTGGGTGAGATGTCGCTGACCGGCGGAGGCGATATGTTGATCAAGGATTCCGTGGTTTACGCCGATGGCTCGGGCTCGCCCGATGCCATAGTCAAGCTTCGATCGGACTACGGCTCAACCTGGGACGGAACCGTGACACTGCAAAACGTTAAATGCTACGCAGCCTTCGATACTCGCGACGGTAAGGAAAATCCGCTCGTGATCCTTTCCCAATTTTACACCAACTGGGATTTCGGATACGTATGTGCCTTCCCGAATTTGATAATCGACGGAATAGAGATAATCTATGCGGAAAATGATGAGAGATACGGCAGCACGGAGCTTCAGCTTTCAAATGCACTCACCGACGTGCGGATGCATCTTGAATATACTGCCAAAACGCCACCGAGATACTCTTATCTTGACAAGAACTACGACGGTGTGGTGGACGGTACGGGAGAGTATAAGGACGGTGTGCTTGTTCCGGATAGCGGAATTGCATACGACAAGGACCGCGTCAGTGCAAACGAGGGCGGTGTTGTCAAAAATAAGTCGGACCGCGAGAATTTCAACGTTATTCTTCCTCCCGAATTTATTGAAATACGGTCCAATCCCAATGGCTATAAATTCGTCGTTGCCGACACGTCGGGCAAGGGAATAAGTGACGGCGCTCACTATGATGACGTAGAAAACTACGGCGGTTTCTTCGGCGACACAAAATTCTGCTACGGCGACAAAAAATACGTTATAGGCACGGCGGGCGAGAACGTCGGTGACTTTATTTTCAGATAAATCTTCGGGGATGCTTTGCCGTGCAAGGCATCCCTTTTATTATCAAAATAGAACTAAAAAACAAAACAAATGCACAAAAGGATAAAAAATTGGCTTGCGCGTATTACGCGCGTGTGTTACAATAAAATCGTAATACTGTAAATTGAGGTGGTAAGGTATGAAGAAAAATGCTTTTAGAAGGCTCTTGCTCATACTGCTCGTTATGTCGATGACGCTCTTTACCTTTGCTTGCGGCGAGAAGCCCTGCACGCATAAGGACGATGACGGTGACGGCATATGCGACAGCTGTAAAGAGCAGCTTAAATCTCCCGAGCCCGAGAAAAAGGTCGACCTTGTAGTTGACGGTAAAACGAACTTC
>JAGCJI010000008.1 GCA_017648085.1 Clostridia bacterium | reverse complement strand
TTTCCACCTCATAAAAATAATATTTTTTTACATATTCATTGTATCACTTTCGTCGGCAAAAATCAAGCGATTTCTCAGAAGAAATTACAATATCATTGAATTTTTTATACGTATGTAAATTTCGCATCGACCATCGATATAGGTACCGATATATCTGCTCACATAGAAATAATCAATATTAAAATCAAAAAGATTCGGGAGTGGCGAAAATAATAACACGTCACCTTAAATCAATAAATCTCACAAATTCACGCATTGATTGGAAGCTGTTTTATTCATCGTTATTTATCCTAACCCAACCATTAAAATTCAAAAGCCTTGAAACGAGTTTCAAGGCTTTTGTTTTTCTATTAAATAACAAATTCGTACTTACCTGCTGAAAGTATATGCTCACCGTTGGGGAGAATTGCTTTTGCGGTGGCGTTTGCAGGAACGGTCACGATATAGGTGTTTTTACCGCCGTCGCATTTCCATTCGCTCTTGATTTTACCGTAAATTCCGTTATACTCACAAGCGGCGTGCGTTATAGTGCCGCCAACCTTGGGGGATACGATATACGTATTATTTTCGTCAACCTTAATGCCGCACATTTCTCCAAAGAGCCACTCACAAACCGCGCCCTTTGAATAATGGTTAAGAGATGCGATACCGCCCTGTGCCGCAGTACCTTCCCAGCTCTCCCAGATGGTATTCGCGCCCATCTTAGGCATAAAGAGCCAGCCCGGCATCTCTTCATTTTCAAGCAAACGGTACGCATATTCCACGTCTATATCCGCAAGAACGTAAAGGATAAACGGCGTTGACAAAAATCCCGTACCAAGTCGCCAGCCGTAATTATCAAGCGCCTTGACAAGTCTTTTTCTTGCGAACTCCGTCTGCTTCTCGTCAAGAAGCTCTAAATACAAGGGGCGCACAAGCTTTGCCTGTCTATCGGTATCATAGCTATATTTTTGAGTTTCTACAAGCTTTTGGTAGCCGCTCTTGACAAGCTCCGCCTTTTCCTCATACAGCTTTTTATCCGCTTCTCTGCCAAGCAACTCCGCAATTTCTGCCATATGTCTGAGCATATAAACGAGGTATGCCGTAGTTTCCTCAGGGTGAGGATTTATAAAATCAGATATTGCAAACGCACAAACGTCCGTAGGCTCAGCCCACTCACCGTAGGACTGACCGTAGTTAGAAATCTTTTTGCTATCCTTAAAGGAAAGTCCTGTGGGCAGTCCCGTCATATAATGCTTACCGATGGTTTTGATCTTAAACTTAGCATAACGGCACATAGCCTCGTAGTTATCCTCGAGGATACGAACGTCGCCGTACTTCTTATAAATACGGTAAGGGATAAGCACCCCCGCATCCGACCACCCCGCAGAGCCGTCCATTGCGTTCATATAAAAATCAATTCCTCCAACAGGCGTTATCTGACGGAATACACCGTTTGCCCGTTGTCCGTCGCACATATCCCCGAGATACTTTCTTGCGAACGAAGCGTAATCAAAGAAATAAGATGCAGTATCAACGAAAATCTGTGCGTCTCCCGTCCAGCCGTGTCGCTCACGCGTAGGACAATCCGTGGGGATATCGGCGTGGTTATTCTTCGCAGACCAACGGGTATTTTCCACAAACTTATTGATAAGGGGATGTGAGCAGTCAAATTCAAGCGTTTCTTCCATATCAGAATAGACGGCGATGGCCGTAAAATCCTCAGATTTCCAATCAACGTCGCCCTCAACGAGCGCGTACTGAAAACCAAAGATCGCAAATTTTGTCTTGTATTCATTGAGTCCGTCCTTCGCGATATATGTCACTTCCTGCAAAGGTGTCTGACGTTTTTTGGTGGCGCACTGAATATTCTTCTGCGTAAACTCACCGCTTTCATCAAGCATCTCGCCAAAGCGCATTTTGATAGTCTGACCTGCCTTTGCGTTAAAGGAAAATTTAATATATCCGGCAATATTCTGCCCGAAATCAAGCACCTTTTTGCCGCTCGGAGTGATTATGATCTTTGGATTTACAAAGGTCTCCTTTTCCCTTATAGGCACGTTATTTGAGGCGGTGGGAGTTACGCTATGACGTGTCACTTTTGCCTTGTCTGAGTACGTAGGTACAAGGCGGGCATCTACCTTTTCTCCGTCTTGATTATCAGCGAACACTCGCTCTCCGTCATTTGACCAAGCCCATGAGCCATCAGTAACAACTGTCTGTCGAGTGCCGTCATTTTTCTCGATTTCAAGCTGAACAAGGAGCTTTGTCTGAGCACCATATTGATTTTTAAGTCCCCAAGCACCGCAAGAGCCGCGATACCAACCGTCAGCAAGAGATGCTGTAATGACGTTGTTACCACTCTTTATTTGCTCAGTCACGTCATAGGTCTGATACTGAACTCGCTTGCGGTAATCGGTGTGACCCGGGGCAAGTACAAAATCCCCTACCCTCTTGCCGTTAAGCGCGAGCTCATAAAGACCGCAAGCACTCACATAGATACGCGCATTTTTGACGTCAGTTGCATCAAACTCTTTCTTAAAACAGTCAACAGGATATCTTTTAACGGGATTTACGATATAATTACCGCTTATCCATCTAGCCTTCCAATCACTTTTTTGGAGCAAACCCATCTCAAAATATGCGGTGGACGGCTCGCCCTCTACGTCATTTTCGTCCCAAAGGGTGATACTGAAATCTACTCTTTCACGAGATTTAAGCTCCAAGGGATAGATCACTCGCATAGAGTTGCTTGCAATCTTGCCGCTGTCCCAGCCCGAGCTTGCAACTATTCTGTAAGCCGTCTGACTCACGCCACCCTCACAATTCCAAGTGATAAGCGGCTGCTGAAAATCAACGCCGATGGGATCTGCCAAAAACTCGGTTTTAATTCTTATAGCCTTCATATTACTTACCGTTGATCTCTGCCTGTATCATCTTGTAGTATCTTTCACCACTCGCATTTTCCTTTTCCCAAGCGGCACTTTCCTTAGAAGTAAGCGCTACAAGTTCCTCGGAGAACTCCTCGCCGCGACGAGCCTTGATAACAGCCTGCTTTCTTCCTATCGTCTTCTCAACGGAGAAGAAAATAAGCAGAACGGCAAGAAGTATACCCGTAAACACCTCGAGACCTACGAATGCAAAGGTGATAAAATTCTTTGCAGCCTCGGGCTGGGTGGTAAGAATATTACCCATATCGTCAAATTTAGGAGCGATATAACCAAAGTTACCAAGAAGTCCGTTGAAGATACCCGTTACGATACCGATAAGGGCGCACGCAATTACGTTGTAAACCGACATAGCAACACCGTCACAACGAACTCCGCTCTTCCACTCAAGGTGGTCAATAGTATCAGCAAAGAGCGCCATAAATACGTAAGCGCAAGGGAGACCGCCTATATTCTTGATAAACTGACCGATAAGAACGATCACAAGGTTATTCGGTACAAACCAACAGATAAGGCTACCGATCGCGTACAGCACAAAGCCCCACATGGTAACGTTTCTCTTACCGAATTTCTTTGCCAAGGGCCAAACTGCAAAAATACCGATTCCCATAGGAACACCACCGATAACGGAAACAAGCATCTGCGTGATACCGTCGTTATACGTACCGAGAACCCAGTTGCAGTAATACACAAGTCCGAGATTCTTCATCGTCACGCCAAAGGTGTAAATAAAGAAATATGCAATTACGATAAGAAAATATTTATCGGAGAACACGATCTTAAGCTGTGTGAAAAAGGGTACGTTCTTCTCGTCATCGTTCTGTGTTTCCTCAGTAACTCTCTCTTTTGTAAAATAATATTCAAGCAAAATAAGAGGCAGAGTAACGATAGAAAGTGCACTCATCACAACGATCCATTTTGCCTTATCAACGCCAAGAGCAGGCATAATGACCATAGGGAAGATCAGCGCAACAAGAATACCGCTCATCATAATGCTGGATATCTGATTAAATACGGAAAGACCGCCACGCTCGGTTGTATTTCTCGTTGACAAAGGAACCATAAGATTATGGCTCATATTGAAAATGGTGTACGCAAAGGAATAGAAAAGGTTATAGGAAAGCATTACCCAGATAACCTGCACACTTTCACTCGCCTGCGGTACCATAAAGAGCAAAACGCCTGAAAGCGCAACAAGAGGCGCAGACAATAGCAACCACGGACGCGCCTTTCCCTGCTTGGTTCTGGTACGGTCGATTATATATCCCATAACAACGTTTGTAAAAGCGTCAATGATCTTTGATACTATCGGGAAAACGGTAAGGAATAATCCGCCCCAGATACGAGTCAGGTCAAGTACGTCGGTGTAGTAAATATTAAGATATGTAGCGAGAACGGCATTAAGAAGAAGCGCCCCCGCAGGTCCAATAAGGTAACCGAGCCATTTTTCAGCCGCCGTAACCTTCTCGGACTTGACACGGCTATTCATTAAGGGCTTATCAAAAAGACCGCCCGAGAAGAATTT
>JAGCJI010000068.1 GCA_017648085.1 Clostridia bacterium | reverse complement strand
TGAAAATATAGCGAAATTACTGCTTTGCGCCGTTTACTGCAAGGTAATTTTTGATGCGCTGAACGTTCTCAAAATTTGCCTCGTCCTCTTCAAGATACTCGATGATATCGTAAACGTCAACGACCGAGTAAACAGGGAAGCCGAACTCCTCGCCTACCTCTGCCATTGCGGATTTTTCCGTCTTGCCCTTTTCCTTGCGGTCAACCATAACGAAGGTTGCGACGACTTTCGTGCCGTTAAGAGAGGAGAGAATTTCCATACTCTCGCGGATAGCTGTGCCTGCGGTTATAACGTCCTCCACGATGACGATTTCCTCGCCCTCGCCCGGAACGTAGCCGACGAAAACGCCGCCCTCGCCGTGATCCTTTGCTTCCTTTCTGTTGAAGAAGAAGGGAACGTCGAGACCGCCCTTTGCAAGCGCGACCGCAGAGGAAACCGCGATGGAAATGCCCTTATACGCAGGTCCGTAGAGAACGGTTTTTTTGTTGCCGAGCTTTTCAAAGTAAGCCTTTGCATAGAACTCACCGAGCTTGGATATCTGCTCGCCGGTCTTTATATCGCCCGCGTTGATGAAATAGGGGATCTTTCTTCCGCTCTTTGCGGTGAAATCACCAAACTTAAGAACTCCTGCGCTCTCAAGAAACTTTATAAATTCTCTTTTGTAGCCTTCCATTTTTCTTCTCCTTTAACCAACAAATTCGTTTACGCAGCGCTCGTATGCCGCTACGGGATCAGCTGCCGCTGTAATGGGTCTGCCGACTACTATGTAATCCGAGCCAACCTTCCTTGCCTCGGCGGGAGTCATAACTCTCTTCTGGTCGCCCTTATCACCGTCGGCAAATCTCACGCCGGGGGTAACGGTGACGAAGCCTGCGCCGCATTTTTCGTGCACCTTGCCTGCCTCCAGGGGAGAGCAAACCACGCCGTCGAGTCCTGCCGCTTTTGCATTGCCGGCATAGTGCATAACGACTTCTGCGACGGGTGCATCGATAAGAAGGTCGCGCGTCATCGTTTCCTGGTCGGTAGAGGTAAGCTGTGTTACTGCGATGAGAATCGGGCGAGTGCCGTCGGGTCTGGTCAAACCTTCAAGTGCCGCCTGCATCATCGGGATAGTGCCGCCGGCGTGCAGATTGGTCATATCTACGTCAAGGCGAGAAAGCACCGCCATTGCCTTTTTAACGGTATTGGGAATGTCGTGCAACTTAAGGTCAAGGAAAATTTTGTGTCCTCTTCTCTTTATCTCGCGCACGATAGAGGGGCCCTCTGCATAAAAGAGCTCCATACCGATTTTTACAAAGGGCTTCTTACCCTCAAATTTATCGAGGAACTTGAATGTTTCCTCTGCGCTTGCAAAATCGCAAGCAATTATAACGTCTTTTCCCATTTCATATCTCCTTTTTCCTCTATGGCAATCAATGCGCCGCGCCGATAATATCGGAGAGGCTTTCTATTCTGTATTTTTCCATTGCCGCAGGCAGATTTTCTATAATTTCTTTACACGCGTAGGGATTAACTAGGTTTGCCGCGCCAACCTCGACCGCGCTTGCGCCCGCCATCATAAATTCGATAACGTCCTCTGCCGTACTGATGCCGCCCATTCCGACGATGGGGATTGTGACGGCGTCGTAGACCTGATATACCATTCTTACCGCAACCGGCTTTATTGCCGGGCCGGAGTATCCGCCCGTTTTATTTGCGAGCAGGGGTGCTCGCTTTTTAAGGTCTATTCTCATTCCGAGCAGGGTGTTTATAAGGCTGATGCCGTCAGCTCCCGCCGCCTCACACGCCTTCGCTATTGACACAATGTCGGTGACGTTGGGGGAGAGCTTTATAATAAGGGGCTTTTTCGTGACACGCCTTACCGCTGCAGTGATTTGTCCCGCCGCCTCGGGCGAAGTACCGAAGCTCATTCCGCCGCCGTGTACGTTGGGGCAGGAGATATTGACCTCAAACCAGCCGATATCCTCTACCGCATCAAGCTTTTCAACCGTGCTTACGTATTCATACTCCGAAAAGCCTGAAACGTTTGCCATCACCGGCTTTGAAAAAACGCGGCGAAGCTTTGGCAGCTCCTTTTCTATAACCGCGTCGACACCCGGGTTTTGAAGGCCGACCGCGTTAAGCATACCCGACGGACACTCTGCAATTCTCGGCGTGGGGTTGCCGAATCTTGCTTCAAGAGTCGTGCCTTTGAAGGAAAGAGAGCCGAGTATATTTACGTCGTAAAGCTCCGCAAACTCGTATCCGAAGCCGTACGTGCCGCTTGCGGGAATCACGGGGTTATCCATTTCAATTCCGCAAAGGGTGGTTTTTAAATTTACCATATTATTTCCTCCTTTACGAGCACGGGGCCGTCGCGGCAGATCCTCTTGTTGCCGTATTTCGTCTTACAGGAGCAGCCCATACAAGCACCAAAGCCGCAGCCCATTCTTTCCTCAAAGCTGAACTGTCCCGAGGTGGCTGTTGCGTTATAAATTGCTTTAAGCATCGGCTCGGGTCCGCAGGTGTAAAAATAGGTGTATTCAACCGCGCTCATAGCGTCGGTAACGAAGCCCTTTATGCCGTAGCTTCCGTCAACCGTGGTTACAAGCACCCTTGCACCGAGCGCCTTGAATTCTTCCTCGTAGAAAACCTCATCCTTTGAGCCGAAGCCGAGAATCACCGTTGGCTCTTTGCCCTCTGCGATGAGCTTTTTCGCGAGCAGATACATCGGGGGGACGCCTGCACCGCCGCCTATAAGCAGGGGATACTGTCCCGAGGGATCAAGGTTATAGCCGTTGCCGAGTCCCGAAAGGGTGAGAAAGTGCTCTCCCGACTTGGCGGCAGCCATTTTTTCAGTACCCTCGCCGACCGCTTTGAATATAATAGTCAGCTTGCCGTCCTCCGCATCGCATACCGAAATGGGTCTGCGAAGGTAAAAGCCGCCAAGCTTTATATTTACGAACTGCCCGGGGGCGGTGATATCCGAGGTGTCACCGCCGAGCACCCACTCGTAGGTGTTTTTGGCAATCCGTCTGTTTGATATAAGTTCAAATAAAACGTCTTTCATAATCTTTCTTAAGCTCCATGCAGCTTTAGCTGTCTATGGTGGAAATCGTAATCGTTATATCCTCAAGCACGTCGAGCAGCACGCGCACCGTGTCAAGAGAGGTGAACATCGTCGTTCCGGTTTCTACTGCGAGTGCGCGGATATAGTGGCCGTCCTTTTGCTCGTTGGTCGAGGAGATGTCGCTCGTGTTGATAACGTACGCAACGTGACCGGAGCGAATAGTTTCCTCAATCTCCTTCGAGCCGGAGCTGAGCTTCTCCTTGACCCTCGTTTTGATACCGTGTTCCTTCAAGTAGGTAGCCGTGCCGCGAGTTGCCTCAATATTGAAGCCGAGATTGTAGAAGCGGCGAATCAAGGGTAGTGCCTCATCCTTATCCGCATCCGCAATAGTTACGAACACCGTGCCGTAATTCTGAACCGACATTCCCGACGCCTGAAGTGCCTTATAGAAAGCGCGGTAAAGGTCGTCGTCATAGCCTATCGCCTCACCGGTCGATTTCATTTCGGGGGAGAGGTATGCGTCGATGCCGTTTATTTTCTTGAAGGAGAATACGGGCACTTTGCAGTACCAGCGTTTCTTTTCTTCGGGATATATATTGAATATTCCAAGCTCCTTAAGGGTTGCACCCATTATTACCTCGGTTGCAATATCCGCAAGGGAATATCCCGTGGATTTGGAGAGGAAGGGAACGGTTCTTGAGGAACGGGGGTTGACCTCAATGATATAAAGGTCGTCCTTGTCGTCGACTATAAACTGAATGTTGAAAAGTCCGATAATGCCGATTCCGAGTCCGAGCTTTTTGGTGTAGGTGAGTATCTTTCCCTTTACCTTATCAGAAATTGAGAAGGTGGGATATACGCTGATGGAGTCGCCCGAGTGGATACCCGTGCGCTCTACGAGCTCCATAATACCCGCAACGAAAACGTCGTGTCCGTCGCAAATTGCATCAACCTCTACCTCTTTACCCTGAATATAGTGGTCTACAAGCACGGGCTTGTCTTCGTCGATCTCAACAGCGGTGCGCAGATAGTGGCGCAGCTGCTCCTCGTTTCCGACGAGCTGCATAGCTCTGCCGCCGAGAACAAAGCTCGGGCGGACGAGAACGGGGTAGCCGATCTCCTTTGCAACTTTTACACCGTCCTCAATTTTTGTAACGGCGCGTCCCTTGGGCTGGGGAATATCAAGCTCTTCAAGTATCTTTTCAAACGCGTCACGGTTCTCGGCTCTTTCAATCGCATCGCAATCCGTGCCGATTATTTTGACGCCGCGTGCCGCGAGAGGTGCGGCAAGGTTTATTGCCGTCTGTCCGCCGAGGGATGCTACGACTCCGTCGGGCTTTTCAAACTCAATTACGCTCATAACGTCCTCTACCGTCAGGGGCTCGAAGTAGAGCTTGTCAGCCGTGGTGTAGTCGGTGGAAACGGTTTCGGGGTTGTTGTTTATAATGATGGATTCGTAGCCGAGGCGTCTTATGGTGTTTACCGCGTGTACGGTGGAGTAGTCGAACTCAACGCCCTGACCGATTCTGATCGGACCTGCACCGAGAACCACGATCTTTTTCTTATCCGTCAGCTTTGACTGATTTTCACCCGTGTAGGAGGAGTAGAAGTAGGGAATGTACGCGCCCGCGTGTGCGGTGTCTACCATACGGTATGCGGGAATTATTCCCGCATTTTTACGTATTTCTGCCACCTCGCACTCCGAGATACCCCAAAGCTTTGCTACGGTTTTGTCCGCAAAGCCCATGACCTTTGCCTCGCGGAGAAGCGAGGTGTTGCCGACGCTCGCCCGAAGCGCGCTTTCCATATCAACTATCTTCTTGACAGATTCAAGGAAGAAGGGGGTTATCTTCGTTATTCCGTGCAGCTCTGCAACCGTCTTGTCGCGGCGCAAAAGCTCTGCTACGGCGAATATGGTGTCGTCGTGGAAATCGGTTATATATTCAAGCATTTCATCGGTTGCCATATGCTCGAATTTTGCCATAGAAAAGTGGTATACACCGGTTTCGAGGGATCGCACGGATTTAAGCAGGCACTCCTCAAGATTAGAGCCGATGCTCATACATTCGCCCGTCGCCTTCATCTGCGTGCCGAGCTTGTTCGGAACGGAGGTGAATTTATCAAAGGGGAATCGGGGGAACTTTGCTACTACGTAGTCAAGGCTCGGCTCAAAGGACGCCTTCGTACCGGAAACCTCGATCTCGTCGAGAGTCATACCGACTGCAATTTTTGCGGTAACGCGCGCGATGGGGTATCCGCTCGCCTTGGATGCAAGCGCGGAGCTTCTCGATACTCTCGGGTTGACCTCTATAAGATAATATTCCGACGAGGTGGGGTTCAGCGCAAACTGCACGTTACAGCCGCCCTCTATTTTAAGCTCGCGGATAAGCTTTATCGCGCTGTCGTTGAGCATTTTAAGGTCGTGGTCGTTGAGAGTCATTATGGGAGCTACGACTATACTGTCGCCCGTGTGAACGCCTACAGGGTCGATGTTTTCCATTCCGCAGATGGTGATGGCGTTATCCGCGCCGTCGCGCATAACCTCAAACTCTATTTCCTTAAAGCCCTTTACGCTCTTTTCGACAAGCACCTGGCTTACGGGGGACGCCGCCAGTGCGCCAACCGCAAGTGCGCGAAGCTCATCTTCGTTATATGCAAAGCCGCCGCCCGTGCCGCCAAGGGTGAATGCGGGGCGAAGCACTACGGGGTAGCCGATCTTTTCAGCCGCCGCGACAGCCTCCTCAATGGAGTTCGCTATATCCGAAGGGATTACCGGCTCACCGATAGATTCGCAGAGCTCCTTGAAAAGCTCTCTGTCCTCGGCTCTCTCAATGCTGACGCTTGACGTGCCGAGCAGCTCAACTCCGTTTTCCTTAAGTATTCCTTTCTTTTCAAGCAGCATTGCCATATTCAGACCGGTCTGACCGCCAATGCCGGGCAGGATTGCGTCGGGACGCTCGTATCTGATTATTTTTGCAACGTATTCAAGTGTCAGCGGCTCCATATA
This sequence comes from Clostridia bacterium, assembly GCA_017648085.1. GTDB lineage: Bacteria > Bacillota > Clostridia > Oscillospirales > CAG-272 > UBA1740. The sequence goes on along the minus strand of JAGCJI010000068.1, from coordinate 10,813 downwards.
CACCTTGTCCGCTATCGTGGTATCCGTCATTATGGTTGCGGGGTTTGAGTTTACGAGAATTACCTCGTAGCCCTCCTCTTTAAGTGCGAGGCACGCCTGTGTGCCGGCGTAGTCAAACTCTGCTGCCTGACCGATGACGATAGGACCGGAGCCTATGATCATTACTCTTTTAATGTCTTTTCTCTTTGCCATTTTTTTGCCCTTTCTGCTTGATGATATATTTTTATTTTATTTTTTCGCTGATATAAGCCGCCCGACCGTCGAGGACCGTGGCAAGACAAGTGCCCTTGACACGCCAGCCCAGAAACGGAGTGGCTTTGCCCATGGTAAGAAAGTCGGAGGGATCTATTTCGTATTCCTTCGAAAGCTCGAAAACCGTAAATCCGGGGTCACCGGTAAGACCGAATCGGCGTCTTGGAGATACGCTCATAAGCTCTATGAGATTTTCAAGGGACATTATTCCCTTAAGCACCAGCTTCGTGTAGAGAACCGCAAACGCGGTTTCAAGTCCCACGACGCCCATAACACTGCCGGAAAGTCCCTTGGACTTTTCCTCTTTTGAGTGCGGTGCGTGGTCGGTCGCTATCATATCTATAGTGCCGTCAAGCAGTCCCTCGACAAGCGCAACCCTGTCCTCCTCTGCGCGAATCGGGGGATTCATCTTGAATCTGCCCTCGTCAAGAAGCATAGAGTCGTTCATCGTTAGGTAGTGGGGCCCGACCTCGCAGGTTATATCCACCCCGTCTGCTTTTGCGCGCCTTATGGCGTCAACGCTTTCCTTCGCGGAAACGTGGCAGACGTGGTATTTGCAGCCGGTCCTCTTTACAAGCTCGATATCGCGTATTATCGGTCCGTATTCGCTCTCCGAGCATATGCCACGGTGACCGTTTTTCTTTGCGTACTCACCGTCGTGAATGTATCCGCCGTGGAGTAGAGCGTTGTCCTCGCAATGCGCCGCGATTATTTTGCCGAGCTTCTTTGCCTTCCGCATTGCCGCCGCCATCATTTCTTCGGATTGCACGCCGCGTCCGTCGTCGGAAAAGCCGATAACGTCATTTGCAATGCCGTCCATATCCGACATCACCTCTCCCGCCTCACCGACGGTGATAGTGCCGTATGGGTATACCTTTATGCAGGCGTCACGCTCTATGGCGTCAAGTTCTACCTGAAGATTTTCCTTTGAGTCAGGCGTCGGCTTAAGGTTGGGCATAGTCATAACCGCGGTATAGCCGCCCCTCGCCGCCGCAAGCGAGCCGGTTTTTACGGTTTCCTTATAAGAAAATCCCGGCTCTCTGAAATGTACGTGTACATCACAAAAACCGGGAAAAACAGCCGTATTATAAATAATTTTGGTATCGCAAGGGATATTTTCCCCTGCAAAAACAGAAAGGGAAGTACCGTCGAAAAGAAGGGTTTCCTTATGCATTTTACCATCTCTGTAAACCATTGCATCCTTGAAAACAGCCTTCATCCTTTAAGCCCCCTATAAAACTTTTATAATATTGTAACATATTACCTTAAGTTAAGTCAATAGATAAAATAAATAAAAGTCGGTATATATCAAAAAAATAAATCAACATTTTTTACAAAGCGTGATTTAAAAAACCGTTTACAAAACGGCGGGGACGTGTTATAATGGAGTTATCAACACACAAGGAGAGACATATGCAAACTGTAAGACTTGGTCGCACGGGGCTCGTAGTAAGCAAAAACAGCTTCGGCGCGCTTCCCATACAGAGAATATCAAAGGAGGCGGCGGTACACCTTATAAAAAAGGCGTACGAGCACGGAATCAACTTCTTTGACACCGCGAGGTTTTATACAGACAGCGAAGAAAAGCTCGGAGAGGCGCTCTCGGGCGTGCGCGACAAAGTGATAATCGCCACCAAAACCATGCAGACGAGTGTCGAGGGCTTTTGGCGTGAGCTGAAGATCAGCCTTGAGCTTCTTCGCACCGACTACGTTGACATATATCAGTTTCACAATCCCGCCTTTTGTCCGAAGCCGGGCGACGGCACGGGGCTTTACGAGGCAATGCTGGAGGCGAAGGCGAAGGGAATGATTCGTCACATAGGTATCACAAACCACCGTATAGCCGTGGCGCGTGAAGCGGCGGAGTCGGGACTTTACGATACCGTACAGTTTCCGTTTTCCTATCTTGCGGGCGAGCCCGAGCACGAGCTTGTCAGACTCTGTGAGGAGAGGGACGTTGGATTTATCTGTATGAAGGCTCTTGCAGGCGGACTTATAACTCGTTCGGATGCCGCTTACGCCTACCTTGCTGACTTTCCCGTTGCTCCAATCTGGGGAGTTCAGCACGAGTGGGAGCTTGACGAATTTCTTTCATATATTGACACGCCCCCTATGATGAATGGGGAAATTGCCGAGTTTATAAAGCGCGAGAGGGAGGAGCTTGCGGGTGAGTTCTGCCGCGGCTGCGGATACTGCATGCCGTGCCCCGTCGGAATAGAAATAAATAACTGTGCCAGAATGTCGCTTATGCTTCGCCGCGCGCCTGCCGCGCCTAGCCTTACACCCGAGTGGCAGGAGAAGATGAAGAGGATTGAGGATTGTATTGAGTGTGGAAAATGCAAATCCCGCTGCCCCTACGGGCTTGACATTCCGAATCTTTTAAAGAAGAATTACGAGGATTACAAAACGTTTTTATAATAACATATACAAAACGTTTTTATAATAACATAAAAGCAAGGACACGATAACTTGACGTTCTTAACGGATCATCTCGCTATCTTGTCCTTGCTTTTTTACGCTTTATTTTTGGCGCAGTTGCCAGAAGGCGACGGCACTTGCCGCCGCAACGTTGAGAGAGTCCACCCCGTGTGACATTGGAATCTTAACCGTGTAGTCCGAGGCGGCTATTGTTTCGGCTTTTAGCCCTGTGCCCTCCGTGCCTAAAATTATAGCGAGCTTATCTTCACGCGTAAGTGCTTCGTCGTCTATTGCGACGGAGTTATCCGAGAGAGCCATTGCCGCGCACTTGAATCCCAGAGTGTGTAGTCTTTCGATTTCTTTTGGCCAATCTTCAGCATGTTCGCCTATTTTTGCCCACGGAATTTGTAACACGGTACCCATGCTAACGCGCAGGGCGCGCCTTGAAAGTGGGTCACAGCAGGTGGGGGTTATAAGCACTGCGTCAACGCCGAGCGCGGCAGCGGAACGGAAAATAGCACCGACGTTTGTCGCGTCGGCAATCTCCTCAAGCACCGCAACGCGTCTTGCACCGCGGCACACCTCTTCAACCGTGCGTGGCATCGGGCGGAGCATTGCCGAGAGCGCGCCGCGCGTCAGCTCGTAGCCGACGAGGTTCTTAAGCACCTCGCGCTCGGCTACGAAAACGGGCATGTCGGGATGACGCGCCGAGCATTTCTCTATAATATCGGAAACCGCGCCGCCCATAAGTCGCTCGTCGCATAAAATTGACACGGGTACGCACCCGGAATTTAACGCAACCTCAATAACGGTCGGACTTTCCGCAATAAATATGCCCTTTTCGGGCTCAAGTCTGTTTCGCAGCTGTGCGCCGGTGAGCCGCACGTACGCGTCAAGACGTGGATCAAGAAAATCGGTTATTTTCTGAATGTTTGCCATACACTTTTTCCTTCAAGTAAAGAGATTCGTTGAACGGTGGATAAGCATCTCGCCCTTGGAAATAAAGGCCGGATTATAAAACAGAGCGAAGATACCCGTCCGATATCCTCGCTCCCTTGATTTTATCAGCTTATATGTTGGTGATTTCCGCGATTGAGTAAAGAGCCTTGATGTCGTCGCGGCGCTCCTTTGCAAGGGCGTGCATTCCCGCCTTTTCTTCATCGCTGAAGACTGCCATTTCCTCTTCGGTAACCGCGATGCCCTTGTTGAGCTTATCTGCCGTAAGGGCGTACGCTATGTCGGTGGAAACGATATCACCGTGTCGCTCGCAGATAACGAGGTTTGATTTTCCGAGCAGAAGCTCCTCTACCGCAAAATGTCCCATTTTGGTTGCCAGAACTCTGTCGCGGAGGGTAGGCGTACCGCCTCTTACAACGTGTGCAAGGCGGGCAAACTTGGTTTCTACGCCGGTGACCGCTTGTATCTTCTTCGCAAGGGCGGGTGCGTAATCGCTTCCAACACCTTCGGACACGAGGACGATAAAGTTACGCTTTCCGATCCTTCTGCCGCTTTTTATTTTTTCGCACAGCTCGTCGTCGTTATAGGGTACTTCGGGAATAATAATGCCGGTAGCACCTACCGCGATGCCCGCGTTAAGCGCGATATCTCCCGCGCCGCGTCCCATAACCTCAACGACGTTGCATCTCGCGTGGGATTCGCAGGTGTCGCGAAGTCTGTCGGCAAGGTCCATAACGGTGTTCATTGCGGTGTCGTAGCCGATGGAGTTGTCGGTGGAGGTGATGTCGTTATCTATCGTGCAAGGGATGCCGATGCAGGGGATTCCAAGCTCGGTCAGCGCTCTTGCGCCGCGGAACGTACCGTCGCCGCCGCAGGCTACGATACCGTCTATCTCAAGGCTTTTGCAGGTCTCAATAGCCTTTTGCTTTCCCTCAACCGTAAGCATCTCGGGACAACGGTCGGAATAAAGCACCGTGCCGCCCTTATTAAGTATATTTGAAACGTCGCGAATGCGCAGGGGAGAAAGATCTCCGTCAATAAGTCCCGAATATCCGCGGCGTATGCCGATGACCTCAACTCCGTGTGCAAGAGCTGCTCTCGTAACCGCTCTTACTGCCGCATTCATTCCGGGGGCGTCACCGCCGGACGTTAAAACGCCGATTTTTCTAAAGCTTTTCATTTTTTTATTTATCCTTTCCGTCGATGGAGCTTAAATATTGCCAATGGTGTAATCAGTCCGGCTACAATTATACAATAAATATATTTTTTTTACAATAAGCAAAACAAAAATTTATTAAAAAATGTTATTTTTTATCCACGGGGTCTAAAAATTGATTGACAAACACGATATTTTATGATAAAATATCTTAAATTTAATTAAAATTGACGAAAGGGAGTGTGATTATGTATATCGCCATCATTGCTGACGACAACAAAAAAGAGCTTATGGCGCAGTTCTGCATCGCGTATCGCGGAACTCTTGCCCGTCACCGCATTTGCGCTACCCATATTACCGGAAAGTACATTTCCGATGCAACCGGCCTTGAGATCGAAACCTTCCTTGCGGGCAGCACCGGCGGAGCTGAACAGATAGCGTCCCGTGTAGCCTTTAACGAGATAGATTTAGTGTTTTATTTCAGAAGCGCGGACTACGATGACGGAGCGCATATGGGGGAGTCGAGCCTTATTCGCATGTGCGACGTGCATAACGTTCCGCTCGCAACCAACATTGCTACCGCGGAGGCACTGGTCGTGGCTCTTGAGGGGGGCGCACTCAACTGGCGCGAGCTGGTAAACCCGCGCAGCGACTACAACACGCGCAAGCGTAACAAGTAATACAAGGGGCGATTGCGGCCTTCACCGCTATCGCCTATTTTCTTAGCCGACGAGCTCCCGCCCTCGACATGCGGTAAAGGTGGATGCGGCGGACCGTCATTACGCGCTCTGCGCGAAAATCAAGAGGTATAAATGATAGATGAAAAAGAGGTGCGACTCACCGTCGCATCCGTGATAGACAATCTGACTCCGTCGGGGCTGTCGGACGGCGATCCGGAGCGGACGGAGGTATCCGTGTGCGGAAAGATGCTCGCTTCACCCGATGCGATAACGCTCAAATATCGCGAGCAGGAGGAGGGAAGCGAGGTAAATACCGAGATAGTGATCTATCCTGCCGCGGTCAAGGTAATGAGAAGCGGAAGTATTGAAAGCGAAATGTATTTTGAGGAGGGGATAGTACACACCTCACTTTACAGAGTACCCCCGTACTCCTTTGATGCAGAGATCAAAACAAGAAAAATCCGAAGCAGCATGACCGTTAACGGCGGTCAGCTTGATATATATTACAGTATGAAGATCGGCGGCGCGGATAAATCGGTCAAGATGAGCGTCCGAGCGGTTTGAGGATAAATATGGATCTTGCACAGTTTAAGTCGCGTATTAAGGGCGACAACCTCTCGGGCTGGTATATATTCAGCGGTGAGGAGGATTATCTTAAAAAATACTATATGTCGTCTTTGCGCTCGCGTATCGTGGGCGACGATGCCTTTCTGCCTTTTAATCACGTGGTTTTTGATGCAGCAGATATAGATTTTGCCGCGGTTGCCGAGGCTATAAAATCACCCCCGATGATGTCGGAATACAAGCTTATTGAATGGCGTTTTGCCAATCTTAACGCGATGAAGGAGGGGGAGCGCGAGGCTCTCGTGTCGCTTTTTGAATTAAAGGCGGATCACCCCTACGCCGTATTTGCAATCACCACCACCTCCGACGGCTTTGACGAGGGCACGCCGAAGCGTCCGTCCCGTCTTGCAACCCGACTTCGCGAGGGATTTGAGATATTAAGCTTTCAAAAATCAACCGATTCCCAGCTGCTCGCATGGCTTAAAAAGCATTTTGATGCAGAGGGTGTGGCAGTTAGCCTTGACGTGTTGAAGGCACTCCTCTTTCGCTCCGGTCGCTCTATGGACGTGCTTAACAACGAGGTGTACAAGCTTTCTTTTTATGCGAAGGCTAACGGCAAGGATTCCGTCACCGCCAGCGACGTTGAGGCGGTGGCATCGCCCTCGACCGATTCCGATGCATTCGCTCTTTCCAACGCCGTGCTGGAACGGGATCAGGAACGCGCTTTTGCGGCATTACTTGACCTTAAGGCGCGTCGTGTTGAGCCTCCCGTGGCGGTTGCGATGCTTGAGCGAACCTATTCCGAGCTTGCCTCGGTCTCCCTGCTTCTGGACGAGGGGCGCGGCGCGGCTGACGTTGAGTCGATACTTCGCCTTCACGCCTTCAAGGCAAAGCTTTATATCGGAGCTGCCAAAAAAATCGGCTCGAAAAAGCTCGGCGAGGCACTATCGGAGCTCCGCAGGATAGACGCCGCTTCCAAGTCCGGTGGAATATCGGGCTACGGCGCGATAGAAATATTTATTACAAAGCATATATAAAGGAATTTACATGAAAAAGATAATAGCGCTAACTTTACTTTTGACCATGACCTTGCCCTTCGTCACCTCCTGCAACGAGCAGATCGGTACGGGGGCGTGTGAATATTACGAAAGCCGCGATATCACCGACAGAGAGATATATTATGCTGAAATTTGCGTAAAAAATTACGGAAAAATAGTCGTTCTTCTCGACGCGAGCACCGCACCTATAACGGTTGCAAACTTTATTGCTCTTGCAAACGACGGCTTCTATAACGGTCTTACCTTTCACCGCATAATCCGCGACTTTATGATCCAGGGCGGCGACCCGAATGGCGACGGCAGCGGCGGGTCTAAAAACAAAATAAAGGGCGAATTTATCACTAACGGATATTATAACGATATAAGCCACCTGCGAGGAGTAATCTCAATGGCGCGCTCAAACGATCCCGATTCCGCATCAAGTCAGTTCTTTATCTGCAATGCCGATGCGACGGACAGTCTTGACGGAAATTACGCGGCGTTCGGATACGTTATCGCGGGAATGAGCGTGGTGGACGAGATCACGAAAAAGGTTTTTCCGAAAACCGCGTACGCAAGCTATTACGGCGACTATTCGATAGATTATTACTACGGAACGTATAAGCACTACGTTTGGAGCAAGCTTGGAAACGGAACGGTTACGAAGAAATCCGACAAGCCGGTTATCAAGTATATAAAAATTTACACGGAATCTCCCATTGAAAACAACTAAAAATCGTGAGTAAAAGATGTAAAGTTTCGGGATGTTTTATCATTGACACCCGAAATGCATTGTGATACAATATACATTAATTAATATAAAGCGAGGATTAAAAAAATGGCGACCTACTTCAACGAGCCCTCTCACACCTTCAGCGAGTACCTTTTGATTCCCGGATATACCGACGAGCGTTGCATACCTGCAAACGTTTCTCTCCGCACCCCTCTTGTCAAGTACAGAAAGGGGAAGGAGGAATGTCCCCTCTCTCTGAATATTCCGATGGTATCCGCCATAATGCAGTCGGTTTCCGACGATAATATGGCTATCGCACTTGCCAAGGAGGGTGGAATATCTTTCATCTACGGCAACCAAACAATAGAGGACGAGGCGGCAATGGTCGCAAGAGTTAAGGGATACAAGGCGGGATTCGTTGTAAGTGACTCCAACCTCACTCCCGACAACACCCTCGCGGACGTGCTTGCGCTTGCAGAGCAAAACGGTCACTCCACTATGGCGGTAACCGCTGACGGAAGCGCAAACGGAAAGCTGCTCGGTATAGTTACCGGCCGTGACTATCGCATCTCGAGAATGTCTACCGACGAGAAGGTGGCAAGCTTTATGACTCCCCTCTCAAAGCTTGTTGTCGCACCCGAGGGCACGACGCTCAAGGAGGCTAACGATATTATCTGGGATAACAAGCTCAACTCCCTGCCCATCGTTGACAAGGACGGTAATCTCAAATATTTCGTATTCCGCAAAGACTACTCACAGCACAAAGAAAATCCCCAGGAGCTTCTTGATAAAAACAAGAGCTACGTGGTTGGCGCAGGTATCAATACCCGCGACTACGAGCAGAGAATCCCCGCACTTATCGAGGCGGGCGCAGACGTGCTTTGCATCGACTCCTCCGAGGGATACACAATCTGGCAGAAGCGCACTATCGATTTCGTGCGTGAAAAATACGGCGACAAAGTGAAGATCGGCGCGGGAAACATCGTTGACAGAGATGGATTCCGTTTCCTTGCAGAAGCAGGTGCTGACTTTATTAAGATAGGCATCGGCGGCGGCTCAATATGCATTACCCGCGAAACAAAGGGTATCGGTCGCGGTCAGGCGAGTGCGGTTATTGAGGTTGCAGCGGCTCGCGACGAGTATTTTAAGGAAACCGGCATATATATTCCCATTTGCTCCGACGGCGGTATCGTACACGATTACCATATGACGCTTGCGCTTGCAATGGGTGCCGACTTCTTGATGCTCGGCAGATATTTTGCAAGATTTGACGAAAGCCCCACACCCAAGACCATGATAAACGGTCAGTACGTTAAGGAGTATTGGGGCGAGGGCTCTAACAGAGCGAGAAACTGGCAGAGATACGACCTTGGCGGAAAGACCAAGCTTTCCTTTGAGGAGGGCGTTGACTCCTACGTTACCTACGCAGGACCGCTTCACGACAACGTTGAAAAGTCGCTTTACAAGGTTAAGTCCACGATGTGCAACTGCGGTGCTATAACAATTGAGGAGCTGCAAGAAAAGGCAAAGCTCACACTCGTGTCGGCGACCAGCATAGTTGAGGGCGGATACCACGACGTAACACTTCGCGGAACTTCCCCCGTAAAATAAAATGACACGGGGCTGCCCACAGCAGCCCCGTTATAACTAAAAAGCTCCGTATACCGAACACGCGGAGCGTTACAGAAGGAATAAAGTATGAGTCTTTACGTACCTGCGGGCTACAAATCGGTGCCCGACGTATACAGAACACAAAAGGCAATAGCCTTTATAAAAGAGACCTTTCAGTCAAAGCTTGCCGAGGCACTTAACTTAAAGCGCGTCAGCGCGCCACTTTTCGTTACCGAAGCGTCGGGACTTAACGACAATCTTAACGGATATGAGCGCCCCGTTACCTTTGATATTCCCGCTGTCGGCGAGTCCGGGCAGGTCGTACATTCGCTTGCAAAGTGGAAGCGCCTTGCCTTGAAGGAGTATCACTTCTACGTTGGCAACGGTCTTTATACCGATATGAACGCTATCCGTCGCGACGAGGAGCTTGATAATATCCACTCGATATACGTTGACCAGTGGGACTGGGAGAAGGTTATAACCCGAGAGGAGCGCACTCTCGATTACCTCAAGGCTGTTGCTGCCGGCATCGTGGGCGTTATATGCGACGTAAGCGAGCTTTTGCGTGCGGATTTTCCCGAGTTTGACGTAAAGCTTTGCCGTGATATGTTCGCAATAACCTCATCGGAGCTTGAAGAGATGTATCCCGATCTTACTCCAAAGGAGAGGGAAAACGCGATAACCAAAAAGCACGGCACCGTTCTTATAATGCAGATCGGCGGCAAGCTCAAATCAGGCGAGCCCCACGACGGACGTGCTCCCGACTACGATGATTGGGAGCTTAACGGCGATATACTGTTCTATAACGAGGTGCTTGGACGTGCGTTTGAGATATCCTCAATGGGAATCCGCGTTGACGAGGAGTCGCTCTCACGCCAGCTTACCGAGCGCGGATGCGAGGACCGCCGCGAGCTTCCGTTCCATAAGATGCTCCTTGCGGGCGAGCTGCCCTTGACTATCGGCGGCGGTATCGGTCAGTCCCGTCTTTGTATGCTTATGATGGGCTGCGCCCATATCGGCGAGGTTCAGTCGAGTATTTGGGACAAGGATACAATCGAGGGCTGCCGTGCGGCAGGAATAAGGCTTTTATAAAAATAAAAAGAGCAAGAGTTTAGGAAGAGTGACACGCACACTCGAGGGTGCTTAACCTTCGGTTTCACTTAAATCCTTATATTCTTGCTCTTTTTATTGGTATAACGAAAACCACGCGATAGTCGCGTGGTTCAAAAAAAGGCTTTGCCGATGAACAGAAAACAAACAAAAAAATCAGCGAAGGATGTCCTTGTGTGAGAGGCTCCTTTGTGTAAAGGGAGCTCCGCCGGAGGCGGTGAGGGATTGTCCTTACTAAAAACTATCTTTTTACAACCCCTCCGTCACGGCGTTGCCGTGCCACCTCCCCTTGCAC
>JAGCJI010000007.1 GCA_017648085.1 Clostridia bacterium | reverse complement strand
GTGATAGAGCGTATGCGCTCCAGACTGCCGCACAGCTTTAAGGTGGCACGCGGACCTGTTGTAGCAAACGCCGCGGTTTTTAAGGTCGATACGAACTCGGGCAGGGTGCTTGAGGTAAAAAGAATCAGTTTTTAATTTTGACGGAGATATATATGAAAGAGCTAACTGTGGACGTTGCCGTCATCGGTGCAGGCCACGCGGGCGTGGAGGCGGCGCTTGCCGCTGCTCGAATGGGCGTTAAAACGGTGCTGTTTACGATAAACCTTGACGCAATAGCCAATATGCCATGCAACCCCTCTATCGGCGGCAGCGCAAAGGGACATCTCGTTTTTGAAATAGACGCGCTTGGCGGAGAGATGGGATATGCGGCTGACCGCGCAACCCTGCAATCACGCACCCTCAATCTCGGTAAAGGCGCGGCGGTGCATTCGAAAAGAGTGCAGGCGGACAGAGCGGAATATAAAAAAATAATGAAGGAAACGCTTGAGCGCGAGCCGAATTTAATGCTCGTGCAGGCGGAGATCGTAGATCTGCTCGTCGAAGGTGAGGGCAAGGCGAGAAAAATCGTAGGCGCAGTTACACATCTTGGCGAGGTATGGCACGCAAAAAAGGTTATAATTGCTGCCGGCACTTTCCTTGAAAGTAAAATTTTCGTCGGTGACAAGGCGTATTTCGGCGGCCCTGACGGAATGATGCCTGCGCGCGGACTTTCGTCGGCACTCACCCGACTCGGAATAGAGCTTCTGCGCTTTAAGACCGGCACGCCTGCACGCGTGCACCGTCGGTCGATAGACTTCTCGGTGCTTGAGGAGCAGAGGGGGGAGGACGCTCCCACGCCCTATTCCGCAAGGAGCGCGGAGAGGGATGCGGACGAGGTAAATCTCGTCGCGTGTCACGTGGTTTATACAAATGGAAATACCCACAAGGTAATTTTAGATAATTTGACACGCTCCGCCATGTATTCGGGAAATATCAGCGGCGAAGGACCTCGCTACTGTCCCTCAATAGAAACCAAGCTCGTCAGATTTGCCGATAAGGAGCGACACCAGCTCTTCGTCGAGCCCTGCGGGCTTGACACCGAGGAAATGTATATCCAAGGTTTTTCAACCTCAATGCCCACCGACGTGCAGCACGAAATGCTTCGAACGCTCCCCGGCTTTGAAAACGCCGAGGTCATGAGATACGCATACGCGATAGAATACGACCTTGCCGAGCCGACGCAGATGTATCCGACGCTTGAATTTAAGAGCGTATCGGGACTTTACGGAGCGGGACAGTTTAACGGCACTTCTGGATATGAGGAGGCGGCGGCACAGGGACTTGTCGCGGGTATTAACGCCGCGCTTGCGGTAAAGGGCGAAGAGCCGATGATACTTCCGCGCTCCTCTTCTTATATAGGCACTCTTATAGACGACCTCGTCACGAAGGGCACGCGCGAGCCGTATCGCGTTATGACATCGCGCTCGGAATACAGGCTTCTTTTGCGTCAGGATAACGCCGATGCGCGACTTACCGAGATAGGTCACCGAGTCGGTCTGATTGACGGTGCGCGCTACGCGGAATTTCTTAAAAAGCAAGAGCTTATCAAGGCGGAGAGTGCGAGAATGGAAAGGACGGTAATCGCGCCCACCGAGGAGGTAAACGATCTGCTCCTCTCTCTCGGCTCAACCCCGATCAAGACCGGAATAAAGCTCGCGGAGCTGATCCGCCGCCCCGAACTTACCTATGCGGCACTTGAAAAAATCGACACGGGGCGTCCGAAACTGCCACGCGCGGTAGTGACCGGTGCTGAAATCGGTATAAAATACGCGGGATATATAAAGCGCGAGCTTTGCGAGGTGGAGCGGCAGGCGAGGCTTGAGGAAAAGAAGCTCCCCTCCGATATAGATTACACCAAGATTCTCGGACTCCGTCTTGAAGCGGCGGAGAAGCTTAATAAAATCAAGCCGACCAGCATCGGTCAGGCGCAGAGGATCAGCGGCGTAAGCCCTGCCGACGTGAGCGTTTTACTCATATACCTCGGAAAAAAATAAAAGTGGCAAACATCACGCCGGCGGCATATCATAATAACGGGCAGCCAAACATAGCTAAAAGGAAACCGTATTATGAAAATCGTTGTTATACGCTCTCCAAAATTTCTCTCGCCTATTCTCTCGCGCATCTTTAAGCTAAAAGCGAAAAAGAGCTAGCCGGCGAAAATCTCCGCGCGTGAAGGCGAAACCATAAATAAAAGCACCCCGTGTGAAATTACACGGGGTGCTTTTTGGCTTAAAAGCTATTTTGATAAAGCAAAATACAATATAACGCCTGCGACGAGGAGTGCTCCTGCTGCTGCAATTGTCAGATATCTTTGTATCTTGCGCCGACGCGCGTAGCGGCGTGCGCGTTTAAGGTATGCGGAGATCGGGTCCTTGCGGCGCAAAAGGTCGCGGTCAAATTTGCGTATCCAGGCGATGTCCGCGCTCGTGACGTCGTTCATTTTGCGAAGCGAGCCAAGCTCGTGCGCCATTTTGTTGCGAATGTTTCTATACCTAACGAGGCGGGGGAGCGCATCCTCGCGCCCCGGGGCAAAGCGGGCATTGTTGAGTCGGTTTATATATTCGGTGAGGCCGCCCGTGGCAACACCAAACTTTTCGGCACAGTCCTTATCAAGCGTAATGTAGGCTGCTAAAAAACGCTCGTTAAGTCTTTTTCCCACTTGGCTCACCGTCCCTTCCGTTTTGATAGTCCTCTATATTGTACTATATTTTGGCAGATTTTGCAATACTTATTTAAAAATTAACACTTTCGGGGGTGCGACCGTCAATTTTCCTTATCCACGTCGTCCTTTTTAGAGCGCACGAGCAGCCTTCGCATTTTCTCGGGGCGCGGCGGAAAGAAGGGAGAGAGATACCCTTCTCGCGTCAGTGTTGTGTTCGTTATTATTAAAATAAGGAAGAGCGCAACGCCGGCGGCAAAGCCCCATATTCCGAAAAAATAGGTTAATCCGAGAATGAGTAGGCGACAGAATTTTATCGCGTACCCAAGCTCGTGGTTTTGCTGGGCGAAGTTAGCAATAGCTACGAACGCCATATACAAAATCACGTCGGCGGAAAGCCACCCCACCTCGACCGCAAAGTCGCCGAGTATCAGCGCGCCCACGATCGACAGGGAGTTTGAGAGCATATCGGGGGTGTTCATAGAGGCAATTTTAAGGCCGTCTATCGCGAACTCCACCAAGAATAACTGAAGTATTATCGGCAAAGCTCCCGGCTCGTCGGGAACGAGAAATTGCAGGGCGCGCGGCAGGGTAGCGGAGTATTCCACGCATAAATACCAAAGCGGTGTGATCACTACCGAAAGCAAGAGGATGAGTGTTCTTATTATGCGCAGATACGTGCCCGTCAGAGGCGGAAAATAGTAATCGTCGGTCTGCTCTATATAGTGAAATATAGACGTTGGTAAGATCATCACCTGCGGTGAGGTGTCGCATATGATCAGCACGCTGCCTTCGAGCAGCTGTGCGGCGGCGGTGTCCGGGCGCTCCGTCGTTCTTATTTTAGGAAACGGATTCCACCAGCCGCGGCGAATAAGGGTTTCTGCCAGACTCTGAAAGCCGAGAGTCAAGGAGCGCGGCCGCGCCGTCTGCAGCTTGTCCGCGACCTCCGCAACGAGCCTATCCTTTGCTACCCCCTCCATATAGCACATCACTACGTCGGTGCGGGACGCTCCGCCAAGGTTAAAGTGGCGCATCGTCAGCCGCTCGTCGCGTATTCTGCGGCGTATAAGGGCGGTGCTAGTGACCAGGGTTTCCACGAAGCCGTCGTGCGAGCCCTGCATAACTCTGTCGCTGTCGGGCTCTGCCGTAGGGCGCGCGGGATAGGTGCGCGCGTCTATTAAAACCGCCATAGATCCGAACCACTCGCACAGCATAAGAGTCTGTCCCGACAGCACCGCCGTTGCGGCGGCATCGACGTCACCGCACACCTCCACCTCCACGTACGGCAGTCGGCGGCATATCCCCTCTGCCGAAGAGATCTCCTTTTCGGCAAGCAAAAATTGCATCAAACGGAGCATCTCTCCGTCCTTGACGAAGCCATCGACATAGAAAAAGCACGCCTCGCCCGAGGTGAGCGCAAGCTTGCGCTCTATCAGGTCAAAGCTTTCGGATGCGCGCAGGCGAGTCGAAAAAAGCTCCACGTTTTCTTTGTAATTTTCCGATAAATTCAAACTTATCCCTCCAAATTTTGAGAGTTATGGTTATTGTTGACGGTGCGCGAAAAAATATACAAAGTTAATTAAATGGATTGACACGGCGAGCGGAATATGATAAAATGTATAAAAAGAAAAAGAAGGGCATAGTTCGCTCCCGACCGCATAAGCCGCGCCGAGAGAGCATAACGAGATGGACCATACCGAATACGTAACGCAAAATTCAGAAAAGGTGCGAATTTTTCGCTATAAAATAACCGACTCCACCAACCAAAGAGCGCGCGAGTATGCCGAGGAGCCGGGCGCGTACCTTCCGTCGGTATTCGTTTCCGAGGGGCAGAGCGCCGGGCGCGGACGAATGGGGCGGCACTTCGACTCGGAGCGCGGAGCGGGGATATATATGACCTTTCTATTCCGACCGACCGACATATCTGACGTCGGCAGAATTACTGCCGATACCGCTGTGAAGGTATGCCGTGCGATAGAGAGGGTAGCACCCGTGTCGCTTGATATTAAGTGGGTGAACGACGTTTACGTAGGTGGAAAAAAGCTTGCGGGCATTCTTACCGAGGCAAAATTCGGCGCAGAGTACGGACTTGCCGAATACGTTGCGGTTGGCGTCGGTATCAATCTGAAATCAAGAAAATTCCCCGACGGACTTGATAAAATCGCCACGACGCTTGAGGATGCTTCGGGCGTTGCGGTTTCTGCCGACGATCTTATATACCCGTTGATAGAGGAGTTTTTCTCCCGCGGCGAGCCGTCGGAGTTTATTGCGGAATACAGGCGGCGCTCCATCGCCGTGGGCAAACGGGTGCTTGTGTCGGAGCATTCGGGTGCATCCTATTATGCCGACGCGGTCGGTATTACCGACGGAGCGGGACTGCTACTGTCGCGTGACGGTGAGGTTCGTGAGCTTTTCAGTGGTGAAATAAGTATAAAGTTTGAGGTGTGATATGAACGTAAATTATCTTATATGTGAGCTTATTGAGTACGGCGTGCGCCGCGGACTTATATCCGAGCCCGACCGCACCTACGTATCAAATAGAATAATGAAGCTTTTGGGCGTCAAGGAGTTTTCGCCGCTTGAAGTAGGCGAGGTGCGCGAGCTTGCCGATATACTTGCCGAGCTTTGCCGCGTGGCGTATGAAAACGGAGAGATAGAGAGTGATTCGGTCGCCTATACGGATCTTTTCGATACAGCACTTATGGGCGAGCTTCTTCCGCGCCCCTCCGACGTGCTTGGACGGTTCTTTTCGCTATATTCCGACTCGCCCGAGGCGGCAACCGATTATTTCTACAAGCTCGCCTTTGATTCCAACTATATAAGAGGGGACAGAATTAAAAAGGACTTAAAATGGACGGTTGATTCCGAATACGGAGTTATCGACATTACCGTAAATCTTTCCAAGCCCGAAAAAGACCCCCACGCCATTGCGGCGGCACGACAGCTTCCTCAAAGCGGCTATCCGAAATGCGCCCTTTGCCACGAAAACGAGGGCTATGCGGGCGACCTATCTCACGCGGCGCGCCAGACTCTGCGTCAGATACCGATGGACCTCGCCGGTGAGAGATGGTATTTTCAGTATTCCCCATACGTTTATTATAATGAGCATTGCATTGCCTTAAGCGGCGAGCATACCCCGATGAAAATAAGCGAGAAAACATTTGAGCGCTTATTTGATTTCCTTGATTTGTTCCCACATTACTTTATAGGCTCAAACAGCGATCTTCCCATCACGGGCGGCTCTATCCTCTCACACGAGCATATGCAGGGTGGACGGTATGAATTTGCGATGGAGCGCGCAAAAATTGATACGCCCGTAACCTTTGCCGATTATCCGGAGGTGGATGCGGGTATAGTTAAGTGGCCTCTATCGGTGATTCGCCTTTCTTCTAAAAGCAGAGATAAGGTGTCAGGACTTGCTACGAAGATCCTTGCCGCGTGGCGCGATTACACCGACGAGGATGCCGAGATATTCGCCTTTACCGCAGGACAGATGCACAACACGATAACCCCCATAGCGCGTAAGCGCGGTGAAAAATACGAGCTTGACGTCGTGCTTCGCAACAATATCACCACCGACGAGCATCCGCTCGGACTTTACCATCCCCACGCCGAGCATCAGAATATAAAGAAGGAAAATATCGGTCTTATAGAGGTTATGGGTCTTGCTGTGCTTCCCGCGCGTCTTAAAGGCGAGATGGAAGATATGAAGCACGCGATACTGTCGGGAACGGATTTTGCCGCGGTGAAATCCCTTGTGAAGCATAAGGAGTGGTTTTTGCGCTTCTCGGATAAATACGATTTTAACGAGAATAATATCGACGAAATTCTTAAGCTTGAGGTGGGCAGCACATTCGTCCGCGCGATCGGCGACTCGGGCGTGTTTAAAGGTGACGAGGAGGGGCGTGCAGCGTTTTTACGCTTTATCCACTCCCTTGACGGCACTGTTTGATACTTTTGAAAAAATAATAAATTTGAGCTTCGCTCCCGATAAAAAGGGTGGCGAGGCTCTTTTTTGTCCGTAGTTCAATAAATGGGCGGCAGAAGGTGAATGTAAACAATTATTGACATTACCGCGTCCGGAAACGCCGACCTTCCGCGACGGTGCGGAAGAGCGGAAAAGCATCTCCGACCCCCAACCGTGTTAAAAAAATAACGAAGTTTTCGTTGAAAAACCCCTTAAAAATGACAAGTTTTTCACAATCTTTATCTTTCTTAAATATATTGACAAAATAAATGAAATACTGTATAATTAAAAGGTAATACTTATTGTAGGAATCATATTGAAAGGTAGGATTGTCAATGACTTTTCATTTGAAGGGCGTGAAGCTCTCTCATAAAAAGGCGACGGCGGGCACGTCCGCGGTGCGTATGCCAAGTCCGAAAACCGTTCTTATCCCCACTGTGATGCATATCGGCGCGCCCGCAAAGCTTGAGGTTGCCGTCGGCACAGAGGTTAAGGTTGGTACGCTTATCGCATCGGCAAGCTCCCGTATATCATCTCCCATATATTCGAGTGTATCGGGCAAGGTGACTAAAATCACGGATTATCTTCTTGCAAGCGGCACTACGGTTCCTGCCGTGCTTATTGAATCCGACGGGCTTATGACACCCGAGGAGGTAACACCCCCCACCGTCAATTCCCGTGAGGATTTTATTGCGGCTGTCCGCGACAGCGGTATAGTCGGACTCGGAGGCGCAGGCTTTCCCACTTACGTTAAGCTTGACGTTCCCCCGGAAAAAATCGAACACGTTATAATAAACGGCGCGGAGTGCGAGCCTTATATAACCAGCGACACCTATACGATGACCGAGCGGGTGGAGGATATGAAGGCGGGACTTCTCGCGCTTCAAAAGCATCTTGGCGTAAGCTCTATCGTAATTGGAGTTGAGTCGCACAACAGCGCGGCAGTAGACTCTATGCAGCTGCTTGCGGCGGCAATTCCCGGTGTGAGCGTCAAGGTTCTGCCCTCAAAATATCCGCAGGGCGGAGAAAAGGTGCTTATTTATCATACCGTCGGCCGCGTAGTTCCTATCGGCGAGCTTCCGATATCTGTGGGATGCGTCGTTCTTAACTGCACCACGGTGGCGGCAATCGGCGAGTATCTTAAAACGGGAATGCCTCTTGTGGAAAGATGTGTTACCGTTGACGGAGCGGCGGTGAAAAATCCCCAAAACGTCATTGCTCCGATAGGCACTTTGATAAGTGATCTTATCGATTTTGCGGGCGGATTTAATTTTGATCCCGCAAAGGTTCTTTACGGCGGTCCGATGATGGGCGTATCCCTGCCGAATATGAATTTCCCCGTTGTGAAAAATACTAATGCGGTCCTCGCGCTTTCCGATAAGGAAATCAGATATCCGAAGGTCACCGCTTGTATCCGTTGCGGTGCTTGCACTAACACCTGTCCCTTCGGACTTGCTCCCGCCGCTATTGCAAAGGCGTATGACAAAAAGGACGTAGAGGAGCTCGAAAAGCTTCGTGTAGTCGCTTGCATGGAGTGCGGCTGCTGCAGCTTTACCTGCCCTGCAAACCGTCCGCTTGTACAGACGAACAAGCTGGCAAAGGAATATCTCAAGAAGGAGGCTAAAAAGAATGGATAAGCTTTTACGCACGTCCACCTCACCGCATATCCACTGTGGCAGAACGACGCAGAAAATTATGCTTGACGTTCTTATCTCCCTCGCTCCGGCTACGGTGGCGGGCTGTGTGATATTCGGCTGGCGCGCGCTTCTCGTCGTAGCCTCCTGTATTATCGGATGCGTAGGATTTGAGTATCTTTATAATCTTATAGCGAAAAAGGAGCAGACGGTAAGCGACCTTTCCGCCGCGGTAACCGGAATTCTGCTTGCGTTGAATTTGCCTGCAAACCTTCCGATATGGCAATGCTTCGTCGGCTCGCTGTTTGCGATAGTTATCGTTAAGTGTCTCTTTGGCGGACTCGGAAAAAACCTCGTAAACCCCGCTATCACGGCGCGTGTGTTTATGGTAATTGCGTTTGGCAGTATGGCAAAGCAGGCGTACCCGACGATAGTTGACACGGCATCATCGGCAACCCCCTTGATGCAGATAGCAAAGGGAGAAGTACTCGAGCTTACCGACCTCTTATTCGGCACTCACGGCGGCTCTATCGGTGAGACCTGCGCCGTGGCACTGCTCGTCGGCTTCGTTTATCTTCTCGTGCGCAGAGTTATCAGCTGGCATTTGCCGGTGACCTTCGTCGGCACGGTGTTTGTCCTTTCGCTCTTTATGGAGGGATTTGATTTCTACAACGCGCTCGCGCTTATCTTATCGGGCGGACTTCTGCTCGGTGCAATCTTTATGGCGACCGACTACGTAACCTCTCCCGCGACCGCGTGGGGTAAGGTCATATTCGGCGTCCTTGCGGGCGGACTCACCTTCCTTATCCGATATTTCGGTACTTATCCCGAGGGCGTGTCCTTCGCGATCCTTCTTATGAATATTATCACACCTTATATTGATTCCTGGACATCTCACAGAGTTTTCGGAGGTGAAAAGAAATGAATAAATCGGTAAAAAATACTTTAGTTCTCGTTCTTATCTGTGCCGTTATGGCAACCCTGATAGCACTGACCAATGCCATAACCGCTCCCATTATCAAGGATAAGCAGGAGGCGGCGACAGCCGGTGCTCTCGCGGTGGTTCTTCCGGATGGTGAGGGATTTGAAAAGCTCACCTTGACCGACAAATACCCGAAGGACGTAACCGCGGCATATAAGGCAGCCAACGGCGCGGGCTTCGTGTTTGAAATGAACGTGACCGGTAAGTCGTCGGGACTTATTATACTTTGCGGTGTTAACACCGAGGGCAAAATAGTTTCCACCAAGGTCGTTTCCGACCAGGAAACCGACTCCTACGACGTAAAGGTTTTCCCAAGCGTTGAGGGTGAAGGCGGCAAATATAACGGTATGGGCCTTGCCGACTACTCCGAATATATCGTTTCGGGTGCAACGCTGACCTCTAGGGCGTACGCAAACGCCGTTAAGGCGGCACTTCAGGCATTCGTCGTAGCAAATGGCGGCGACGTTGACCTTCGCACCGAGGAGGAAATACTTCTTGACAATCTTTCGGCGGCTCTTCCATCGGCAAACAGAGAATTCACCAAGGTATTCCTTGTTGAAAAAATAAGCGGTGTAGACGCCGTCTACGCAGCAAACAACGGCACGGGCTACGTCGCCGTAGTAGGCGAGGCGTTCGTTGCTACCGATGCTTCGGGTAACGTCACGGGCGATGTTGAGGCGACTCTTTCGTCAACCGTCGCGACCGCGGTGCAGACGATCGCGGGCAGCACCTCTACCGACGTGGATCTCACGGACGAGGCGACGAAGACCGCGCTCGGCAAGCTGCTTTCAAATATGCTTATCTCGGTCAAGGTTACCGCTAGCGGCAACTACGACGTTACCATTAAGGGCGCGGGCTACGGCATAAACGGCGGTGACGAGTATCACCCCGCAAGTGGCAAATATATCATTATCCGCGTGGCAATTTCGGCTGGCGGAGAAATTCTTGACTGCCTTACCGTGGAGCAGTATGAATCCGAAAATATCGGCGACGCTTGTGCGAAGCCCGAATTCTACGAGCAGTTTATCGGTAAGAACGACTCAAATTACGGTAATATAAGCGCAATCAACGGCGCAACCATAACCACCGACGGATATAAGACCGCAGTCGCGCGTGCATTCCAGGCGGTTGCAATACTGAAGGGAGGAGCTTGAATATGAAAAAGTTGAAGCTTATAGGCGTTATCATAGAAGCGTTGCTCCTCGCGGCATCTATTGTATTTCTCGTCGTAGCGGCGGTTTTCGGAAATACCGCACTCGCCCTGGCTTACGCGGCAGAGGCGATAGTCCTTCTCTTCATATTTCTCTTCTGTCTTAAGGAATACCGTGCTCCCAAAAAGAAATTTTTCACATGGATAGCGGACGCCTTTAAATCCGGGGAGGGAAGTAAAAACAAAAACGGCAATCTCGCGGTTCTTACTAACGGAATTCTTAAGGAAAACCCCGTGTTTATTCTTGTGCTTGGCACTTGTCCGACTCTCGCGGTAACCACCGGCGTAATCGGTGCTGTTGCGATGGGACTTGCAACCCTTGCGGTGCTTGTATGCTCGAACGTGCTTATATCCTTGCTCCGCAAGGTGATTCCCGACGGAGTGAGAATCCCCTGCTATATCGTTATTATCGCAGGCTTCGTTACCATCGTGCAGATGTGCGTGCAGGCACTCTCGCTTGAGATATACAACCTGCTCGGCGTATATCTTGCACTCATAACGGTAAACTGTATTATACTTGGCAGAGCGGAAATGTTCGCCGCAAAAAATTCCGTCGGTCGCTCCGCGCTTGACGGCGTTGGAATGGGACTCGGCTTCACCCTCGCACTCTTCGCGATGGCTGTCGTACGTGAGGTTTTCGGTGCTGCAAGCTTTGCGGGCATCGCAATTCCGTTCCTTCAGAATTTCAAGATCGAATTCCTTACTGCAGCTCCCGGCGGTATGCTCGTCTACGGACTTCTCGTTGCGCTCGTCGGCGCGATAACGCACGGCAGAGGACCTGTCAAAAAGTCCTTCTCCTGCGCGTCCTGTCCTTCTGCGGCGTATTGCAAATCCGGCTCGTGCAACAACGGAGAGGAGGTAAAGAAAGATGCTTAAGTCACTTATCGTAATTCTTCTTTCGTCTGTTCTCGTAAACAACTACGTATTAAGCAGATTCCTTGGAATCTGTCCCTTCCTCGGCGTTTCGAAGAAGCTTGACCAGGCGGTTGGTATGGGCGTTTCGGTAACAGCAGTTATGATTCTGGCAACCGCGACAACCTGGCCGATACAGAAATTCGTGCTTGATAAGCTCGGACTTGGATATATGCAGACTATCGTCTTTATCCTCGTCATTGCATCTCTCGTTCAGATGCTGGAGCTTTTGCTTAAAAGATTTATACCCGCGCTCCACAAGGGACTTGGCGTATATCTTCCTCTTATAACCACCAACTGCGCCGTGCTTGGCGTAGCTATCAATAACATCACCGACGGATACGGCTTCCTTGAGTCTGTCGTCAGTTCTCTTGGCTGCGGTCTCGGCTTTTTGCTCGCAATGGTTCTCTTTTCGGGACTTCGCTCCCGCATCGACGAATCGGGCGTACCGAAGCACTTCCGCGGAATCGCCATCACGCTCATCGCCGCGTCCTTCATATCCCTCGCGTTTATGGGACTGTCGGGCATCGTTGATGCGCTCTTCGCGTAAGGAGGTGTCGGTATGTGGATTGACGTTTTAGTAGCACTCGGTGTCGTTGCGGCAGTCGGACTTGTGCTTGGCGTGCTTCTCGCGGTTCTTTCCCACTTCTTTGGGGTGGAGGAGGATGAAACCGTAAAGAAGGTGCGCGCCTGCCTTCCCGGCATCAACTGCGGTGCTTGCGGATATAAGGGCTGCGACGATTACGCCGCCGCTATTGCGGAGGGCAAGGCAAAGGCTAACCTTTGTATTCCGGGCGCAGACGCTTGCGCTCGCGAGCTTGCCGAGCTTCTCGGCGTTGAGACCGAAAAGCCAAAGGACGTAGTAGCCTTCGTTCACTGTGACGGAAACTGTGAGGCTACCTACAAAAAATCAAAGTATGAGGGCGTCGCGACCTGTCAGGCGGCTTCGATGATCTACGGTGGCCCGGAGGCGTGTCGCTTTGGATGTATGGGATACGGTGACTGCGCGGCGGCTTGTCCTGCTGACGCCATATGTGTTTTGGACGGAATTGCGCACGTTGATACCAGCCGTTGCCTTGGCTGCGGTCTTTGCGTTACCATTTGTCCGAAGAGTATAATTACTCTCGTTCCCCAGGAAACGAACACCGTGGTTATGTGCTCCAGCCGCGACAAGGGTGCTGAAGCGCGCAAGATATGCAAGAACGCTTGTATCGGCTGTAAAAAATGCGAGCGCAAGTGCCCGCACGGCGCAATAACCGTGAAGGATAATCTTGCAACGATAGATTATGAAAAATGCACCGGATGCAGACTCTGCGTTTCCGAGTGCCCGACGGGATGTATTAAGGCGGTATTTTTACCTGACCTTCCCGAAGAAAGCTAGTGTTTTTTTAGAGAGGTAACGCAAGCGCGTGGATTTTAGGGCTTTGGATAAAGCTCCGTCCGCAGCCTCTCGTACATATGAAGGAGGCGGATTTTCTCGCCTCTTTCCTTTCTAAAAAACGCCCCGTGTCACAAAAACACGGAAATTTCATCGAAAATCAGAGAGGAGGTGTCGGGTATGGTGCAGGAAAAAAAGAAGATAAGAAACGATATTATACTCGTCGCTTCCATTCTCGCGGCACTTTTGATCCTCGGCACTTCTCTTGTGCTTTTTCGCCCTGTGGGCGACCTTGTGACCGTTACGGTGGACGGCAAGCCTTACGGCACGTACCCTCTCTCCGAGGACGGACGGGTTGAGATAATAACGGAGGGCGGATATAATATCCTCGTCATCAAGGACGGACGGGCATACGTTGAATCGGCGTCCTGCCCCGACGGAATATGCGCCGCACACAGACCTATCTTTCGCTCGGGCGAGAGTATTATTTGTCTGCCGAACAAGGTGGTCGTAACCCTTGAGACCGACGGCGGCTCGGACGTCATATCGTAGGAGGTCAAGGTGAGAAATAACAGCGTAAAACGGCTCGTGTTTTTAGCGACCTGCACCTCTATTGCTATCGTGCTGTCGTATATAGAATTTCTTCTGCCACCGATATTTGCCGCCGTGCCGGGAATCAAGATCGGACTTGCCAACGTGGCGGTGCTTTTCGTTTTGTACCGCTATGGCGTGCGGTATGCGGCGACGGTTTCCGCCGTGCGAGTAGTGCTGGTTGCCATGCTTTTCGGCAACCCGATGACGTTTGCATACAGCGTGGCGGGCGCGGCCTTGAGTCTTGTCGTGATGGCACTTCTTCGCGCATCGGGTAAATTTTCCTCCGTAGGCGTAAGCATCGCGGGGGGCGTGCTGCATAATCTCGGTCAGATTCTGGTCGCAATGGCGGTGCTTGAAACGCTTGAGGTCGGCTATTATATGATAGCCCTCACTATAAGCGGTACGGTGTCGGGAATCGTCGTCGGGCTTATCGGTGCTTTCCTCGTTAAGCGGATACCAATGGGAAAAATGTGAAAAATGTTAACATTTTAACAATACTATTGACAAAGCATAATCCATATGATATTATAATGGCAGCACACAAAAAAATAAATTTTTAGGAGATTATATGAGAAGAATAATCAGCTTTATTCTTTGCGCTGTAATGCTTGTTTCCGCTCTTGCAATCGTCGGTTGCGGCGAAACCAAGGCACTTAAGTTCGGCGCAGGCTCTTACACCACCGTCAGCGCGACCTCCGCGACTCCCGAAAACGAGGAGACCGGCGCAGCAGCAAAGAACGGTCAGGGTGAGGCGGTAGTTACCGCGGCGGCAGTTCTCGTTGACGCAAACGGCAAGATCGTAAAGTGCGTTATCGACAGTATGCAAAACAAGGTTTCGTACAATCTTATGGGCGAGGCTATCGCGAACACAGAGTTTAAAACCAAGAAGGAGCAGGGCGACACCTACAATATGGTAGGCTGGGGCGGCGCTGCCAAGGAATGGTACGAGCAGGTTGCTGCTTTTGAAGCACTTGTCATCGGCAAGACGATCGATGAGGTCAAGGCTCTCGTGGTAAACGGCGATAAGGGTACTGAAGAGGTTATCAATGCCGGCTGTACTATCACTATCGTTGAATTCGTTCACGCGATCGAGAAGGCAGTTGCTTCCGCAAAGACGACTAATGCTACCGACGTTAAGCTCGGTATGTCCACAAGCCAGACCGTAACCAACGCTACTCCCGAAAACGAGGAGACAGGTGCGGCAGCAAAGGACGGCACAAACCAGGTTGAAACCACCATCTTCGCTGCAGCGGTTGACTCAAGCGGCAAGATCGTTGATTGCGCTATCGACTGTGCACAGGTTAAATTCACATTTGACCTTACCGGTCAATCCACCTTTGACGCAACAAAGGAAATTAAGACCAAGAGAGAGCAGGGCGACGCTTACAATATGGTAGGCTGGGGCGGCGCGGTTGCCGAGTGGTATACTCAGGCAGACACCTTCGCTGCGAAGTGCGTAGGCAAGACCGGCGCACAGGTTGCTTCTCTTATGGAAACTGAGGGAGCAAACGCAGGTAAGGGTACGTCCGACATTATCAGCGCGGGCTGCACCATCTACGTTAACGGATTCGTAGCAGCTGCTGTAAAGATCGGCTAATTTAAAAAACGCAAAACCATAATTAACGGGAGGGACACCTCCCGTTTTTTAAGCGGAGAAACAAATGATTAAAAAGAGTGTATCCGCTCTTCTCCTCGTTGCGATCCTTTTGATCCAGCCCCTTATCCTCGTATCCTGCGGCAAACCGCGAAGATTCAAGGCGTACGACCTCAACAGCTTTGACACGGCAACCACCGTTATCGGATATGCGAGGACACGTGGGGAATTTAATGAGGTCAGCGACAGGATTTTCGAGCGACTTCGGCATTACCACAGACTTTTTGACATATATCATAAATACGACGGAATTGAAAACCTATGCACCGTAAACTCGCTTGAGGGGGGAGAGCATAGGACGGTCACCGTGCATCGCGATATTATCGATATGCTCCTTTACGCCAAGGAAACGTACGAATTGACGGGGGGCGTGTTAAACGTTGCGATGGGCAGCGTGCTTTCAATATGGCACGAATATCGTACTGCGGGTCTTGACGACCCTATGAACGCCGCCCTGCCTCCGATGTCGGCGTTGCTTTCGGCGGCAGAGCACGTAAGCCTTGACTCCCTCGTAATCGACGAGGCGGCTTCAACAGTAACGCTGACAGATCCGCACCTCACTCTTGACGTCGGTGCGATAGCAAAGGGCTGGGCTGTAGAGCAGATTGCTCGAGAGCTTGAGGCGGATAAAATTTCGGGATACGTCCTCAACGTCGGCGGAAACATCCGCATTATCGGTGAGCAGGCGGGGGGAGAGCCCTGGTCCGTCGGCATAGAGAATCCGTTCGGTGACCCGAGCGAGCCATATCTGAAGTATCTTTCGCTCAAAACTTCAGCGGTCGTAACCAGCGGCTCGTATCAGCGATTTTACGTCGTTGGCGGCAAGAGCTATCATCATATCATAGATCCCGCGACTCTTATGCCATCGGAAAGATATACGTCCCTTTCGATCGTTTGTCGCGATTCCGGACTCGGCGACGCGCTGTCGACAGCACTCTTTTGTATGAGCATTGAGGATGGGCGCGCGCTTGTTGCAACGCTTGAGGGCGTTGAAGTAATGTGGGTAACTCCCGACGGCAAAATTACTACGACCGACGGCTTTTCGGCACTTGAGATGCCGAACGCGCATCGGGGTTAATAAAGATTTTACGGGCGATGCGTTATCAGCACCGCCCGTTGCCTTTATCGACGGCTGGTTTGCCAATTAATTTCCAAACGGACTTGACATTATAAGGCGAAAAAGGTAATATATTAAAGGTAAAATAAAGAAAGGATGGCAAAAATGCAGACCAAAACCGAGCTTATGTACGCCAAAGAAAAACCGTGGCGGCTGTTTTTTATAGTTGCGCTTCCCAGCATGGTAAGCATGTTTGCCATGTCTATATACTCGATTTTCGAGGGAATATTTATCGGGCACACGCTTGGCGAGGGGGCATTCGCGGCGGTCAATATAGCCTTTCCCCTCGTTATGATAAACTTCTCCCTTGCCGACCTTATCGGAGTCGGTGCATCTGTGCCGATATCCATAGCGCTCGGAAAAGGGGATCGCGACACCGCCAACAACGTATTCACAGCGTCGACCGTATTGATATTTTTTACTTCAGTCGTGATGGGTGCGATAATGTTCTTCGCCGCAACGCCGCTCTCGCGTATGATGGGTGCTGACGGAGATCTGCTTGACACGGCTGTAAGGTATTTGCGTACCTTTGCTCTTACAGGACCTATTACAACCGTCTTTTTCGCGATGGATAATTACTTGCGTATCAGCGGATACGTAAAGATGAGTATGCTTATCAACGTGTTTTCAAACTTCGGCACTATCGGACTTCTCGCTCTGTTTTTACTTGTCTTAAAGATGGACGTTGTGGGCGCGGCGCTTGCTACGTCGCTTTCGATGTGCGTATGCTCCTTTGTGGCATTAATCCCTTTCCTTCGCGGCAAGGCTCTGCTACGCTTCGTGCGGCCGCACTTCTCCCTTGGAATGCTAAAGCAGATAGGAGCTTGCGGCTCGCCTATATTTTTAAACAACGTATCGGGGCGTGTCACTTCTATCCTTATGAATATCGCTCTTATGACGCTCGGAGTTCGGGTGCTTGGCGAGAATGGCGGCACTACCGCCGTTGCGGTATATGCGGTGCTTATGTATTCAAGCGACCTTTGTTGGCCATTGCTTTACGGAATTGCGGACTCCCTCTCTCCTGCGATCGGCTACAACTGGGGCGCGAGGGATTATACCCGTGTTAAGAAAATCGCCCTTTGCGGCTTTGTCGGTACGGCGTGCGTCGGACTTGTGTCCACGGCGGCTCTCTTTTTCTTCCCCGACGTTATAGCGTCGTGGTTTGTTAAGGCGGGCGAGCTCACTCTTCTCGAAACCTCCGCCCACGCGATACGGCTGTTTTGCTTCGCATATCTTTTCCGTTGGTTCAACGTTTCCGCACAGAGCTTCCTATCCGCAATCGAAAAGCCGTTTATGGCAACCGTTATGTCGGTCGCTATGGCGTTCGTGCTGCCCGTTCTGTTCCTCGGTGCGCTCTGGCACTTCACCCTGGACGGAATATGGTTTAACTTCGTAGCCGTCAACGCGGTCGGAGCAGTGATAGCCGCAATTTTGCTCCTTACAGTTGCGCGAGAGATAACAAGACGCCAAAAACAAAAAAACACGGACAGCTAACACCCGTGACAAACAACTCATAAAAAAGAAAAGCCGTCGGATTATCCCGACGGCTTTTTGCGATGGCTTAATCCAACACAGGTTAGGTCGGGTTAGATTCTGCCCGTTACGGTAAGCACGGTCACACCGGGGGTGGTGGTAATTATTCCGCTTTCGGGATCGACGGTGTAGGTTGCCGCGGGAACTGTGATCGCGCCGTTTACCGTAGCAAATTCGCCCGTCAGCTCGTTGTAGGTGTATCCCGTGCCCTCTGCAAGCGTCTCTCCGTCAAGGGTAACGGTGAGGTCCGACAAGATGGGATTGAACACGTCGCTGATAACGACTCCGTCCGTTGCAACCACCGCAACGTTGCCGAGGTTTTGTACGATAACCGTGTAGGTGATAAGATCGTTGTCGTTTACTATAGCGGGGCAGACCGCCTTTGCTATCGTAAGTGAGGGAGCTTCTCTGACCGTTACGGTTGCCGATGCGCTGATCTCGCCCACGCCCACGCCACCGTCCGTGCTTGCGGTGTTGGTTATTGAAGAGCCGGCGGCGATGGGAGCAAACTCGTTTGCCTGCGCCTCGTAGATAAAGAGTGCGGTGCTGCCGCCCGGCAGATCTATACCGTCAACCGTGAGGCCGATGCCCGTAATCACCGTCGGTGTAGGCTGAAGCACGCCGTTAAGGTAATAGAGAAGCGAGCCGACGGTGTAGGTGAGGGGAACTGCCGTTTCCGTGCCGCCGGGGATGGTGTACGCTCCGAGATCGTCGGTTACCGTAAGCGTGTTATAGGGAGTACTGCTCATATTACTTAACGTGATAGCGTAAACTACGCTCTCGCCCTGAGAGTAGGATGCTGTTATCGCGGTCTTTGTAATTTCAAGCCCCGAAAGGAGCTCGGCCTCGGTGGTGTTGGAATTTACGACGTTGCCGCCGTAGGAAAGTGTTGCCTGATTAAAAAAAGTTGCCATTTAAACCTCCTTTTCGGTGCGCGATATTCTCGCGCCTATAACAGTATATTAAGGAGGATAATATTTGCTAACAAAAAGAGCCACTAAAAACAGGGTTAAGCCGCAATGCCGATTTAACCGATTTTTAATGATGCTCTTTGAGCGTTTTATTTATCGTCAGCATGGTGCCGTCTGTAATCAAGGGGGGAAACTCCCGTTTCCTTTTTAAACGTTCTGCTGAAATAGTGTATGCTCTTAAATCCGCAAATCTCGGCTATTTCCGATATAGACTGAGAGGTTGCTGAAAGGAGCTTGCGCGCCGACTCTATTCTTATTTTCGTGACG
>JAGCJI010000067.1 GCA_017648085.1 Clostridia bacterium | reverse complement strand
GGTCTTACCCTTGATATCGTCGCCGAAGTGCTTGTGCATCTCGGTGGTGTAATATACTGCGCCGAAACCGGTAGCTTCAGGACGGATGAGAGATCCACCGTAAGAAATACCCTTACCGGTAAGAACGCCGGTGAACTCGTTGCGAAGACGCTTATACTGACCGAAGAGGTAACCAACCTCACGTGCACCAACACCGATGTCACCTGCGGGAACGTCGGTATCGGGACCTATGTATTTTGCAAGCTCGGTCATAAAGCTCTGGCAAAATTCCATAAACTCTCTGTCGCTCTTGCCTTTAGGATCACAGTCAGAGCCGCCCTTACCGCCGCCCATGGGAAGACTGGTGAGGGAGTGTTTGAAGGTCTGCTCAAAGCCGAGGAACTTTATAATGCTCTCGTTAACGCTGGGATGGAAACGAAGTCCGCCCTTGTAAGGACCGATCGCGCTGTTGAACTGGATACGGAAGCCGCGGTTAACTCTTACGTTACCCTCGTCGTCTACCCACGGAACTCTGAACTTGATAATTCTTTCAGGCTCAACGATTCTCTCAAGAACGCCCGCTTTAACGTACTCGGGACGCTTCTCAATTACGGGCTCAAGGGACTCAAGAACCTCGCGCACGGTCTGATGAAATTCGGGCTCGCCGGGATTGCGCGCCTCAACTCTTGCCATCAAGTCTTTTAAATACTCGGATTTAAACATTTGCTTTTCCTTCTTTCGAAAAATATTTTGTTGAAAATATTTTAGCACATATACTTTTTAAAATCAATGCTTTTGATAAAGTTTTTTAAAATATATGTGTATTATTTGGCAAACAATCAATCTTTTTTTCCTCGTCAGCGGAATTAAGAAAAAATTACGTTTAAATCCTTTCTTATCCACTAAAGCATTTCTTTTCTCGGGAAAAACTAAAGAAAAAACGGAGAGATTGCTTGATGCGACAAATGAAATTCAGCCAAAAACTTAACACGCCTGCCGCCTCAAGCATATGGTACACGGCTTCGAGCGTGATTTCCAGGGGAATCGGGTTCCTTTTCACCCCTATATTCACGCGTCTGCTCTCCCCCACGGAATACGGAATATATTCGCTTTACGTGAGCTTTATGGGGATTTTCACCGTCCTGACCACCCTTGAAGTGTCAAGTGTTATGTATCGCGGACTTGCGAAATTTTCCGACGGACGCGAAGAGGATTTTACGGCATCCGTCCTCGGTGCGCAGCTAACACTGACCTCACTCGCTCTTATTATATATGCGTGCTTGCGGCATGCCGTTAACGTCTTCACCGGTCTGAATACGACGCTTACGCTGTTTTTGATAATTCAGGTCTTTTTCAATTCGGTCACGGGTATATATTTTGCAAGGCAGCGATATGCTTACGAATATCGGCGCGTATCCTTCATAAACGTGGCGATAGGTGTTATGACGCCACTCTTTTCTTTGATCCTTATACGTGCAGGCTACGGCGGCGCACCGAGAATAGTCTCCGCGCTTATCGTATCGGCAGCGTTCGTAATTCCCATAACGGTGGGGGTGATAAAATCAAGCCGCAAGCTTTTTGCGAAGGATGTCTGGAGCTTTGTTTTTCGCTCTACGCTCCCCATGATACCCCATTATCTTTCCGGGTCTGTGATAGCGCAAGCGGACAAAATAATCATTTCCCACACCCTTGGAACAGCGGCGGTAGGTAAATACGCCGTGGCGTATTCGGTAGGCATTGCAATAACAACGGCAACGTCGGGGCTGTCCCTCGCTCTCGTGCCATGGATGACCAGAAAATTAAAGCAAAGACAGGAGAAAAAGATAACTCCCACCCTTACCCTTTGTGGAAGCATTGCGTGCAGCGCGGTTTTAATTTTTCTATGCCTTTTGCCCGAGATTTTCGTGTTGGCGGTGTCGGAGGAATACTACGACGTGATGGCCGCGATATATCCGATCTCCCTTTCAATAGTTTTCTCGTTTATGTCGGGCGCGCTGACAAGCTGTCTATTGTACTGCGAGCGGCCGCTTTTGATAACGAGAAATTCCCTTATCAGCGCCGCGGTTGCTGTTGTATCGGGACTGATTTTGATTAGTCGGCTTGGATACGTCGGGGGTGGGATATCCACACTTATAAGCTATGCCGTGTCGTTTTTTCTCAACCTTTACACCTCAAAAAAGCTGCTCGGCGAGGAGCTTGTTGAAAAAAGGTCGGGCATCATAAATCTTGCAATCCTGTTTTTATTCGGTATTCTGGTGTTTATGTTAAGGAGGTATTTTATATCCCGAATTTTGATCCTTGCCGCCATCCTGCTTCTTGCACTACCGAATATAAAAAGATGCAAGCGTCTGGTGTTTTAAAACGAAAAGTCCGAGATCAACGCGCCCGCCGTTAAGGAGAGCGCGTTAAATTCGGACTTTTTACTTATTTATTTTCCTTAAGTGCGGCGCGCTTTTGTGCCTGGATGCGCTTACGCGCAGGGGTATCAAGGACAACCTTACGCAGTCTTATGCTCTTCGGCGTTACCTCAATAAGCTCGTCGTCGGTGATGAATTCTATTGCTTCCTCAAGCGAAAGCTGAACGGGGGTGATAAGCGTGAGCTTTTCGTCAGCACCGGAGGAACGAATTGCGGTAAGATGCTTTTCGCGGCAGACGTTTACCTCAATATCGTCGGGCTTGGGGTTTTCGCCAACTATCATTCCCTCATACACGGGGGTGGCAGGACCGATAAACAGAGGTCCTCTATCCTGCGCCTGGAAAAGTCCGTAGGTGGTGGAATTTCCCGACTCGGATGCAATAAGAGATGAGGTGAAGCGCGTTTTTATCTCACCGCGGAAGGGCTCGTAGCCCGCAAAGAGAGTTGATATTATTCCCTCTCCGCGCGTATCGGTGAGAAGCTCGCTTCTGTATCCGAAAAGACAACGGGTGGGAATGGAGTAGAACAGCTTCTGGCGGTTTCCCGAAAGCTGCATATCGACTAGTGTGCCCTTTCTTGCGCCAAGTTTTTCCATAACCGCACCGAGATATTCCTCGGGCACGTCGATTATAACGTCCTCTATCGGCTCGCATTTCACGCCGTCTATTTCCTTATAAAGCACCCTGGGGTTAGAGCAGCAAAGCTCGTATCCCTCGCGGCGCATATTTTCAATAAGAATGGAAAGGTGCATTTCTCCTCTGCCAGCAACGCGGAAGCTGTCGGTCGTGTCACCGTCGCTTACGCGAAGGGATACGTCACGAAGAAGCTCTCTGTAAAGGCGCGCACGAAGATGGCGGGAGGTAACAAACTTACCCTCCTTACCTGCAAAAGGCGAGTCGTTGACCGAGAAGGTCATTTCCATCGTGGGCTCGCCGACCTTTACGAATTCAACCGGCTCAATTTTGGCAGGTGAGCATATAGTGTCGCCTATGGATATATCCTCACAACCGGAGAAGCAGACGATATCGCCCACCTTTGCCTCGGTGACCTGCGCCCTTTTAAGTCCGTCAAACTGATAGAGGGAAACTATCTTCGCGGGGCGAGTCTTTCCGTTCGGATCGTGGTAGTTGCAAACTGCAACGCCCTGTCCCTGCTTTATAGTACCGCGCTCTATTCTGCCGATACCTATTCTGCCGACGAACTCGTTATAGTCGATGGAGGAAACGAGGAGCTGAAGGGGATCCTCCTCCTCTCCCTCGGGAGCAGGCATATATTCAAGTATAGTATCAAGCAAGGGCTTAAGGTCGGTGCCGGGAGTAAAGGGATCAAAGGACGCCGTGCCGGCTCTGCCAGAGCAGAATATCATCGGGGAATCGAGCTGCTCGTTTGTCGCATCAAGCTCAAGGAGCAATTCAAGCACCTCATCGCCAATCTCGTCAAGACGGGCATCGGGGCGGTCGATTTTATTTACTACCACGATAACTCTGTGATTCATTGCGAGCGCTTTTTCAAGCACGAAGCGAGTTTGGGGCATCGGGCCTTCCGCGGCATCAACGAGCAGTATTACGCCGTTTACCATTTTGAGTATGCGCTCAACCTCACCACCGAAGTCGGCGTGGCCGGGGGTGTCTATGACGTTGATCTTCACGTCCTTATAATATATTGCTGTGTTTTTTGCAAGTATGGTTATTCCTCGCTCGCGCTCAAGGTCATTGGAGTCCATTACGCGATCAGCCATTTCCTGATTTTCGCGGTATATACCACCCTGACGAAGCATCTCGTCAACGAGGGTAGTCTTTCCGTGGTCAACGTGCGCAATTATAGCAACGTTTCTTAAATCGGTACGCTTCATTTTCTTTCCTCTTATTTTTCCTTATTTTCATTAACCTAGTTATTTTATCACAAAAAAGTGAAAAATGCAACAAAATATCAAAAAAAGCAGAGAAAATCTCTGCTTTTTTATTACGCCTCTAGCTTTGGGTTTTCAAGGGCAAATTTTTTCATAAATTCGACGAGCTTTTCCACGCCCTCCGCAGGCATAGCATTGTATATGGATGCACACATGCCTCCGACCGAACCGTGACCGCCGACGTTGGCAAATCCCGCCTCGCTTGCCTCCTTGGCAAACTTCTTATCAAGCGAAGCGTCGCCGGTTACAAAAACGACGTTCATCATTGAACGGCATTTTTTATCAACGGGAGCTGTATAGTAGGATTGGTTATCAAGGTAATCGTATATAAAGCTTGCTTTTCTTTCGTTTCTGCGCTTCATTTCCTCAAGTCCGCCGAGCGATGATATCCACTCAAAGACGAGCTTTGCGACGTAAATAGACCACACGGGTGCGGTGGCGGCAGAATTTTCACCGTTTATAAGCAGCTTATAGTCCATAGCTGACGGATAGTCCTTATGAGCTGCGGAAATAAGGTCCTCGCGCACGATGACGATAGTAAGTCCCGGTGCACCTATTCCGCACTCCGCATTTGCGTATATCAAGGAAAATCTTGACACGTCTATAGGCTCGGAAAGCAAAAACGCGGACATATCGGCGACAAGCGGGATGCTGCCCGTGTCGGGAATATAGTGAAATTTTGTTCCGTAAACGATATTGTTGAAGCATATGTGCACGTAATCGGCGTCGGGGCGAAAATCGCTCCTTTTGGTTTCGGGCACAGTGGAAAATGCGGGAGATGCGCCCGCACTGGATGCCGCAACGGCTATATCACCGTATTTCTTTGCCTCGAGGGATGCCGCCTTTGAGCGTTGGCCCGATATTATATAGTCCGCACACTTATGCTCGGAAAGAAGATTCATAGGTATCGCCGAATATTGCATATCCGCTCCACCCGGCAAAAACAGGATCTTATAGCTTTGCGGAATGTTCATAAGCTCACGCAAGAGCTTTTCCGCCCCGTCTACGATCTCGGTATATTCGGGGCTGCCCTCGGCGGTTTCCAAAACCGATACTCCGGATCCGTTATAGCTTGCCATCTCTTCCCTTATGCGCGCCATGACCTCGTCTGAAATCATTGAAGGTCCTTGTGAAAAATTATATTTTCTTTCCATATGAGCTGCCTTTCGGTCGGTGTTAGTTGAATTATATCATTTCTTTATAAAAAAGTCAATTACTTAAGGTAGCAGAGGGTTGTCCAATACTCAAATATCGGCTCGTATTCCTCTCTCTTATCCGCATCGACATCCATATAAAGATGCACAAGGACGTTCTCGTTTCTTATAATATAATCGTAGAAAAAGAGGTGCTCGCGGTCGTTGTCTAAGATGTAGGTCTGTACGGTAACTCCGGTTTCGGCATTGTAGTTTTGTACAACGTCCGTATAACACCCCTGATAGCGCAGGTAAAAATCCGCATATTCCTTTGTCGTACAGTTCTTTTCAAGATAGAATTCACCGAAAAGCTGATCGGGAGTATAGAAGAAAGCACAGTATTCTGCACCGTCTTCATTTCCGTAAACGAAGTCGGCATACTCGGGGGGCATACTCAACTTTTTCATGCTCTTAGGAAGCTTATACACGAATTCGCCGTGTCTGTAGGTTTTCCATTCCCCGCAACCGAAAAGAGTCAGAAGGGTTGAGAGGAGAATCAGTATCGCAAGAATCCTTTTTGCTGTGTTTTTCATTTATAACTCCATTCTATGCCCTCGGCATAAGTAAATATTTCCTCACGTTTGATGTTTTCATACGACACGGGGGTGGCGAAAAGAACTACGAAATAGGCATACTCGCTACGGTAAAACGCCTCAAAATAATATCCGTCCGTCCCTTCGTATGAATCGTAGTACTCGGAAAAGGTGACGCCGCGCTCGTTTTGCACGTCGGCGTATCTCTGGCAGCGATCATTCCAAAGCTCACCGAACTCGGTTGCCGTCATAGTTTCGGGAATTTTATCCGCAAGAGCTGCCGCAAAGCTTATGCGAAGCACGCCGATAAAAAGCTCGCCGTCGGTATATACCGCGTCAAAGTCGGAGCTTTTTTTAATCTCAAAGCTGTCGGGCAGATTGAGGACGAGCTCGCGGTGTGAGTATTTCGGTCCGCCGCAGGACGAGAGGGAGAACAGCACAGCGATACATATAAGGACAAGTAACAGTTTTTTAGGCATGCTTCGTAACCTCACGGAATATTTCGTCGGCGTCTGTCGCAAGCACGTCTGCGCCTGCGAGAGTAAGCTCCTCGGCAGAGCGAAAGCCCCAGCTGACGCCTATGGCTAAAGCCGCGCCGAGATTTTTTGCGGTTTCAATGTCAACCTCGGAATCCCCGATAAAGGCAAGCTCTGAAGGGCATATTCCCATCTCATCAAGCAATGCCGTTGCCGAGGTGGGATCGGGCTTCAGGGGTATACCGTCCGTGCCGCCCTGCACCGCATCAAAGACACCCGGAAAGAATTTTTCCGCCACCGCAAGAGTTGCGGAATGCTGCTTGTTAGATAGGAGCGCAAGACGAATTCCTCTGTCGCGAAGCTTTGTCATAAGCTCGCCTATCCCCTCGAATACCGAAGTGTTTACATAGGGCTCGGCGTCGTAGGATATAAGGTAGTCCCCAAGGACCTTATCAACCGTGGCGGAATCGGTAACGCCGCTTTTTGACAGCGCACGCTCAAGCAGGCGGCGCGCACCGTTTCCGACAAAGCGTCGGCACTCATCCCCGGAAACCTCTGGCAAGCCATGACAAAGGAGCGTTTTATTCAAGTGGTATCTTATAGTGTCAAGAGTATTTAAAACCGTGCCGTCAAGGTCAAATATACAGCATTTTATCATCAGATCTTCCTCAATTTTGCGAAGGTTGCCATAAGGCGTTTGGTGACGCCCGTGTCAAATTTAACCTCGTACAGAACGTCTCCCCCCATTTCCTTTGCGTTCAAGATCTCACCGTCACCGAAAGCCGTATGATTCACGCGTGTGCCAACGGGCAGCTGCTCCACGCCGAAGCTTGATGCCTTGCTTTTCTGCACCGTAGGGCGCAGAATTTCAGAGGGGCGGTTAAGCTCGCTTAAATATTCCCTTCTGTAAGTCGGGGGAGTCGGGCGTGTGTAATGATTTGTAGCGGCAGAGCGCGGCGGCTCTCTTCGCGGCATATCGCGCATTATGAGGGTGGTGGGAATCTCCTCCCTGACAAATGACGAGAGTATGCCGTAATTTGTCCTGCCGTACATCGTTCTGTTTTTGGCATAGGTTATATACAGCTTTTCCTTTGCGCGCGTTATTGCAACGTAGGCAAGACGGCGCTCCTCGCTCATTTCTGCAGGATCTGCCATATTTTGTTGAGATGGGAAAATTCCGTCCTCCATTCCCGCAAGAAATACTACGGGAAATTCAAGTCCCTTTGCCGCGTGAATCGTCATAAGCACCACGGCATCAGCACCCTCGTCATATTTATCAACGTCACTGATAAGTGAAATTTCCTCAAGGAAACCGGAAAGAGTAGGCAAGGCATCAACCTCCTCGCACCGCTTCTCATATTCAATGGCGGCGGATATGAATTCCTTGACGTTATCTATCTTTCCCTCTCCCTCAAAGCCCTCAGCCTTCAGCATAGCCTCGTATCCCGTTTCGGTAAAGAGAGCAGACATTATTTCAGAGGGGAGAGTATGCTCGCTTTTTATCTTTTCTATCATACGGACAAAGTCTGAAAGCTTGTCCGCACTCTTGGCAAGAGCCGTGTATTCGTAGGCGCGAGAAAGCACCGAGTACATTGAAGTGCCTTCAAGGTTAGCAATTTCTTCAACCGCTTCAACGGTAGCAGCACCGATTTTACGCTTCGGCTCGTTGATGATTCTTTTAAGACGGAGATTATCAAATGGCGAGCTTACGACCGAAAGATAAGCAACCACATCCTTGATTTCCTTGCGGTCGTAGAAGCGCGTTGCACCAAGCACGCGGTACGGTACACCGCTTTTTGTAAAGCTGGTTTCAAGCGATCTGGCAAGCTCGTTTACGCGGTAAAGAATAGCGAAGTCGGAATACTTACGCCCCTCGTTGCTTACCGCACGGTTTATTTTGTCTATTATGTACCTGCCCTCATCGTGCTGATCATACGCCTCACGCAAAACGATCTTCTCGCCCTCACCCTTGTCGCACCATAATCTTTTCGCGTGACGGTCGTCGTTATGTCCGATAACCGCATTTGCGGCGTTAAGTATGTTTTCGGTAGATCGGTAGTTCTGCTCAAGCTTTATAACCGTAGAGTCGGGGTAGGTTTTATCAAAGTTGAGTATATTTTCAACCGTAGCTCCGCGGAATCGGTATATGCTCTGGTCATCGTCACCGACAACCATAATGTTTCGGTGCTTGCCTGAAAGAAGCTCGGTCAGCACGAATTGCGCGTGGTTTGTATCCTGATACTCGTCAACTAGAACGTATTTGAATTTTGACTGATAATATTCCCTGACCTCTGCGTCACAGGTGAGGAGCTCAACCGTTTTCATTATTATATCGTCAAAGTCGACCGCGTTGTATTCCATAAGCTTCTTTTCGTAAAGCTTATATACCTTTAGAATATCACGGGTGCGCGGATCGTGAGTGATCTCAAATTCGTCGGGAGTTATAAGTCTGTCCTTGGCACGACTTATGGCGTTTGCCACAGCCTTTGGTGCGAGGCGCTTTTCGTCTATCGAAAGCTCCTTCATACAAATGGTAATAAGCCGCTTTTGGTCGTCGGTATCGTATATCGAAAATCCGTCGCGATAGCCGAGGCGTTCGCCGTATTTGCGGAGTATGCGCATACACACGGAATGGAAAGTGCCCGCCCATATAGCATCGGTAACGGTAGCATCGTCAAAGGTACGGGAAAGTCGCTCCTTGATTTCTCGCGCCGCCTTATTCGTAAAGGTGATTGCCAGAACCTGCCACGGAGGACAAGGGCGATGTATAAATTCAGGCAATATCTGCGAGATTTCCGAAGGGGTCATATTAATGGCGTTTTCGAGTGCCAGAACGTCCGCCTCCGTGGTAAAATCGGGAACGGCGTCCGAGAAATATGCATCGCCGTATTTTATAATAAAGGCTATTCTGTTAACGAGAACGGTGGTTTTTCCGCTACCCGCCCCGGCAAGCACGAGAAGCGGTCCTTCGGTAGTGAAAACCGCGCGCGACTGCTCGGGATTGAGTTTTTGAGAGTACGCCTTAATAAACAGCGCTCTTTTTGCCTTAAGATACCTATTTTCAAGCTGATTCATTGAGTTTTTCCTTTTTAAATTGCTTGCTTTTCGTAAGTTCGTAATTTGTACGATGAATTTATTCGCAAGTTTTTCCGATTCGCCAAAATGCGTTGGCGGATTTTATTTTTTCCGTTCTTCAAAAAGTGTCTTTTTTCTGTTTTGGTCAGGCTTTTATTTTTCTGCCAAGAAACATTTTCAACATTTTGGGCTGTTGAAAATGTGGAAAACTTTTTGTCGAAAAAGTGCGTTTTCGGTAGTTTTTTCGGTGGACAAGCCAATTTTGCCCACAGGTTTTCAACATTCTTAATAGCAGAGGCTCTTGATTTGTCTTTTTTCAGAAAAAATCTACTTTTCCGTTATTTATCAAAAAACGCCTGCGTTTGCCTGTTAAAGCCGTTTTTTTGACATTTGCTTTTCTGCCCTGCATTTTCGCGCATACGAGTTCGCAAAAAATACTACCGTCAAGCTTTTGAAATTAGTTTTTATCTGTTTTTGGTCTTTTTTGTGCGAGATTGTACACTTTGTCCCGGCTTTTTGCTGCCGGGCTTGTCACTTTTGTATCCTTTGACGTGATTTTTTGGGCGCGGAAGCTTCTTTGAGCCCCGTTGCGAGCTTCTTTTTCCATCACGCGCCTTATGTTCGGTTTTGTGCCCCTGGCCAAACGCAGGGCGTACAAGGCAGTCGGGCGTGTTGCCTATCAGATCCTCGCGTCCCGCAAGGCGAAGCGCCTCTCTGACGAGATTTGCGTTTTCCGGGCGTGAAAACTGTAAAAGCGCACGCTGAAGCTGCTTTTCGTGATAGTCGGTAGTAACATAAACCGATTTCATCGTCATCGGGTTTATACCCGTATAGTACATAACCGTTGATATAGTGCCCGGTGTGGGATAGAAGTCCTGCACCTGTTCGGGAGAATATCCCCATTTTTTAAGCCAGAGCGCCATCTCCACAGCGTCCTTCATTGTTGTGCCGGGGTGGCTCGACATAAGGTAGGGTACAAGATACTGCTCAAGCCCCGCATCCGCGCTTATCTCGAAGAATTTCTTTTTAAAGCGCATAAATACGTCAACCGAGGGCTTTCCCATCATTGAAAGTGCGCTTTGGGCGCAATGCTCCGGGGCAACCTTCAACTGTCCGGAAACGTGATGAGTTACAAGCTGCTTAAAGAAGGAGTCGTCGGTGTCGGCGATAAGATAGTCAAATCTTATTCCAGAGCGCACGAATACCTTTTTTATTCCGTCAAGCTTCTCTATCTCGGAGAGCATATCGGCGTATTCGGTATGGTCTACCTTTAAATTTTTACACGGAGTGGGTGCAAGACACTTTTTATTCGGGCATACTCCGCACTCGCTTTGCTTGTCGCAAGAGGGATAACGGAAGTTTGCGGTAGGTCCGCCAACGTCGTTTATGTACCCCTTGAAATCCGGCATAGCGGCAATTTTTTTCGCCTCTTCTACTACGCTCTCCACGCTGCGAGAGCGAACCTCGCGGCCCTGGTGAAAGGCAATGGCGCAAAAGTTGCACGCGCCAAAGCACCCGCGGTTATGAGTTATCGAAAACTTAACCTCGGTTATAGCGGGCACACCGACCGCGTCGTAATCGGGATGAAAATCACGCGCGTACGGCAGGGCGTAAACTCTGTCAAGCTCCTCCCTCTCAAGAGGGGGCATAGGGGGATTCTGAACGAGCATTTTATCCCCGTAATATTCGATAAGTGCAACACCGCGCACCGAATCGGCGTTTTTATACTGCGTGGCAAACGCGGCGGCATACGCGCGCTTGTCCTCCTTCAAGGTGTCATAGTCGCCGATTTCCTTTGAATCGAAATATACGCGTTCTCCGCGCTTTGAAAGGTACACACATCCGCGTACGTCACGTATTTTTTTAATCGGAACTCCGCGGTCAAGAAGCTTGGCTATGCGGGTAATTATATTTTCACCCATTCCGTAGGTGAGAATATCGGCGCGGGAGTCAACGAGAACACTTCGGCGCACCCTTCCCTCCCAATAATCGTAATGGGCAAAGCGACGCAGAGATGCTTCAAGTCCGCCGATAATTATCGGCACGTCACCGTACGCCTCGCGTATTCTGTTACAGTAAACTATCACCGCTCTGTCAGGGCGCTTGCCGGCAGCCCCACCCGGTGAGTAGTAGTCATAGGTGCGCTTCTTTTTCGACACGGTATAGTGTGCGACCATAGAATCTATATTTCCGCTGCTTACGAGGAAGCCAAGGCGGGGACGGCCAAAGCGCTTAAAGTCGTCAGCACTTTTGTAATCCGGTTGAGCAAGGACGGCAACCCTGAAGCCCTCCGCTTCAAGCACGCGTGTTATAATTGCCGCACCAAAGGATGGGTGATCAACGTATGCATCACCCGTTACGTATACGAAATCGACCTCCGACCAATTTCGCGCTCGCACATCGGCGGGCGTGGTCGGAAGAAAGTCACGTCTATCCTTCATCCTTAACTCCTTTTTTCAAAAAGCCCGAAAGATGTTATTCTCTCGGGCGCGATTTACGCGATTTAAATGGTAAAGCTGTCAAGCGCGACCTCGGTCTGCTCTCCGTCAGCCATATTTTTAAGCTGTACGACACCGGCATCAATTTCGGAATCACCTATAATAAGCGTATATTCCGCACCGATCTTGTTGGCGTATTTCATTTGCGCCTTAAGGCTTCTGCCGACTATGTCGCATTCAACGTATTTGCCCTCGCGGCGAAGTCGCTCTGCTATTTCAAGCGCCTTAACTATGGCTCTGTCACCGAGTGCGGCAACGTAGAGCTTCGGGCGCTTTGGCTCGATTTTGTCTACGCCGAGAGCGCGCATCGCAAGTATGATTCTGGTAAGTCCCATACCGAAGCCGATGCCCGAAAGCGCAGGACCGCCGAGAGATTCAACGAGTCCGTCGTATCTTCCGCCGCCGCATACGGTGGACTGTGCGCCTATGCCCTCCGCTATAAATTCAAACACGGGTCCGGTGTAGTAGTCAAGTCCGCGTACTATCGAGGAGTCAACGACGTAATCTATTCCCATCGCGTCAAGCGACGCCTTGAGCATATCGAATTTTGCAGCGCAGGACTCGCAAAGGTGGTCTACGGTTTTCGGTGCAGCCTTTGCAAGAAGAGCACAATCGGGATTTTTGCAATCAAGAAGGCGGAGCGGATTTTTAGCAAGTCTGGTTTTGCAGGTATCGCATCGCGGTCCGCATTCGGTATAGTAATCAACGAGTGCCGCGCGGTAGGTAGGTCTGCACTCCTTGCAGCCGATTGAATTTAAGTGGAGCTTTACGTTTGTAAGTCCGAGTCTTTTGAGAACCGAGGCGGCAAGAGCTATTGCGGTAGCATCGGCGGCAGGACTTTCCGAGCCGAACATTTCAGTTCCGAACTGGAAAAACTCGCGGCTTCTGCCCGCCTGCGGCTTCTCGTGACGGAAGCAGGAGATGATGTAATAATACTTGAGAGGCATCGGGTCGGAGCATTTTCCGTTCTCGATTATAGCCCTGGCGACAGACG
This sequence comes from Clostridia bacterium, assembly GCA_017648085.1. Lineage (GTDB taxonomy): Bacteria > Bacillota > Clostridia > Oscillospirales > CAG-272 > UBA1740. Next base: position 14,752 of record JAGCJI010000067.1, on the reverse strand, counting down.
CAGTTCCCTCGGGGCGAAGAGAGATGGAGCGATTCTCCTCTCTGTCCGCGAAGGTATACATCTCCTTTTGCACGACGTCGGTGGTATCACCTACACCGCGCACGAAAAGCTCGGTGTTTTCAAAGGTGGGGGTTCTTATTTCCCCATATCCGTATTTTTCAGCCTCCTCACGCATAACGCCCTCAACGTATCTGAAAAGCGGCGTTTCGTTTGGTAGTATATCCATCGTTCCTTTAATCTTCTGTATCATTTTCTTTATCCTCTTTATATGCTTCGTTTAACAAAAATTCAATTCTTTCACCGTCTGCGAGCCATTCAAGCAGTCCTATCAAAGCCTCAAAACCGGTGGCGGTGCGGTAGTCGCGCCCGCTTGCGTGCTTCGGCTTATTAAGATGGCTTGAATTAAATGCGCGCCTGAATACGTCCCGTTCCCCATCGGTAAGCATCTTTTCTATTCTGCCGTACGCCCTCGCCTGCGCCTCGGCGGTTACGTAATCAAGCGCCGCATCATTCAACTCGCGCGATTTGGAGATGCCGCGCAAAACGAGCATCCTGCGCACGTATAGGGCGTGCCGTGCATCACCGAGATATGCAAGCGCCATCACCGATGGCATAGGCGTGCGTCTGTTTTCACCGTTCATAACTGCCGTTTCACTTCCGTCAAATTTATATCTAAGCTATTCTACCACAAACGCGCGCAAAAATCAACACCTATAATAAATAAAATATTTTTCAAAAATACTTGAAAATAAATCGGTCGGATGGTATAATGAATGTATGATGGATAATTTTGATTACATAAAAAGAAATTACAACTCTCTTATAGAGGAAATAGACGCTCTTTCCACAGGGCTTGGTGTCAGTACGCCAACCTTGGTTTCGGTCACTAAAAGCGGTACGGACGAGGAGCTTTTGGCCCTTGCTGCCGCTGGTGCGCGCGACGTCGGTGAAAACCGACCGGGCGAGGTAAAGCGGCGCGGCGAGATACTTCGCGCGGCAGGCTTTGACGTGAGGATGCACGAAATAGGCACGCTGCAACGCAACAAAATAAAGCTGATAGCCGACAGTGCGTATATGATACACTCGGTGGATTCACTGAAGCTTGCCTGTGACGTGAGCCGCCATGCAGAAATGCACGGCAGAGTTATCCCCGTGCTTATCGAGGTCAACTCGGCAAAAGAGGAGCAGAAAAGCGGAGTTTTACCCGAGCTTGCCGAGGAGCTGTTGTGTCAAATAAAGGATTTACCCGGTATTTCCTGCTCGGGCCTTATGACTATGGGGCCGGCGGAGTGCGATGCGGAGGAGCTGCGCGGCTATTTCCGAAGCACGAAGCGGCTCTTTGACGAGCTTTCGGATAAGTACGGCTTTGGCGATTCGCCGGTGCTTTCCATGGGCATGAGCGATTCCTACAAGATTGCAATTGAAGAGGGCTCGACGCTCATAAGAGTCGGGCGCAGACTTTTTATAAAATAACAGGAGGACTGAATTATGTTTGAGGCACTTAGAAAGAAGCTTGCACAGGCGGCAGGCGAGGACGAGGAGATAACCTTCAAGAGCTTTGATGAGAAAAAGGCTGAGCCGGAGGTTGTCGAGCAGGAAAAGGCATCGGTATCACAGAGCTCCTCTAACGAAGGCAGCAATATTGAGCTTAAGGTGGTTCGCCCCGAATCAATGAACGAGATATTCACTATAGCTGATTATCTGCTTGACGGATGCACCGTTGTTCTGAATTTGGAGATACTTGACAGAGATTCTATAACGAGAATGCTCGATTTCCTTAACGGAGTTACTTATACCACAGGTGGCGAGGTGAAGAACGTTTCCCCCGGAACGTATATTATCACTCCCAGCGGAATCAATATCGATAAATAAACGGAAACGGCGGTTTTTGCCGCCGTTTTCCTTTGAGGTATATTTGTGTTTTTTCTTGATTTTTTTGCAAGGCTTATAAGAATACTTATTGAAGCCGTATCGCTTGCTATGATGGTCAGAATGATCATTCCCTTTTTTAAAAACCCCGAGGAAAGCAGACTCTACCTTTTCACCTCCCTTCTGACCGAGCCCTTTATTGCGCCGGTACGCTTTCTAATGGTGAAATTCAATCTGCTCCAGGACTCGCCTATAGATTGGTCATTCACAATAACGTATATTTTACTGGCGATGGTCAGCGGAATGCTGCCGATCCTTTAATTGAGGTTTTATGAAAAAATTAAAATTTTCGCAATACGTAATTTACTCGACTATAATTCTTATTGGAATATGGCTTGACCAGCTGACAAAATGGTTGGCTGTAAAATTCCTATCTCCAATTGAAACGCAACCGCTTATCAAGGGTGTTCTGCACCTTACCTACGTGGAAAACAGAGGTGCTGCATTCGGTATGCTTGCGGATCATCGGTGGATATTTATAGTCGTTTCCACCGTAACGATTCTGGGTATGGGATTTGCCCTTTACGCCGGATTTATGGAGAATAAGCTTTACACGGTTGCCACCGCAATGATAATTTCGGGCGGCATCGGAAATATGATAGACAGAATCCTTTTAGGCTACGTCGTTGACTTTATAGACTTCCGTCTTATTAATTTTGCGGTATTCAACGGCGCGGATTCCTTTGTTTGCGTGGGTGCCGGACTGCTTGTTTTGGCACTCGTAACGGATATAGTAAAAGAGCAAAAATCAAAAAAGAGGAGCTCTTAACGTGAGATACGTAGCTATTGACGCGGACGTCGGACGCAGGCTTGACAGCATGGCGGCGGAAATATCCGAGCTGTCAAGAAGTGCGGCGGCAAAGCTTATAGAAAACGGAGATATAACCGTAAACGGCAGCGCATCCAACAAAAAATATGAGCTCAAGGTAGGGGACGTAATTGATTTTTCCCTTCCCGAGCCGGAGGCGTGCGAAGCAAAAGCGGAAAATATTCCGCTTGAAATAATATATGAGGACAAGGATATCCTTGTAATAAACAAGCCGTCGGGAATGGTAGTGCATCCAGCACCCGGAAATTACAGCGGCACGCTTGTAAACGCGCTGCTATACCATTGCGGTGATTCCCTGTCGGGCATCGGCGGCGTTTTACGCCCCGGTATAGTGCATAGGATAGACAAGGATACGAGCGGACTTCTGGTCGTGGCGAAAAACGATACTGCGCACAAGGCTCTCTCCGCGGAGCTTGAGCATCACGGAATCGAGCGCGAATATCACGCTTTAGTCAGAGGCGGCTTTAAAGACGACACGGGTACGGTGTCAGCACCTATAGGAAGGCATCCCGTGGACAGAAAAAGAATGTCCGTGCATAAAAGCACCGAGCGCGGAGCAAGAGATGCCATAACGCATTACGAGGTGCTGGAAAGATACGGCGAGGTAAGCTACGTCAAGTGCCTCTTGGAAACCGGCAGAACCCACCAGATAAGAGTGCATATGTCATATATCGGTCACGCTCTTCTTGGCGACGAGGTCTATTCGAGCGGCAAAACTATGTTTGAAAAGCGACACGCCCCCCTATTTTGCGGTCAGATGCTACATGCAAAGCGACTCACTCTTACCCACCCGACAACGCGCGAGAGAATGACCTTTGAGTGCGAGCTGCCAAGCAATTTTTTGCGCGCACTCCAGATACTTAAGAGCGACTGATTTGGGAGATAAGTATGATAAAGGGTAGAATCAAAATCGTATCGTCGCTTGAAAAGCCGCTTGCGCACGAATCCTTTGACGGATTTACGCCGCTTACAAGGATTTCGGCATTACGCGGCGAACGGCTCTCATTTCAAGTAATTCATACCGTGAAAAGCGACAACCCCGTTTTCAGAGGACGGTCTGCTTTCATAGATATTGAGGGAGAGCTTGCCCAATATGCTACTTTGCGCGACGTTTGCAGCGTGCCGATAGATAGACCGACGGTACAGCACTCCACGGCTGAGGATACTAATTACATAACGAAGGGCGTGGGAATTTTTCCCGACGTTTTAAGGCCCTTGCATAACCGTAATTCTATTTGCCTCGGATGTGACTCGCTGATGTCGGTGTGGGTGGAAATAGAATTACCCGAGGATATTGCGGACGGAATTTACGATACCGCGGTTATACTTACAGACGAGAGCGGCGGATTTCTTGCGCGCGAATACGTCGCCGTAGAGATCATAGACGCAATACTGCCTCCGCAAAGCATATATTACACCGACTGGCTGCATTGCGACTGTCTTGCTTCCTACTACAACGTACCGATGTGGTCAGAGCGGCACTGGGAGATTATCGAGAGCTTTATGAAAAATGCCAAAAGAAACGGCGTTAATATGATGCTCACTCCCATTCTCACTCCCCCGCTTGATACCGCCGTGGGCGGAGAGCGTCCGACGGCACAGCTGGTTGAAATTGTGAAAACAGACGGAGAATATATCTTTGACTTTTCCCGACTTGACAGATGGATTGAGCTTTGCAACAGAGTGGGAATTAAATATTTTGAGATAAATCACCTTGCAACTCAATGGGGCTCGGCACACGCGCCAAAGGTAATGGCGACCGAGGGCGGCGAATATAAGCAAATTTTCGGCTGGGAAACCGACTCGACGGGGGAGGAATATCTCTCCTTTCTAGGTAAGCTTCTTTCGGCATTAATATCACATATGAAATCCCGTGGCGATGACTCGCGTCTGTTTTTCCATATTTCCGACGAGCCGTTTTCGGAGAATCTTGAAACCTATCGCAAAATAAAGTCGGCTATTTCAGGCGTTCTTTCGGGCTATCCCGTTATGGATGCGATATCACATATTGAATTCTATCTCGACGGAACGTGTGATATGCCGATACCCGCGACTAACAGAATTTCCCCATTCCTTAAAGAGAATATTCCGGGCCTTTGGACCTATTACTGCTGTAGCCAGGCAAAGCACGTGTCAAACAGATTTATCACGATGCCCGCCTGCCGCAACCGCTCGATAGGATACCAAATGTATAAATACGGCATCAAGGGATTTTTGCATTGGGGCTATAATTTCTACTATAATCTCCTTTCCTACGACCTTATAAATCCCTATATGCAGCTTGACGGCAACGCGTGGGTGCCCCCCGGCGACGCCTTCTCCGTTTATCCCAATATGGATGGCACGCCACTCGAATCCACGCGCATCAAAGTCTTTTACGACGCCCTTCAGGATATGCGGGCGATGGCTCTGCTTGAAGAGCTTTGCGGCAAGGATGCGGTCGTTAAGATAATTGACGGGGTTCTTGGCTGCGATTCCACCTTTGATGATTGCGCAAAAGAGGCTTCCGAGATACTGACGATCAGAGAAAAGGTCAACAAAATGATAAAAAAGCACCTGCGCGATTTAAAACGCACCTAAAGCGTTGCAAATTGCAGGAGCTTTAAAAAATAAAATCGGCGGCACTCCTTGCTTTTCAGTGAGGACGTGCCGCCGATCTTTATTATTTCTTCTTTTTTTTGAATATCAGAGTCAGTATTAAAAGAACCGCAAGACCTATCAGCATTAAACTAATGGGGCTGCGAAATAAACCGAATGTCATATTTGTTACTCCTTATAGTTTATATTTCAACAGGCTTGGCGTACTCACCGTCGGGAATAGGCGACACGTAGCCGCCCTTCGCCGTCAGAAGAAACTCCGCCTTTGCCGCATTAAGATGCTCAGGGTTTTCTAAAATATCGACTGCCGCCGAGGCAATGACCTTGCCCGCGAAGATAAGTCCCTTGTGTCCGATGGAGGATTTTCCGATAGAGACGTTCTGCCAGGAATGGCCGGGCGCGCCTGCGGCAAAGCAAAGCGTATAGCATTGCGCCGTCGGAGTTTGCCAGGACACGTCGCCGACGTCGGTCGAGCCGGGGCTGTGCGCATATCCCGAATAATAGGGGGCGATAAAATTATAAAGGGGCGTGGTATTGTCACCGCAAAGCTCCTCCACGGCACTTTTAGCCGCGGCGTCGTACTGTGCCGCTATGCCGGGGAGTCCCTGAACCTCGTAGGTAGCACGAAGCTCGGAGGCAAATTTCCATTCCTCCTCGCTGTATTCGGGCACACCGATTTCTACCATATTATCGTAAAGTAACTTTTCAAGCGTGTGGTTAGGCACGGTATTTGAGCATCCGTCGATAAATACACGCTCGTATTCCGTACCCGTCATAAGCGCAGCTCCGTCCGCGATTTTGTCAACGCGTGCCTGAAGCGCATTTGCGTCCTTGACGAGAGTGGAGCGAACCATATACAGCACCGATGCCGTGGGCTGAACTACGTTTGGTGAAAATCCGCCGCCGTCGATTATGGCGTAATGTACTCTTGCATCCGACTTCATATGCTCGCGCAGATACTGAACGCCGACGTTCATAAGCTCAACCGCGTCAAGCGCGGATCTGCCGTTTTCGGGATCGCCCGCAGCGTGAGACGCAACGCCCTTAAATTTATAAAGCGTTTGTATGCAAGAGTTACACGTGCCTGTTGCGACCTCGTTTACGTCGGAGGGATGCCAGGTCAGGGCGCAGTCAAGGTTGTACCAAAGTCCCACCTTTGCCATAAACGCCTTTCCTGCTCCGCCCTCCTCACCGGGAGTGCCGAAGAATATTACAGTTCCCTCTTTGCCGGTCTTCTCAAGGTATTTTTTTACACCGTATGCTGCCGCAAGCGAGCCCGCGCCAAGCATATTGTGTCCGCAGCCGTGTCCCGAGCCACCCTTCGTTACTTCCGAGCGATAGCTCACGCCACCCTCTTGCGAAAGCCCCGAAAGCGCGTCATATTCACCGAGAATGCCGATAACGGGCTTACCGCTTCCCCACTTTCCAAGGAACGCGGTTTTTATCCCCGCAACGTTCTCCTCAACCTCAAATCCGAGTTTTTTCAATACACGGGTATACTCCTCGGTGGATTTGAACTCCTTTAAGGAAAGCTCCGCATATTCCCATATTTTATCCGAGAGCGAGGTGAAAACCTCACTCATTTCTTCTATTGCTTTGGTAGCTATATTTTTTGACATATTAAAGAACCTTTGAAAGAAATTCCTTGAGGCGCGCGTTCTTGGGATTCTTGAATACCTCGGCGGGCTCGCCCTCCTCGGCTATGTATCCCTCGTCAACGAACAGAACTCTGTTAGACACCTCACGCGCAAATCCCATCTCGTGTGTAACGATAACCATCGTCATACCCTCGTTTGCAAGCTGCTTCATAAGGTCAAGAACCTCGCCTATCATTTCGGGGTCAAGTGCCGACGTCGGCTCGTCAAAGAGCATAACTTCGGGATTCATAGCAAGTGCGCGGACTATCGCAATTCTCTGCTTCTGACCGCCCGAAAGCGTTGAGGGATATACGTCTGCATTCTCAATAAGTCCTATTCTTGTCAGAAGCTCGATAGCTTTATTCTTCGCTTTATCTTTGATTTCCTGTTTAGTTTCGTTTATCACATAGAGCGGAGTTTTTTCTTTTTTAAATAAATTGCAAAAGCTTATGAAAAAATTCTTTGCTTTGAGCTTATTTATTTTAGACACTCCGATTTTTACCGGGGCGAACATGATGTTTTCAAGCACAGTCATATTGTTGAAAAGATTGAAGTTTTGGAAAACCATGCCCATTTTCTGACGGGCTACATTGATATCAATGTAGTTTTCTTTATATATTTGCTTGATGAGGGCGTTGTACAGCTTTCCCTCCTTGCGAGAATTATTTTCGTTAAGAAGATCTTTGCTTTTTATCTCGTTAATCGCATCAGCATCACTGTATCCCTCGCCCAAAAGCTTTGAATATGTATTTGATGCTCTTATAACCTCCGGATGAAGATAAGGATCGACGGGAGTGAAAAGCTTGCCATCCATCCACACCTCGCCAAACGTAGGCACTTCAAGCAGATTCATACAGCGAAGCAGCGTTGATTTTCCCGAGCCGGATGCTCCGATAATTGAAACGACCTCGCCTTTTTCAATCTCGGTTGAAACGCCTTTTAAAACCTCCAGATCGCCAAAATTTTTATATATATTGTTAACCTTAAGCATTTTTCTTCATTTTCCTTTCAAATACACCCAAACATTTCGAAAGGGTAAATGTGATAATAAAGTAAATCACGGCGACGATGATAAGACATTCAACCGGAAGATAAGTGATACCTCTAACCTCGAGGAACGCCGTCATAAGATCACCCACGAAGAACGTTGATGCCAAGGACGTTTCCTTGATTACCGTTATAAACTCATTGCCAAGTGCGGGAAGAATGTTCTTTATGGCCTGCGGCAAAATTACCTTGGTCATAGTTGAAAATCCGTTAACACCGAGACTACGTGATGCTTCCGTTTGTCCTTTGTCAACAGCTTCAATACCGGAACGGACTATTTCCGAAACGTACGCCGCGCTGTTCACTATCAGAGCAACGGCACAACAGAAAAAGGCTTGCTTCTGCGCGCTCAACCCATTAATATTCAAAATTTTCGGTACGAAGAAATAGCCAACGTATAAATGCAATAGCGAGGGTGTTCCGCGAACCACCTCAACAATGGCTGTTATCAACCAACGCAGCGGAGCTATCTTAGATCCTTTTCCAACCGCCATAATTGATCCGAGTATTGCTCCGAACACGAGTACGACCGTTGACAAAAGCAATGTATATCCAACGCCTTTGACGACAAATACGTACCAATAACGGCTAAGTATTTTGCCTATATTTTGAATTATTGTAATAAAATCCACTGATTTTTCCTCTTATCTTTCATTTTAAAACGCAAGTATGAACCGAAGAATTCTCCGGTTCATACCTTTAATTATTTATTCAGTAACCTTGTTACCGTCCTTGTCATATCCGAGCTCGTCTATGCTCTTACTACCTGCAAGGATAAGGCAAGCCTCGTACCAAGGTGTGTAGTAATCGTTCTCAAGTGCCTTTGCAAGTGCCTGGTTGACCTTTTCAAGAAGCGCTGTATCTTCAAGATTAAGAAGAACTACGTTGTTTTCGTAGTTAGGATCAACGTCGAACTCAAATCCGGAGAATGCAAGAGTGTTGTTAGTGTTAGCGATAATAGACTCGCCGTTACCTACCGCCACTGCAAGTGCATCGATCTTACCTTCCTGAAGAGCAACGGTTGCAAGTCCGAGATCTCCGAAAGGAACGAGCTCGCCTGCAATATCAGCAAATGTTGTTTCTACGAGAAGCTCCTGGAGAGAAGCGCCCTGATATCCTATTTTAAGACCCGCGTAGTCAGAAGCCTCATCAAGCTTATTCTCGTTAGCCTTGGTTGTGATCAATACCTGCTCGGTTTCGTTGTCGCCTGCAATGTAATAGTCTGAAATAAGGTAATTTTCAGCTCTGTCGGCAGTCCAAGAGAATCCGGAGATAGCAAGGTCAACGCTTCCGGTTCCGACTGCTATCTGGCATGCATCAAAGGACATGGGCTTAATTTCCAAATTCATACCAAGCTCTTTTGCAAGATAGTTTGCAAGAAGAACGTCGAAGCCTGCTATTTCGCTGGTCGCACCGTTGATGTAAGAGAATTCCATCGGTGCAAAGTCGGGAGACATTGCAACAGTAAGCGTTTCGCTCTTATCGGTGGGAGCTTTTACTTTGGCAAGTTGCTTACCATAAGCCTTGTAAAGTGTGTCTTCGCCGCATGAGCCGAGTGACAGAACTGCTACACAAAGCATCGCAGCAGCAAGAATAAGTGAGATAATTTTTTTCATTTTTGTTTCCTCTTTCTTGGACGGTTTCGTCCGTGTTTGTTTTTGATGGTTTAATTATACACCCCGTTTTGCATAATGTCAACACTTTTTTCAATAAAAATTCATTTTTGTCGCATTTTTATTCATTTACACGTTTCAGACTTTTGTTTTTGTGCAAAATGCACTAAAATCCCCATATTTTGTAAAACATTTACAGATTTTAAACGCGCTTTATTTTATATTAAAGTAATTTCATTTATGGTTTTTGTGAATTATGCGTTGTTTATGCATCGAATATACTGCATAATTATGCATAGTTGATTTTAGAAACACTTTGTGGTAGAATATATACAAATGATTTTTTGGAGTTACTATATATAATGATAGCATTATCGGTAAGCGGTCTTTCGCTCGCATTTGGGGGCGACACCGTTCTTCGCGACGTTACCTTTTCGGTAAACGACGGCGACAGAGTTGGAATTATAGGCACTAACGGCGCGGGAAAGACCTCTCTTTTCCGTCTGATAACGGGTATATACGCATCCGACGCGGGTGCAGTATACGTACAAAAGGGGCATACTATAGGCATGCTGGAGCAGAATCCCGACCTTACCGCCCTACCGGGCGAGGTCAGCTGCCTTGAATATATGTATACGGCATTCCCTGCACTACTCGCGCTTGAAGAGGATATCCGCCGTCTTGAAGCAAGGCTTGCGGTAGCAGATGCCGAGGAGGCGGTCAAAATTTCGGGTACGCTGACGGAGCTTAACCGAAAGTATGCCGAAGCCGGAGGTCTGGAATTCAGGCAGAGATGCAGAAGCACGCTTTTGCGCCTTGGATTTGAGGAAGAATTACTTGCTCAACAAATACGCACCCTGTCGGGCGGACAGTATACTCGCCTTGCGCTTGCGCGCTTGCTTTCCACAGAGCCGGATATTCTGATGCTTGACGAGCCGACAAACCACCTTGATATAGACGCTCTTGCCTGGCTTGAGAGCTTTATTGCGGGATATAAGAAAACCGTGCTTATAATTTCCCACGACCGTTACTTCCTTGACAGAACGACGAACAAAACTCTACATATACAATATAACAGAGCGCGCCTTTTTAACGGCTCGTACTCTCAAACCAAGGAGCAACAAGAGGCGGAAGCGGCATCCCTTGAAAAAAGATACAAGGAGCAGCAAAAGGTAATTGCAAAGATAAAGGCAAATATAGAATTCCAGCGCAGATGCAACCGCGAGCATAATTTCGTTACCATACGCTCAAAGGAAAAGCAGCTTGCGAGAATGGAAAAAATAGAGCTTGCACCCAAGGCGGAAAAGGACATTCGCGTCAGGTTTTCCGAGGAGGAGGAAAGCGCGAACGACGTAGTAATAGCAAAGGGGCTTTCATTCTCCTACGGCGAAAAGACACTTATACGCGACCTTTCCTTCCTTATAAGACGGCGCGAGCGCGTAATGTTCCTCGGCCCTAACGGCTCGGGAAAATCAACGCTTATGAAAATCCTGAATTCTCTTTTGCGGCCGCAGGCGGGCAGCGTGACGCTCGGTTATAATATAAAGATAGGATATTACGACCAGGAAAACCGCGGACTTTCGCAAAACGGAACGGTTTTCTCCGAGATGAGAAGCGAATACCCGGACAAAAAGGACGTGGAGCTTCGAGGTGCTCTTGCACTCTTTTTATTTGATGCGGAGGATATGGATAAGCCTATTTCTACCCTATCAGGTGGGGAGCGTGCGAGATTAACGCTTGCAAAGCTGGTAATGAAGAAGGTCAATCTGCTTATAATGGACGAGCCGACGAACCATCTTGATATGGGCTCTTGCGATGCGCTTGAAAACGCGCTTCTTGCTTTTGACGGCACGGTAATAGCCGTTTCGCACGACAGATACTTCATAAACAAGATCGCAACGAGAATTATAGAGCTTGACCCCGACAGAGACGGAGGAATGCTTGACTACGGTCTTGAGGATTACGACGACGCCTTTTCAGAGTACCTGAAGCTTCGCGAGATAAGGCTTGCAGACGCCAAAGCGGTAGCACCCGTGTCAAAAAAATCCGACTCCAAGGCGGATTATGAGCAGAAAAAACGAGAAAACGCGGAGCGGCGTGCGCAAGAGAGAAAAATCGAGCGCGCAAAAGAAAAAATTGCCGAGCTTGAAGCCGAGTGCGAAAGACTTGACGCAGAGCTTTTCGGCCCTGCGGCAAGCGATTACGTAAGAGCGGCTGAGATAGCAAAAAGACGCGAGGAAATAGACGAAGAATTACTTGCGTTATACGAAATAGTTATGTAAAGCAGAACCCGAGCAAATTTTGCTCGGGTTTTTATTTTGATATTGTTGACATTATCCCCCTTTTATGCTATAATGCTATATTATTTACTTTATTTTGATAAAGTACAGCGCGCACGCGCTACTTTTTGAGGTGAGAAAATGTCTAAAACCACTATTATGCTCGGAAACGAAGCTATCGCAAGGGGCGCATACGAGGCAGGAATAAAGCTTTCAAGCGCATATCCCGGCACACCTAGCACAGAAATCAGCGAGTACCTTTCAAAATACGACGAGGTTTACACCGAGTGGGCACCGAACGAAAAGGTTGCGGCAGAGGTTGCAATCGGCGCGTCTATGGCGGGCGTTCGAAGCATGGCGTGTATGAAGCACGTAGGTCTTAACGTTGCGAGCGACCCACTTTACACCTTTTCATATACAGGAGTCGGCGGAGGAGCGGTTTTCGTTGTAGCCGACGACCCCGGAATGGCAAGCTCACAAAACGAGCAGGACACGCGAATGATAGGACGTGCGGCGCACGTTCCCGTTCTTGAGCCATCCGACAGCCAGGAAGCAAAGGATTTTGTGAAGCTCGCCTGCGAAATAAGCGAAAAATACGACACGCCCGTTATCCTTCGCACCACGACCAAGCTTGCACATTCGCAAAGCAGAGTCACGCTTTCCGACAGATGCGAGGTCGAAGTAAAGCCGTACGAGCGCGACGTTACAAAGTACGTAATGATGCCCTCCTCGGCAATCGGACGCCACGTCGTAGTTGAAAAAATGGAAAATGCGCTTGCAGAAGCTGCCAATTACCTCTCGGTCAACCGAATCGAGCCGGGAGATAAAAGAATCGGCTTTATCACCGCGGGAGTTGCATATCAGTACGTTAAGGAGGCGTGCCCCACGGCAAGCGTCCTTAAGCTCGGACTCGTAAATCCGCTGCCGAGAAGGCTAATCGAGGAGTTTGCGGCAAGCGTTGAGGAGCTTTACGTTTTCGAGGAGCTTGAAACGGTAATAGAGGAGCAGGTACGCTCCTATGGAATTGTAGTCAAGGGCAAGGAGCTCTTTACCCGCCAGGGAGAATACAGCGCAAATCTTCTTCGCCGTGTGATCTACGGCAAGGATGAGGCGGTATTTTCAAAGGAAGCCACACCGGGCCGTCCCCCTATTCTCTGCCCCGGCTGTCCGCACAGAAGCGTATTCTCGGTGCTTAAGAAGCTGAAGCTTCACGCATCAGGCGACATCGGCTGCTATACTCTCGGCGCGGTAAATCCGCTCGGTGTTGTGGATAACGCCATTTGTATGGGTTCAAGCATATCCGCCCTGCACGGAATGGAAAAGGCGCGCGGAAAGGATTACGTTAAAAACTGGGTTGCCGTCATAGGCGACTCCACCTTCTTACATACGGGCGTAAACTCCCTGATAAACATGGTTTACAACAAGGCAACCTCTACGGTTATGATTCTTGATAACCGCACAACAGGTATGACCGGTCACCAGGACCACGCCGCAACGGGCAAGACGCTTAAGGGTGAGGCAACTCACGAAATAGACCTTGAGGTGCTTTGCCGCGCGATAGGCGTGCCGAAGGTCGTTACGGTAAATCCCTTTGACGTGGCACTGCTCGAGGACACCGTCAAGAGTGCGGTAGCCTCCGACGAGCTGACCGTTATAATAGCAAAAGCCCCCTGTGTGCTTCTTAAGGGACAGGTATTCAAGAATGTGTGCACCGTCGACTCCGAGAAATGTAAAAAGTGCGGCGCGTGCCTGCGCGTAGGCTGTCCCGCAATCACAAGGGAGGAGAGCGGAGTGGCAAAAATCGACCCGACAATGTGTAACGGGTGCGGTCTTTGTGTAAGTCTTTGCAAATTCGGAGCAATCGAGGTCGTGGAGAGATAATTATGGAAAAGAATATTATGATAGTCGGCGTTGGCGGACAGGGCACGTTGCTTACTAGCAGAATTATCGGCAAGGTGGCGATGCGTTCGGGATACGACGTAAAGATATCCGAGGTGCACGGAATGGCACAGCGCGGTGGCAGTGTGGTTACCTTCGTCAGATTTGGAGAAAGGGTTTTCGAGCCCGTTGTCGAGGAGGGCTGTGCAGACGTTATAGTGGCGTTTGAACGGCTGGAGGCACTTCGATACGCGCACTTTCTCAAAAAAGACGGCGTTATGATCGTCAACGACTGTAAAATTGAGCCGATGACGGTGGTTACCGGCGCGGCAAAATATCCCGACGGGATTTTAGAGAAACTTTCCGCATCGCACGAGGTAAACTCGCTTGACGGACAGAAAATTGCCCTTGAGCTTGGAAACAGCAAGGTGCTTAATTCCGCCGTACTCGGTCGCGCGGCAAAATTTATCGGATTTGAAGCCGACGAGTGGCTTTCCGTAATTGAAGAAACCGTGCCCCCGAAAACCGTTGATATCAACAAAGCGGCTTTTTTGCGCGGATATAACTGACCTTCCAAAAACGTTTAATTTATCTGGCTTGGAGAAAAAGTAAAATGATCTGGAATGAAACAAAAGAATGTATGAGCAGGGACGAGATGACCTCGCTCCAAAGCAAAAGGCTCGTGAAGCTTGTCGATTACGTTTATCACAACGTAGAGTACTACCGCAAAAAGATGCAGGCCGTCGGACTTTTGCCTGCGGATATAAAGGGACTTGAGGATATAACGAAGCTCCCCTTTACGACAAAGGACGATTTGCGCGACAACTACCCCTTCGGTCTTTTCGCTGTGCCTAATTCCGAAATTGTAAGAATCCACGCCTCAAGCGGTACTACCGGCAAGGCAACCGTCGTCGGATAGACGAGATACGACCTGGATATATG